>NZ_JQFA01000002.1:2561438-2881618 GCF_000763385.1 Leptolyngbya sp. KIOST-1
GAGTTGAGTCATCGTCCTTCAGATATATGGTTAGCCCAATCGTCCAGGGTTTCTTTTTGCAAGCTAAGGCTTGTGTAGGCATAAGGATACGCTTGCATCGCACCAGCCCAACTTTGCTTTAGGCGATGGTTAGGGTCATGCCGCTGCTTCTTAATCAGCGCCGCAACAAAATTGATCACCTCCTGCTGAGCCTGGGGCGGCAAATTTTGGATCTCATTCACAATAGGGTGCATAGCGAAGCTGGTCCTTACACTTATCTCAATTGTAAGTCAGGCCGTTCTTGAGTCCAGAACTGCCATCGCATACAGTAGGTCAGGCGTTAATCCTCAACGATAGTTCCCAAGTAAAGCCGCACAAACTCTTTAGCCGCCAAGGGGTTCAGCGTTTTCAGTGCCTGGGTAATCTGGGCAATATTTTCAGCGCTGGGGTCTAGCCCGTGGTACCAGCGTCCCACATTGGCGCGACTAATGCCCATCGTCACCGCCAACTTGTTTTGGCTAATGCTGTAGGTATCTAAAACCTGCTTCAGTGCGTCGCTTGCCCTTCCCATGCCCTAATCCTGGCAGAGCCGCACCCGAAGGTAAATGTCACACTTGTGGATACATCGCACCTGTGCTAATGTCGCATTTGTGACTACATTACGTGAGTATCCCCATGTCAGAAGAATTCATCCCCAACAGCGAAATCTACAGCGCCCCTCCCGGCAGCCCTGCCCCCACCCAGCCCCGCCGAGAACCAGTCCATATCACCATCATCGGCTCTGCCACAGGCATTGATACGGTGGTCAAAATTCTCCATAGCCTCGGTTTTGCCGAACCCCGCGCCTGGAGCAAGCTCCAAAACGGCCCCAACACCGGCAGACCCATGCGCATCCTCACCAAATGGCTGCGGTATTAGGCCCCTATTCGCCCACCTGTCGCAGCGCCCGATAGTTGAAGCCGTAATGCTCTGGCTATGAGGTTGGGTAACATAGTAGAAAATACCCCTCACCCAGCTATGGCCCAAGCCACCGACGACATCAACGCCAACCCCACTCAGGCGCAGCAAATTCTCGAAGAAGTGCGGGAGCTTCGCCAGGAGGTTGAGCAGGCTAACCGGGCAAACAGCGAATTTAACCAGAAATTTGACAACTACCAGAAAGCGACCCAGTGGGTTGTGCAACTGGCCTTCAGCCTGATTGCTGCTGCTACTGTGACGGTGATTGTGTCAACGGTACTGGGGCGGTGAGGCGATCGCCCTCCATTTTGCAGAAGCCACCTAAGCGCTGATGAGTTCAACAACGGGGCTACTACCCGCTGCAAGCTCATAGTTTAAACGCTCAAACCCAATCACCGTGCCTGCCTGGTTTTTAATCAGCAACACCTCTTCACCCGTTTCCTCAGCAATAAATTCTTCAGCGGGGTCACTAAACCAGACCGTCAGCGTTTTGCCAACCTCGTCATAGTAAATTTTCAGGGTGTTCGTAAAAGCGTTGTTAGGCATGCTCCAACCGCTCAGCTATCCACACCTTGATGATCGACTGGCGACTCACCCCCAACCGCAGCGCCTCGCGATCCAGCGCCTCAATCATCCAAATTGGGAAATCAACATCTATGCGTTTCTGCTCATAGCCAGGGCGTCTGAGCTGAGACAGATCGAGGTCATCAACAATATCCTCTTGGCCCTCGTCAAACTTTTGGTCAAACGCTTCCGCCTTCATACAGTTCCACCTCCTGCTGTCGTGCTCGCCTAACGGGGATAATGCGAACTTTCCCTTCTCGGTAGGTCACAACCGCCGTCCATATCTTTGTGCCAATTTTCCCTACGATAACCAATCTCGGCTCGTCTGAGGTGCGGGCAGGCACTTCAATGCGATCGTCATCCTGCCAAAGCACCTGAGCTTCGACAAAATCCACCCCATGCTTGAGCTTGTTTGATCGGCTCTTGTTCTCGTCAAACTCAAACTCCATCGTCTATGACTCGCTATCCGGGTCATCTTCGACAATATTGCCCAGGTAGAGCTGCACAAACGCTTTAGCTGCCAAAGGGTTCAGCGTTTTAAGCACCTGGGTAATCTCGACAATCGTCCCCAAAGACGGCTCTCGCTGGTCATGTACCCACTTAAATACCGCAGAGAGCACTGGGAATGTATGCGCTCACGAGGCTAACTGGCTCAGGTAATCCAGTGTGTAGCTGGCTCTAGCCTTGAGCAGGTTGCGGTCATCCACCCGTGCCAATAGGCGATCGAGCATAGCTAGATCCTCTGCTAGCAGCTCTCCTTCGGCATTGCGGCTTAGTAGATCATGGAGCTGGCTCTGAGCATCTAGCGACAGGGCACTTTCTGCCAGGGCAACCAGCTCGTCATTGCTGAGGCCTGTCAGCAACTCGGGGTCATTTATTGTGGCAGCCTGGAACGGCTACTTCTACGTGACTGATAGCTGGTCAGTGCCCGATCAGACGGTCTTTCAGGCCTAAATAACTCGAGTTGAAGGCGAGAACACACGATCGCGAATTACCTGGCTTGTCTGCACCGCAAAACGCCGTGCTACTCCCAGTCCGGATAAATAACGTTTCTGAGTGAGCCGGGGAACGGGTTCCCCGGCCAACCGACCGCCTTATCGCACCAGGGCAGGCTTTTCTACCTGGTAAGTGGCCAAAATGCGCTCCGCCATCTGGGGTGGGGTCAGCCCCAGGGTCGCCTTGGACTGGTCGGGGGAGGCATGATCCACCAGCACATCGGGCACGCCGATGCGCAGCACCCGAGCAGGAACCTGGGCATCGAGAATGGACTCGGCCACGGCGGAACCAAAGCCGCCCATCAGGCAACCTTCTTCCATCGTCACCACCTTACCGATCTGCTGGGCCAGGGGCAGAATTAGCTCCTTATCCAGGGGTTTGGCAAAGCGGGCGTTGACCACCGTGGCCTCAATGCCGTGCTCACTGAGGATTTCGGCGGTCTGCATGGCCGGGTACACCATCGAGCCGTAGCCCAGCAGCAGCAGGTCGTCGCCCTGGCGCAGCACCTCCGCTTTGCCGATGGGTAGGGCTTCCCAGCCTTCTTCCATCAGGGGGGCACCGTAGCCGCTACCGCGCGGGTAGCGCAGGGCGATCGCGCCATCGGTGTAGTCAATGCCGGTAACCAGCATGCGCTGAAGTTCAGCCTCATCCTTGGGGGCCATCAGCACAATGTTGGGGATGCAGCGCAGGTAGGCGATGTCGTACAGTCCCTGATGGGTCGGCCCGTCGGCCCCAACAATGCCCGCCCGATCGAGGCAGAAGAACACCGGCAGCTTTTGAATGCAGACATCGTGGACAATTTGGTCAAAGCCGCGCTGCAGGAAGGTGGAGTAGATGGCGGCGACGGGGCGCATGCCCTCGCAGGCCAGGCCCGCGGCCAGGGTAACGGCGTGCTGCTCCGCGATGCCGACATCGATGTACTGCTTGGGCAGGGCCTGCTGGAGCTTGTCGAGCCCGGTGCCGGTGGCCATGGCGGCGGTAATGCCGACAATTTTGGGGTTATCTTCAGCCAGCTTGATCAGCGTTTCGGCAAACACCTTGGAGTAGCTGGGCGGCTTGGGCTTGGTGGAGGGCAGGCTCTTACCGGTGGTGAGGTTGAAGGGCGACTGGGCGTGGTAGCCCACCTGGTCTTTTTCGGCGATCGCGTAGCCCTTGCCCTTGGTGGTGGCCACATGCACCAGTACCGGCCCGGTGTGCTTGTGGGCCTCTTTAAAGGTAGTGATCAGCTCCTGTAGGTTGTGGCCATCCACGGGCCCCATGTAGGTAAAGCCCAGTTCCTCAAACACGGCCCCCACCTTGGGCACCGCTAACCGCTTCATGCCTTCCTTCACCCGATCCAGCTCGGGGGACAGCGACCCCCCCACGAAGGGCAGGTGCTTGAACTGCTCTTCGAGGTTGTCGGTGAGGAACTGCACCGGCGGGCTGAGGCGCATTTTGTTGAGGTAGCGCGGAATCGCCCCTACGTTGGGGGAAATCGACATTTCGTTGTCGTTGAGCACCACCAGCAGGTTGGTGTGGGGCAGGTGCCCGGCGTGGTTGATGGCTTCCAGGGCCATGCCGCCGGTCAGGGCGCCGTCGCCGATGATCGCCGCCACCTTGTAGTTGTCCCCCGCCATATCGCGGGCCAGGGCCATACCCAGGGCGGCTGAAATACTGGTGGAAGCGTGCCCTGCGCCAAAGTGGTCAAACTTGCTCTCGCTGCGCTTCAGGTAGCCCGCCACGCCGTCCTTCTGGCGCAGGGTGTGGAAGTCGTGGTAACGGCCGGTGATCAGCTTGTGGGGGTAGGCCTGGTGGCCCACATCCCAGGTGACTTTGTCGCGATCGAGGTCGAGGGTTTGGTACAGGGCCAACGTCAGCTCCACCACTCCCAGCCCAGGCCCCAAATGCCCCCCGCTAGCGGCCACGGTCTCCAGGTGCTTTTCGCGAATTTGGCGAGCCACGTCTTCGAGCTGGCGAATGGATAAACCGTGGAGTTGATTGGGGTGAGTTATGTCACTCAGGTGCATACTGCCTTAACCTCTGCGTCACGAAATTGTGTTTTTCCTGCTACTCTTCACTGTAGAAGATTCAACGACCAGAAACATTGAGGGCTGCAGGCATTGATCAAAAGCAATGCTGCATTGGCTAACTTGAGAGAGCTATTCCTCTGTAACTATTGACCAACAGACTGTAACCGCTAATTACGCCCGTTAACCAACCGATATAACCTTTAACGTTCTGTTATGGTTCATTTTCTAGCTTCTGCACCCCATCGCCAGTGCTTTGCAATACCGTTTGCCCTAATTGCAGGACTGGCGACGCCGCTGGTGCTGCTCTCCGCTCCCAGAGCGATCGCCAACGACTTTGAATCCTGTACCACCACGCTGATTGCGGCGGGGTTAGACGGCGGGGCGGCGGCGGGAGCCTGTGGCAAGGCCCTGCACCCCACTGACCTTTCTCGCTGCACCCTCGACGTCACTCGCGTGGCGGAGGTCGATGTCGCCCAGGCGCTGCTGGCCTGCCAGAGCGATCGCCGCCCCCAGGACCTGGCTAGCTGCGTGGGTACTATTCACCGGTCGCTGGCGGTGACCAACTCTACCGCCGTGCTCAACAACTGCCGCCGCAGCGTGCTGCCCCTGCGCTTTGCTGACTGCGTGGTGGGGGTGGCTGCCGCCGCCGACCTGGCGGTGACCGACTCCCTACGGCAGTGCAGCGCCGCTGGCTACTTGCCTGAGGACGTGGCCCCGACCTTTATTTTTGCCCGCTAGCGCAATGGTCTAGTTCGGCAAGGCGGGTAGAACCCTGCTGTTTGGAAAGCTTGAAGCGCAAGGCGTGCCTCATTATTGAACAGTGCATTTTGCAGTTCACTACCGAGACTCAGGCGCTAGCTAATGAACTGCATCACAATGATGCCAACAGCCCAGACAAAGCAGATCCAGGGAATTAAGCTCGTTATCATAGGGGCTCCTAACAATTCTTCTGGTCACAAAAAATCTCTTAGTTCTACTGTAGTCAGGCATTGGGACGGTTCCGAGGGCAGAAAACCGAACTCGTTTTTCGGCAAAAGCAGGCCGGCGGCAGGGGTCAGCGGCTCTGCCCCTAGGGCGGTCGACCCTGGGGCAGGGCAGAGACCGATGGGGTGAGGAAAAATGCTGGGTGGGGTTTACTCTCCTGGCTTGCGTCGCGTATAGTAGTAGACTGTGTCTGTGATAAAAAGGTCTTACGGCTAGAGAAACCAAATGGCTAAGAAAAGCATGATTGCGCGGGAGCGCAAGCGGGAAAAACTGGTGGCAAAGTATGCCCAGAAGCGCGAGGCGCTGCTGGAAGAGTTTAACAATGCCGGAAGCCAGCAGGAGAAGGTGGCAATCCACCGTAAAATTCAGCAGCTTCCCCGCAACAGCGCGCCGACTCGCCTGCACAATCGCTGCTGGATGACGGGTCGCCCCCGCGGCTACTACCGCGACTTTGGGCTCTGCCGCAACAAGCTGCGGGAGATGGCCCACCAGGGACTGCTGCCCGGCGTGGTCAAGTCCAGCTGGTAAGCTTTCGGTATTTGAGCTGATGTGAGGGTTTTGCCCTCAGGTCCAATATTTATTCAAAGGCTTGGGTATTGCCCGAGCCTTTTTTGGCTTGGAAATCCGCCATCCCTTACGCTCAAATCGTTGCTAGGATGAGCACAAACCCCGGCAGCACCCCTTCACCAGAAAGCTGCTCTGGCTGGCTCAGATCCTCAGTCGGTCGGCCCAGGCCGTAGATCTCTACCCGCTTCTCCTGGGGGTCAATCAGCCACCCTAGCCGCACGCCGCAATCTCGATACTCCGCCATCTTGCGCTGAAGCGTGGCCAGCTTGTCCGTCGCTTTAGTGGTTGTCACCGCTTAGTGGTTGTCACCTTCTGTATCGTCGCCGTCGGGCAACTTGCCGATGCTGTTGGGCTCCAGGGTAGTAGAACGACCGCAGCAGCGATCGATCCCCAGACTGTCGAACAGCAGGTCGCCGACGGCATTGGCGACGGTAAATTCGCCGTAGAAGCTCTCTGAGAAGTCAAAGGCCTGAAGCTCGGTCAGAATGGCCATAACCAGAGAGCCTACATCGTTTTCGCCCTCCATGCGTTGGCGCACAAATACCTGGGAAACCCGATCGGCGATCGCGCGGTTGGCGGGCTCCGGCAAATACTCGGCGTTCAGCCAGGTCAGCAGGGCAGCTTTGAGCCATTGCCCCTCCTGTTGGGCGTCCTCCGGGGGCGGCAGCATAATAGGGCTAAGGGGATCAGTCATTGTGGGGCCGAGAACACCAGGGAAAACCTTTTGTACACTCAATACTACCGTCTTCGATTCTGGCCTTGGAATGAGGGCCGCTGAGCGTAAAGAATCATCACTTACTGTGCTGTCCTGGCCCGTTCATTAACAACCCATCAGTGGCACCCGTATCCATCGAGCACCGTACCCTTGAGCCCTACCCCTGAGCCCTATCGTGACCTTCCTTCAGTACGACCTAGACGCCATCATTCGCGGTTACTCCCAGGGATATTTTTTGATGGCCGACGGGGAGGGCGACGACCTGGGCTGGTACTCAAGCCGCCAGCGCACCCTGATTCCGCTGGACGATCGCTTTCGCTACCCCAGATCGCTGCGGCGATCGCTCAACCAAAATCGCTTTCAGGTCGCCATTAACCAGGCCTTTGAGGAGGTGGTCAGCGGCTGTGCCGATCGCGATACCACCTGGATCTCGAGCGAACTCAGGCAGGTCTACTTCGAACTGCACCGGGCGGGCTGGGCCTACAGCTTTGAAACCTGGCAGGGCGATGAACTGGCGGGGGGCATTCTGGGCCTGGTGATCGGCGGTGCATTTATCGGCGAGTCGATGTTCTTTCGCATTTCTGAAGGCTCCAAGGTGGCGATGGTAAAGCTGGTGGAGCACCTGCGCCAGCACCACTTCGCCCTGTTCGACGCCCAGATGATGAACCCGCACCTGGAGCGATTTGGCGCCTATATAGTGGGCGATCGCGAGTACAAGAGCCTGCTCAAAATGGCGCTCAAGCAAAACTGTAGTTTTCTATGAAACCGGCTTCGCCCAGCGAGAGCTGCCGTGGTTGGGGAGCAGAGCTGGGCTGGGGCAGGCCCGTTCCAGGTCCAGGGGCCGACTGTCTCAGCTAACCATCAAGCTCTATTCAGGCCGTTCTCAGACGGCTCTCAGACTGCCGTGACAGGGTTGGTGCTAACGCTCTAACTGGCTATGGCAACGGCCATAGCGCTGTGTCTTTCTCGGAGATTGGACTATGCGAATTCACTATCTAGGCGCTGTTGCGATCGCCTCTGTGCTTACCCTGGGAGCCGTGGCCTGTGGCAGCCCTACGGCGGTAAACTCTGAGGCTGTTGGGCAGGCAGCCGTTGATCCCTGCGCGGCGGCAAACCCCTGCGCGGCGGCAAACCCCTGTGCGGCAGCGAACCCCTGCGCGGCGGCAAATCCCTGCGCAGCAGCCAGTACCGCCACCCAGCCCGAGGTCTACACCTTTGAAGGCCTCGCCATTCGCGGCGCCGATCCGGTGGCCTACTTCACCGAGGGCAAGGCTGTAAAGGGCTCCGCCGACTACGAAACCACCTGGAATGGGGCCACCTGGCGCTTTAGCAGCGCCGAAAATCTGGCCGCCTTTGAGGCCGAACCCGAGGCCTACGCGCCCCAGTACGGCGGCTACTGCGCCTGGGCCGTCAAGAGCGGCTATCTCGCTTCCATCGATCCTGGCGCCTGGAAGATCGTGGACGGCAAGCTCTACCTCAACTACAGCCCTGGGGTGCAACGGCAGTGGCAGGCTGATGTGGCAGGCCATATTGCCCAGGCTGACCAGAACTGGCCCGCCGCCCTCAGCAGTGACAGGGTCAACGAGAGCGGCAAACGCTGGTAATTTAACCCATCGGCCCAGCCAGAATCACCTTGGCCAGGGCGTTGATCACGGCCTCGGGCGGTTCCTGCCTGAGGTCCTGGTACCACTGCTGGGTGGCCTCGGGCACGTGGCCATAGATGGTGCTGGTGCGTTTGCGGGCCTTCAGCACCAGATCGGCGGTGCGCTCCTTGCGGGCCGCTTCGTATCGCTTGAGGGCGTCGGCCACGCCAAGGGTGGTGGTGGTCAGGTAACGGGTCAGCACCTCGGCATCCTCGATCGCCTGGCAGCCGCCCTGGCCCAGGGTGGGGGTGGTGGCGTGGGCCGAGTCGCCCAGCAGGGCCACGCGCCCCTTGACCAGGCGCTCTAAGGGGTCAATGTCGCCAATCTCCAGCCGGTTGGTCTGGGTTGGATCAAGGGCTTGAATCAGCTTCTGCACCTTGTCGGGCCAGCCCTGAAAGATTTTGGCCAACTCGTCCCGGCGGTGGGCGGGGTCAACCTGGGTGCCTTCAACCATTGGAGCCCCAAAGAAGTAGTAGAAGCGATCGCCCCCCACGGGCATCATGGAGGCGCGCTTGTTGTCGCCGACGTAGAGCACCCACAGGTCTTTTTCGCAGAGTTCAGGATCGGCCTCGACCAGCCCGTTCCAGTTGACGTAGCGGGCGTAGCGGCGATCGACGCAGTGCCCCACCACGTCGGCCCGCACCGCCGAGTGAATGCCGTCGGCCCCGATCACCAGATCGCCGCTGACGCGATCGCCGTTTTCAAAGATGGCGGTGGCGCTGTGCTCGTCCTGCTCAACGCCGACGCAGTTCATACCCAGGTGGACGTACCGGGGCCCACAGGCCTCCAGCAGCATTGACTGCAGGTCGGTGCGTGATACCGGAAAGGGGCGCTGGCCCACCCGCTCAAACAGGGGGCGCAGATCGACATAGCTGAGGCTTTCATCGGTGTGGCTGCGGTATTCCATGGCGTTCATCTCGCCGCCGATAGCCGCCAGCTTGTCGCCCAGGCCCAGGTAGTTGAGCACCTTCACCCCATTCGACCACAGGGAAATCCCCGCCCCAGCCGGGCGCAGTTCCTGGGCGCGGTCATAGATTTCGACCTCGTAGCCCGCCCGCCGCATCGCGATACCTGCGGTCAACCCGCCAATTCCGGCTCCAATAATCACCACCTTCAGGTTGTACATGGGTCGCTCCTAACTGCTGCGATGAGGGCAGATCGCCTGGGCTACCCCATCATTTTGGGCCAGCCCAGGGGCCAATCGTCAATGCTTTCACTATAAAGAAAAACTGTATACAGTACACAGGGGTATCCTGCGGCTGGTAAGGACTCCCTCACCTAAACTCACCCAGGGGACTGGTCTACCCTAGCTTCAAAAATGGGTGGAATTGTTTATCAACTGTTCATCCTGGCCGTTTAGAAATAACTGGATTTTTGCCGACCTCAGGGAAAAGGGAATTGTCCAGTTTTGGAAGACCATCATGTGGCATCGTTTCTCTGTATTGTTTGCCGTTATCGCCGTCGGTGGGGTTTACGGCGTCGGTAGTCTTGCCCAACCAGGCCCGACCCGTTTTACCCCTGCGGCTGAGGCCCCTGAGCTGGGCGCAGAAACCGTTGCCACAACCTATGTGCAGCGCAATCGTCGGGGTACGGGCCGCCGGGGTCGGCTCAGCTAGAGGTCTTCGCTTTGGGCGGCCCGGAGCTTTTCGAGCTGGTACTGGGCGTCTTCAAAACAGCCCAGGCGACTGACATTGAGACAGGCGGTGGCAACGGTTTCTAAATCGGCGATCGCCTCCTCAAGGTTCCCCAACTCCGCATGGAGCAAGCCCCGGTCGTAGTAGGCAAAGGGATGGTTGGGATTGAGCTGGATAGTTTGGTTAAAGTCGGCCATAGCGCCGGCAAAGTCGCCCAGGTCTTGTCGCGTCAGCCCGCGATTGTAGTAGGGTTCCGGACTGCTGGAATTGATTTGAATGGCGATCGTGAAATCTTGAATTGCCCCTTGGAAGTCGTTTAGCCGCCGTCGGACCAAGCCTCTATTCTCGTAGGCCAGACTGTTGTTGGGGCGCAGGTTGACAGCCTCGGTGCAGTCCTGAAGGGCCGCGGCATCGTCATTCAGATTGGAGAGCGACAGGCAGCGGTTCAGGTAGGCAACGGCCTTACTCTCGGCACCGGTGGCCAGGTTGATGGCGGCGGTGTAGTCCTGCACGGCTCCGGCTTCATCCCCCAGTTCGGCACGGGCGCTGCCGCGGTTGACATGGGCTTCGGTGTAGGCCTCCCGGCGCTGGAGGGCTTCCCCGTAGTCGGCGATCGCCCCCTGTAAATCGCCCAGATGAAACCGCAGGTTGCCCCGCTGATAGTACAAATCGGCCCGCTCTGGATCGGCTTCAATGGCCTCGCTGAGATCCTGCAGGGCCTGTTCGGATTCGCCCTTCTCCCACAGCAGTGCTGACCGCTGGCTGAGCGCCCGGCTATGGCTGGGCCGCAGCTCCAGAGCCTGATTGAGGTAGTTGAGTGAGTCGTTGCGCTGGCCCATCTGCTTGGCGGTGTTGGCCTGTCGCAGCAGAGCATTGACCGTCATGGTTTGGGGAATGCGCAGCCAGGCAATGCCCGCAGCCCCCAGCAGCACCAGGGCCACCCCCGCCCCTAGCCAGAGCAGAGGGCGAGGCAGCGCGCGGCCAGAGGCCGGAGTCGGGGTAGAGGGGGGAGTGGGCAATCGCGGCGGTTCGGGCACCGGAGTGCTGTTCTCTGTCAGCCGGGCAGGGGCCATAGGGGGCGTGGCAACGGGGGGAGCCTCCGGATTGGGAAGCGCCGCCAGGATGTCCTTGGCCTGCTGAAACTGCGCCTCGGGCTGGGGCGACACCATGCGTAGCAAAATGTCCTTGAGCAAGCCGCTCAGCGATGAACACTCATCGAGCTGAAGCTTGACCTGGCTGAGAAAATCGTCCTGGCTCAGGCGCGGAATGGCCTCGTTGGTAAGTCCAGTGGCCATTTGCACGGCAATCATGCCGAGGGCAAAGTGGTCGGCGGCAAAGCGCTGGTACTGCCGGTGCTTGAGCTGGGGCAGGTAGGCCGACTCAGGGCTGAGACTGGAGGAGTGACCGTTGCTTACCAACTCGGCCTCGGGGGTGCCCGTGTCCTGAATCAGGCCAAAGTCAACCAGGATCAAGTGGCCGCGATCGCGGTGGCGGATCAAATTGTTGGGGTGCAGGTTTTGGTGGGCAATACCGTGGCGCTGGATCAGGCTTAAAATGCCCAAACTCTCGCGCAAAAACCGCTGTACTTCGGGCTCACTCTGGGGGGTTTGATTGGCCAACTCTGTTAGGAGAGGATGACCGGGCACGTAGTCGCGCACCCAGTAGAAGTCCTGCCCTTCCTGGACCGTGGAGAGGTTTTTGGCGATCGCCTCGTGCTCGCCCATGCGCTTGAGCAAGCTGACCCGCTTGGCCAACAAATCGTTCAAAAATTTAAGCGTAATGGTGTTGTGAGCGGGCAATTGCAGGTGCTTAACAATGCACTTGGACTTAGATGAACTGCCGTGATCGCTCATCAGGTAAGTCTTGGTGTAAGCCTTGGTGCTGACAACTCGAATGAACTGAAACCGTCCATCGATCAGTCTTTTCACAACCATTGGATTTGCCGAGGTAAATGCACTGGGCGGGTGATTAACAAATAATCCCCAACCCAAGGTAGACGCTGGTCTGCTGCTGTTAGCCGTGGACTTAGGACTTTAAAAACAGCGGCTAAACTCCCAACCTGGAAGACAAAATTGCCGGTGTCAGCAGCTGTGTTTCCCAGAGCCGTAGGGTCAAGATCAGGAAATTAGAAGCAGGGAACACGCTGACTCTGGGCGCAAACCCAAAGGCCAGATCGTTAAAATTAAGGACGATGACCCATCAGCAGCAATACTACTATGTACTGTGTAATTTATGACGGTAACTGTAATCTCTGCGTCAGTCTAGTGCGGTTGCTGGAGTCCCTCGATCAGGGCAATCAGTTTCGGTACGTGCCCATGCAAGACGAGGCAACGCTGACCCAGTACAGCATCACCGCCGCCGACTGCGAAGCCGGTATGATCCTGCTCGATCTCCAGGCTCCCGATTCGCGAAGCGATCCGTCCCGGAAACGCCGCTGGCAGGGAAGTGACGCGGCGGAAGAGATCGGTCGTCTGCTGCCCCTGGGCGACGGTTTTGTCCAGGCCTACCGCGCCTTGCCAGGGGTGAAGCAGGCGGGCGATCAGGTCTACGCCTTTGTGCGCGATCGCCGCTATGAGCTGTTTGGGCAGCGCCCCAGCCGCTACGACTCGGCCTACCCGCTCTGCACCGATCAGCGCTGCCAGCCCCTGGCCGACCAGGCTCTCTAGGGGTTGACCCAGCCCGTGGGATCAGCCGTGTATCTACAGAGCCGGCGGCGGTGCAGATAGCGTGTATCTACAGATGACGAAGGTGGCCAGCGATTGAGTACTCTGGGGAAACAGAGGCGGCATCCTCCCCGACCGTGGTCTGCTGCCCACCCCATCGCTCAGCAAAAGGATGACTGCAATGTCGCTGCGATCGCAACTTGCCCTGGCCACTCTCAGCCTGCTGTCCACCGTTGCCCTGGCCGTTACCGCCGCCGAAGCCCGTCCGGGACAAGGCCGCGGCACCCGCCCTCAGCCCAGCCCACCGACAATTCAGGAGGTTGTTCCCACCGCCGAAACAACGGAGGTTGGCCTTCCCCCTGAGGTGACGGTTGAGGCGCCTGAGATCGGCTCCGGCACCGAGGCAACCGCCGCTGACCCACAGAGTTTGCCCCCCGGCCTGCAGCGCCGGGTCGACAGCGGTCGAGGACTGCCCCCCGGTTTGCAGCGCCGGGTCGACAGCGGCCGGGGATTACCCCCCGGTCTACAGACCCGGTAGGCCCTGCCCTACAGCTAAGGGCGTGTCATCATTTTTTCCCTAAACCCCTTTACCACCAGCATTGCCAAGCCCGCCCCCAATCATCGGCTAGGGGTTGACCTCCCTGATGCTTGAGCGGGCGGCGGCAAAGGAACGACAGTCTCTAGGGCAGACCAATCGCCGCGGCAATCTCACCCAGGGGCGATCGCAGCGCTTCCACGTAGCGAGGCCAGCCCACCACGATCGGCTGCTGGTGAATCAGCGTGTTGGGGTCAACATCGGGGGTCGTAAACCGAATGGGCTGCCCCATCAGATCGCAGCAGACCAGCCCCGCTGCCCGAGCCAGGGCCAGGGGACCAGTGGTATCCCACAGCTTCACCCGGCCATTGAGATAGATGTAGACCCCAGCCTGCCCCGTAATCACCGCCAGCACCTTGAGCCCAAAGCTGCCCAGGGAAAGGAACCTGACGGTGGGGAATCGCTGGGCGATCGCGGTGCCGAACCGTCGCTCATCCTTGTCGCCAATCACCATTGACCAGGCTCGCTCCGGGTCGAAAGCAGGTTCTTTCGGAATCAAAGGAGTCGAGGGCCCGCCGCCCGTCTGCTCAAATAGACCCCAACCAGGACCGCCCCAAACTAACTGCTGCCGGACTGGAGCGTAGATCCAGCCCGCCTGGGGCCTGTCCCCCACCACTCTGCCCACCATCACCGCGTAGTGCTCGCGCCCCTGGATAAAGTCATCGGTGCCGTCGATCGGATCAACAAACCAGAGGGTGCGATCGCCCCCAACCCCCCTACCGTGCTGGAACTGCGTAGCGGTAGCCCGGTTTTCTTCAGTAATAATGCCGTCGGTGGGAAATAACGCCTGCATACCGGCCAAAAGCTTCTGATCCAGCAGCTGATCGACTGTCGTCACGTAGTCGTCAGCCCCCTTCTCAAACACCTGAAACGACTGCTGAGACTGTTGGCTGGCGTAGTCACCACAGGCAACTACCAGTTGATGCAGGGCCAATAGATCAGACGGGCTGATAGGGGACATATTGGCTAAACCACGCACCCCCGTTCGGGGCAATTATAGTTACCAGGCACCTCATACCGGGCAGAGTGGGCAGCCGAGCGATTTTGCCTTTCCGACAGTGTAGTCTAGCTGCGGGAGCAGCGCACGACTCAACGGGAGGAATAAAAAATGGGATGGCCAGCATGTGCTGGCCATCCCACCTTAGGGAACGCGATACGGGCTTATTGAAGCACCAGCTTGACGTTGGCGTTCTGCAGGCCAGGACGCTTAACTTCAGCCAGGGTCTTATTGACCGCGTACTTTTGGTTGATGGAGTTGATCAGCTCAGTCTGGTTGTGCTTTTTGGCGACACCCCAGAGGTCAGCGATCAGATCAAAGGAGCCATCGGCATTACGAGACCAACCCAGATCGTACTCACCATCGAGAACGGCGACAAGGTCGGCGCGAACACGCTGGCCGTTGTAACCGCGAACATCAGCTTCGGTCTTTGTAGCAATACCCAAGTCAGCCAGAGACTGCTTGAGGATCTCAGCATCGGTCACTTTAGTGCGAAGGGTGCTGAAGTGAGACATGGTGTTTCCTCCTGTAGGGAAATTGAGAGAGACAACGAGGTTTGAGAGAGACAAACCAGCTAGCCACGGGCTATCTGGATACTAACTGCTAGCAAACGCTAGCCCTTCCCCCGGATACCGCCGGGAGGAAAGCCTGTTAAAACTCCATCCGCTGATATTCAGCGACGGAGGCTGCCGCCGGACGTGCCCGCTGGCGGGCCCAATCCCGCAGGGCTGTAACCTGCTCACTCATGGTCTTCGACAGCGGCAGCGTAGCTCGAATCGCCGCAATAATGTCGAGTTGAGTGAACTCACGTCCTTGGGCAAAAGCTTCATACATGGCCGAAATGAGACCTTGCTCAATTTCAGCACCAGAGAATCCATCACAGACCTTAGTTAGCTGGTCAAGGTCAAAGCGCTCAATGTCGCGACGGCGCTTTTGCAGATGGATTTGGAAAATGTCCTTGCGCTCTTCGGAGTTGGGCAGATCAACAAAGAATATCTCGTCAAATCGGCCCTTGCGCAGAAACTCACTGGGCAACTTTTCAACCCGGTTGGCAGTCGCCATGACGAACACGGGCGAGTTCTTCTCCTGCATCCAGGTCAGAAAAGTACCAAAGATACGGCTGGAGGTGCCGCCATCGGAGTCGGACGAACCTACCCCCCCAGCAAAGGCCTTATCGATTTCATCGATAAAGAGAATACAGGGTGAAATGGACTCAGCGGTGCGCAGCGCGTTGCGCAGGTTAGCTTCAGAGCGCCCCACGGTTGAGCCGTCGTACACACGCCCAAGGTCGAGGCGCAGCAGAGGCAGCCCCCACAGCCGGGAGGTAGTCTTGGCAATCAGCGACTTTCCACAGCCGGGGACTCCCAGGATTAGCATGCCCTTGGGTTGGGGCAGCCCGTATTCCCGAGCCCGCTCGGTAAACGCATCGGAACGTTGCTTCAGCCAGTGCTTGAGTTCCTCCAGGCCACCCACAGAGTTGATGGTCTCATCGACATCCATGAACTCCAGAATGCCGTTGCGGCGAATGAGCTGCTTTTTCTCGGAGAGAACGATGTCCACCTCTTCGGCAGTCAGGCGCTTGGCCATAACTCGCGCTTTGCGGTAGACCTTTTCGGCTTCGTCGCGGGTGAGGCCGAGGGCCGCCTTCAGCAGTTTTTCGCGCTCTTCGGTAGAGATGCTGCTGCCCCGAGCCCGGTTCATTTCGGTGGAAAGCACCTCATCTAGCTCCGACATATTGGGGAGCGGAAAGTCCAGGACGACCACCTCTTTCTCAAGTTCGATGGGGATCTCCTGGACAGGAGACATTAGCACAATCGTTTTGCGGGTGCCCCTGAGGGACACAATTGCATCGCGTAGGCAGCGGGTAACGGCGGGGGAATCTTTGAAGGGGTGAAGATCTTTGAAGATGAAGATGCCGGGCTCACGCTGGCGAATTACCCACTCTACCGCCGCCTCGGGGGAAACGGTGTTGTTGTTTTGGGTACCTGCGCCCTGACTGCCAAACTCAACCATGCCGCGAGTCATTGTCCAGGTGAAAACCCGCATGGGTCCTTTGATGTCTTGATCCTTAGACAGGTGTCGAGCCACCGTGGCAATGGTTTGCTCGGCCCGCTCTTCCTCAAAAGTGACCAGGTAGATCAGAGGATATTGGGCTTGTACCAGTACGTTTAAATCCTCTCTCATGACCAAATCCCTTTTCAGGCTACGGGGCAGTTAAATCGCTGTCTAAGCTAACTACAGCTAGACCCATCAAATCTGTACCTAGCAAACAACCAATTCCCCTTCTTCACGGGAACCAGCACCGGCTACGACCTCGGGGATGACGGCGTTGTCCAGCCCGCTGCCCTGGGCAGCACCGGCCACCTGGGCCAGTTCGACCAGCTCGCCTTCCCGCAGGACTACTGACGAAGCACAGCTTGGACAGTTGTGAATGCGGTGGGTCTGACCGAAGGAATCATCCAGGCTCTCTGCCACCACATCGCCATGGGCCAAGTAGAAGTCGATCGCACGCTTAGCAATGGAAGACATGGCCTCGCCCTCGACGGCAGAGCGAATCTTTAACTGACGATGCAGGTCAGGGGGTAAGTACAGCGTGACCTTGGTAGCTTTTTGCTCTTCCATAGCGCTTTTCTGAATAGTGGTAGCCCGGGTATGTGGATAACTTAAACGGGATATCGGCAACCGTCAAGCCAGCATGCTGTCATGACGTCAATCTTGTAACACTGCTTAACACAGCGCAAGATTGCTTAAACCCTCATGCCGTGAGGCGAACTGCCGGAGTCGGTTACAGAAGCCCCTGGATGGTGGCAGAACTGGCTTGGGGTGATCGCTCCATCAGGCCCAGGCTACTACCGTAGCGAGATTTGAGGTGTCTGGGGGCAGACGTAAACTTATGCGACAGTCAGAGAATTCTCGCCCGCCAGACCGATTATGCTCTTGAGAATTGAGATTAGAGCCCAGCGGTGGTTCAGCGATCACAGGTCGATTGCGGCCTCTGCCTGGCTCGATCTAAAGCATTTTTGAATGGTTGAGCCACAGTTGAGCTGTTGTTTCAACTCCAGGGAATGCTGTGGTTGTTCCGTCGTGATTTGCCCCCCTATGAAGCCTCCTGCCGCCCCGGTCGTGCGCCCCACCCCCAGTCCCCTGGCTACATCGTCGACGTCCCAGGTAGATGACTCGTTTCGGCGGTGGTATGCCCAGGCGGAGGACTTGGCCAATACCGGCGATTACGCACGGGCCCTCCGCTACTTTCAGGAGGCGGCTATTGTCTGCCCGGGGGATGTTTCGGTCCTGGTTTACCAGGCTGTGTGCTACATTCACCTGGGGCAGCCGAGTCAGGCGCTGCAGCTGAGCGAGACCATCCTGGCGATCGCCCCTGATCACGCCCAGGGCTGGCTGTTTCGAGGCGTCGCCCTGCAGCGGCTGGGGCGCTACCCGGAGGCCTACGCCTGCTTCGCTCGGGTGAAGCCCAGTGAGCCGGGTTAGTTCAGCCATTGTAATGAGTTGAGGGACGATAACTTTTCTCCCAGGAGTACACTTGAACGAGTGAAGCCATCATTTGAGCATTGTCTATGGTTGGGGTTGTATCACCGACGGCGGCGTTTCCCTCCCTTGAAACAGCCCTAAAACATCACTTTGGCTACGACCAGTTTCGCCTGGGGCAGCGCCTCGTCATCGAGGCTGTACTGAAAAACCAGGATGCCCTGGTGATTATGCCCACCGGGGGTGGCAAATCCCTCTGTTACCAACTGCCGGCCCTGCTGAAGCTGGGGGTGATGGTGGTGGTGTCACCACTGATTGCCCTGATGCAGGACCAGGTGGATAGCCTGGTGGACAACGGGGTGGCCGCCACCTGCCTGAACAGTTCCCTGGACTACAGCAGCGTTCGCCAGCGGGAGGCTGATCTGCTGGCGGGCAACATTAAGCTGCTCTACGTATCGCCCGAGCGGTTGATGAGTCCCGGGTTCTTCGACCTGTTGGGGCGGTTGATCCAGTCCGTCGGCGTCAGCGGCTTTGCCATCGACGAAGCCCACTGTGTGTCGGAGTGGGGCCACGACTTTCGGCCCGAGTACCGGCAGTTGTCAGTGCTGCGGGAGAGGTTTCCACAAATTCCGGTGATGGCGCTAACCGCTACGGCGACCGAGCGGGTGCGGGTGGATATTGCCCAGCAGCTGCGCCTGCGCGATCCGCTGGTGCAGGTGTCGAGCTTCAACCGCCCCAATCTTTTTTATGAGGTGCGGCCCAAGGGGGGGGAGCGGGAGGGCTACCAGCAGCTGTTAAGCCAGGTGAAGCAGCACCAGGGGTCGGGCATCATCTACTGTCTGAGCCGGAAGCGGGTCAACGAACTGGCCGAAAAGCTGACCGCCGACGGAGAGTCGGTGCTGCCCTACCACGCGGGGCTGAGCGACGACGTGCGGCGGGAAAATCAAACCCGCTTCATTCGCGACGACGTGCGGCTAATGGTGGCCACAGTGGCTTTTGGCATGGGCATCAACAAGCCCGACGTGCGGTTTGTCATCCACTACGACATCCCCCGCAATATCGAGGGCTACTACCAGGAGAGCGGGCGGGCCGGGCGCGACGGCGAACCGGCTCACTGCACCCTGTACCTGGCCCCTGGGGACATCGCTACAGCCAAGTATCTAATTAGCCAGAAGCCGGACGAAAACGAGCAGCGCATTGCTGCCCAGCAGCTCAACCAGATGGTGGACTACGCCGAGACTACGGTGTGCCGCCGCCGGGTGCAGCTGAGCTATTTTGGCGAGATTCTGGGCGAGACCATGGAGGGGCTGTGCCACCAGTGCGACAACTGCACCAACCCGCCGCCGATTGAAGATTGGACCATTGAGGCCCAAAAGTTTCTCTCCTGCGTGGCCCGCTGCCAGGAGCGCTTTGGCATGGCCCACATCATCGATGTGCTGCGGGGCTCTAAAAAGCAAAAAATCCTGGATCTCCGCCACGACCAGCTCTCCACCCACGGCATTGGCAAGGATCGTTCAGTGGAGGAGTGGCGGCTGCTGGGGCGATCGCTGCTGCACCAGCGCCTGGTGGATCAGACCACCGATGGCTATCCGGTGCTCAGGCTCAACGCCGCCAGCTGGCAGGTGCTGCGGCAGCAACTGGCGGTGCAGGTGGCGGTGCCGAAGGACTTTGTCTCTGGCCCTGCCGACGAGGTTCCGGCAGACGGCCCCGAGATGCTGCAACTGCTGCGCGTCCTCAAGGATCTGCGCAAAAAACTGGCCGACCAGCAGAATGTCCCTCCCTACGTGGTGTTCCCCGAAAGTGCCCTGCGACAGATGGCCCAAACCCGACCCCAAACCCTGGCGGCCTTTGGCCAGGTTTCGGGGGTGGGCAACCGTAAGCTGGAGCAGTACGGTCAGGTGTTTACCGACGCCATTCGTCAGTTCTGCGCCGACTACGGCCTGGAGTCTGACCCAGGGGCAACGCGATCGCGATCGCGTCCAGCCAGGGAACGCCGCCAGGCGGTGGGCGAAACCCATCGCCACACCCTGGAACTCCACCGGCTGGGACTCTCTATCGATGAGATCGCTGACCAGAGAGGCCTCAGCCCCAGGACCATTGCCAGCCACCTGGAACTACTGATTGGCCAGGGAGAAACGGTAGATGTCGATCGGCTGGTCAGCGCCGACCGCCAGCGGGCCATTGTGGATGTGCTGATGGAACTGGAGAACGGATCGCTGACGGAGATGCGCGATCGCCTCGGTTCCGCCTACAGCTACGAGGACATTCGCCTGGTGCGTGCCGCCTGGCAGCGGTCGCAATCCAGCTAATGGCGTCAATGAGAAGGACCCGACAGGTCCAGGGTACTCAGCAGCTCCACCAGTCGGTCAGGATTGGTCAAATACAGGTAGCCCACCAGGGTTTCAAAGCCCGTCGCCTGCTGATAAATTTGGCTATCAATCCGCCGCGGGCCGCGGGATGACGCATTTCGGCCTCGGCGGAGCCAGTCCTGCTCGGCTTCGCTCAGCAGCGGCAGGAGCTGCTGCACCCGTTGGGCCTGTTGTTCAGCCCGCACCTGATTCACCACCTGCTGATGAAAAGCCTGAATACGCTTGGGCGGCAACAAAAAACTGCCCCTTACGAACAGCTCGTAAACTGCATCGCCGATGTAGGCCAGAGCCACGGGGGATAGCGCGTTGATCTGCTCCGGAGATAGGGCCATAGCAGCACAGCGATCGCCAAATTGAAGCAGCGATGCCAGGCTGGAAGCATTGGGGGCGGGCGGTTCAGCCACGGGTATCTCTGGCTAAGGCCAATGGGGCGCGCAGGCTATTCGCTGGGTGGGTTATCTAGATTGGCGATCGCATCTTCCACCGAAGGCTGGAGCGACAGAAATTTCTCTAGCCGCACCAGCTTAACGGTTTGGGTCACGCGGGGGTTGGTGACCACCTGCACGGTGCCCCCTTCGGTAGTGGCTTTTTTCACGAGCTGCACCAGCGCACCCAGTCCAGAACTATCGACAAAATCGATAGCCGCCAGATCAAGGATAATATTGGTCGGCCCGGCATCGACGTACTTGGTCATTGCCTTGCGAAAGGCAGGTTCCGAGAACGCGTCCAGAAGGCCGGTGAGGCGAAACAGTTGGTAGGTTCCCCTGACATCGCGAGTGCCTCGTAAACTTACGGTCAGGGTTAGAGATTCAGCGATGGGAAACCTCCTCGGTGCTCCAGTTCGACGTTAAATATAGGTCACGATACCACTGCCTGCAAGGGGTGAAACCGTACGGGTAAACCGTAATGTTTGAAGCCAAGTCAAACCTGAAACCAGCCCGGAACAAACGCCCCAATGTAGACAGATAGCATATAGCGGTTTGGCCAATTTTTACCAGATCCTGCCAGAAAATGCCGGGGTTTAGGGCCGAAAGCTCAACTTCTAAATGGACTTGTTGTGAAGCGGCAAGAGCTGCTCACGGTGGCTACGCATTGTGTCTACAAACTTAGCAAACAGATAGTCGGCATCGTGGGGGCCAGGGCTGGCCTCCGGGTGGTACTGCACCGAGAATAGGGGCAGGGTCTTGTGGGCCAGCCCGGCCACGGTCTGATCGTTCAAGTTGAGGTGGGTCACGGTGACGGTGTCCTGGGGAATGGAGGTGGCATCGAGGGCGAAACCGTGATTTTGGCTGGTAATCTCGACCTGACGTTCCAGGCCACAGGGCTGGTTCAGCCCCCGGTGCCCAAACCGCAGCTTGAAGGTCGAAGCCCCCAGAGACAGCCCTAGAATCTGGTGGCCCATACAGATGCCAAACGTGGGCAGCGAGTAGTCCAGGAGAGCCTGCACCAGTTCCGGCGCTTTGGTCACCGCCGCTGGGTCGCCGGGGCCGTTGGAGAGAAAAATACCGTCGGGCCGATAGCTCATGATTTGCTCGGCGGTGGTGCTGGCCGGAACCACAATCACCCGACAGCCGTAGCTGGCCAGGCGGCGCAGAATGTTGCGCTTGACGCCAAAATCAACCGCCACAACCGTAAGCGGAGCCTGGTCGCCGGAGACCGGTGCCGCGGGGCCAAACTCCCAGACCGGGTCGGTGCCCTGGGTCCATTCGTAGACCTGCGGAGTGGTCACCTCATCGACCAGATTGAGACCGGCCATTGGGGGGGCATCCTGCAGCTGGCGCAGCAGCTCCTGGGGGTCGAGCACGGTGGTGGAAATGGCCCCATTCATGGCCCCAGCCGTACGCAGTTTGCGGGTCAGGGCGCGGGTGTCGATGCCAAAGATGCCGGGAATTTTGTGGGTCTTGAGGTAGTTGGGCAGCGACTGAGTGGAGCGCCAGTTGCTGGGAATTTCACAGATGTTGCGGGCGATCGCGCCTCGAATATGGGGCCGACTCGACTCCTCATCGTCGGGGTTGACGCCGGTATTACCCAACTCAGGGTAGGTAAACGTGACAATCTGGCCGCAGTAGCTGGGGTCGGTCATGACTTCTTGATATCCCGTCATGCCGGTGTTGAAGACAACCTCGCCCATGACGGTGCCCGGTGCTCCAAACGACCAGCCCTGAAACACCGAACCATCGGCCAAAACCAGCACCGCTGGGGGGGCATCGGGAAAAACCATGGCAGTCTACTCAGCACTACGAATCGCTATTATCCTAAGGCCAAAGGCCGATTTTGAGTATTGCGGGCCAATTAAATAAATCTGCGTCGGCATGAAATTGGGCAGGGGCAACTGGCCGGTTGACCGTACGCGAGGGGTTGAATTATTGATTCAGACTCATCTCAACAACGCCGATTCTCTGGGTGTGGTTTTTCGAGAATCGATCGGGCATCCTGACTCCAGTAAAGCTTGAGGGAATTTTTATAGAACCTGGTTTTTCCGGGGATGGGCGGTACCCATCTACAGCGGCTAAGGCCACGGGGTTAAAGCTAGTATCTTTTTTGTGTGGACATCTCCTCAGGACTCACCAGGGCAATGACTATGGGCAGACCCTCGGCCAGTGGATGGTTGATTCTCAGCGCGATGACCTGGGGGCTGGTGGGCTGTGGGCTACCGGTTGGGGTCGGGCTCCGGAGCCTTTCAACACCTGCGGAGCGGGCGGTTCCTGCGCCCATTGTTCCAGGGACAGAGCCAGCCCCAGAGCCAGCTCCCGAACCAGCCCCAGCTGTTCCCCCCGCGGCGGCAGACACCTTTCGCGAAGCCGTCAACCGGGCCACTAGCGCGGTGGCCATTGGTCAGTCGGCTCAGTCGAAGGCCGACTGGCAGCTGGCGGCGAGCCGCTGGCAGCAGGCGATCGCCCTGATGGAGCAGGTGCCCAGCGACAGCCCCAACCACGCCCAGGCCAAAACCAAAGCTCGAGAATACCGGCAGCACCTGGCGGTGGCCCAGAATCGCGTGACCAGTCCCATTGCGCCAGCCGCCGCCCAGACCCCGCTAGCCATTGCCCCTGCGGCCCCTCAAGCGGCTCTGCCTGCGGGGCTGGCGGCTCAAATCCCGATCCAGCGGCGGCAGGGGGGCACCCCCATCGTGGCCGTCACCCTGGGAGCCAGCGGCGGCACCCAGACGTTTCCCATGCTGTTTGACACCGGGGCCACCGGCACCCTGATTACCGCTGAAATGGCCCGGGCGGTCGGCGTGACTGTGGTGGGCGAAACCCAGGCCAGAATTGCTGACGGCAGCATCGTGCGTCTACCCATCGGCTACGTGGATGTGCTGGAACTGGGCGGGCTGCGTCGGGAGCGGGTCAGAGTTGCCATCGGCGGCAGCCACGGGTTGCTGGGGCAGGACATCTACGGTCAGTACGGTATCGCTATTGGCTCCCACATGATTCATCTCCACCAGTGACGGCTGGCCAATCCCCGGCAGCGCGACTGGCAGCTCAGACCATAAACCGATCGCATCACCTGGTCGGGGGGCGTGGGAATGCGTGAGAATAGGCAGCAGGTTGTCGTGTGTTTCAACGTCCTATGGCTGTTTCTGTCTTGCCCGCCGCCGCTACGGGGCTGAGTGACCCCACCTCGATCCAGCTGGCGGCCCGGGTGCAGGTTGCGCCGATCGCAACGCCCCTGGGGGAAGTGGCCATTCCCACCGCCCACGTGCCGGCGGAGAACGATCAGGCCAGCCAGCCCCCCATGCTGCTGATCCACGGGTTCGACAGCTCGCTGTTTGAGTTCCGTCGCCTGCTGCCGCTGCTGACCACCCCTACCTGGGCTGTGGACCTGCTGGGGTTTGGCTTCAGCGATCGCGCCCTCTGCCCCAAGCTATCTCCCGGTGCCATCAAGCTGCACCTGCACAGCTTTTGGCAGCAGCTAATCGACCGTCCGGTGGTGCTGGTGGGCGCGTCCATGGGGGGGGCCGCCGCCATCGACTTTGCCCTCACCTATCCCGAGGCCGTGGCTGGACTGGTGCTAATCGACGCGGCAGGCTTTGCCGCTGGCCCCGCCATGGGCAACCTGATGGTGCCGCCGCTCGATAGCTGGGCCACGGCCTTTTTGCGTAACCCCAGGGTGCGCCGCAGCATCAGTCGCCAGGCCTACTTCGACAAAACCCTGGTCACCCCGGATGCTGAACTCTGCGCCGCCCTGCACCTGGATTGCCCCCGGTGGAAGGAGGCGCTGATTGCCTTTACCAAAAGCGGTGGCTACAACTTTTTGAGCGCCAAAATTGATCAAATTAGCTGCCCTACTCTGATCGTTTGGGGGGAGCAGGACAAGATCCTGGGCACCAAGGACGCGCACCGGTTTGAAGCTGCGATCGCCGCCAGCAAGCTGGTCTGGATTCCCCAGTGCGGCCATGTCCCCCACCTGGAGAACCCCCAGGCGACCGCCGCCGCCCTGCTCCCCTTTGTGGAGCAGCTGACTTAGCGATCGCATTGCCCCCAGGACTACGGCAAATTTGTCCCGCATGTTTCAAAATATGAAGGATAAGGGCGATCGCCTCAGTCCTAGGGCGTGTCACCAATTAGGGCCAAAAGCTCGATATATCAAGCTTTGCCACGCCCGACCCAAACGACAGGCCAGGGGCTGTAACCTTTGATTTTTGTGCGTTTAGCAGCTAATTGATCACAGCCCCTAGCATCAGACCTATTCCTTAAAGTCCTTTTTTGGAGCCATCCGCAGACGGGTATGACACAACTTTCCCCAGAGCCCAGCACCCTTGACGCCAACACCTCGCCCCACAGCCCCAACGGCAGGGTATCTCCTCATGCGATCGCCGGGCCGCTGAGCTCCTTTGTGGCCCGCCACCTGGGGCCCGACGCTGGCGACACCAAGGCCATGCTGAAGGCGCTGGGCTACTCCTCCCTGGATGAACTGATCGAGGCCACGGTGCCCGCCACCATTCGGTTCCAGCAGCCCCTCAAGCTGCCCCAGGGGTGGAGCGAGGCCGCCGCTCTGGAACACCTCAAAGGCATTGCCGCTCAAAACCAAGTGTGGCGATCGTACCTGGGTCTGGGCTACGCCAACACCCTCACCCCGGCGGTGATTCAGCGCAACGTGCTTGAGAACCCCGGCTGGTACACCCAGTACACCCCTTACCAGCCCGAAATTGCCCAGGGCCGGCTGGAGGCGCTGCTCAATTTCCAAACCCTGGTCACCGACCTTACCGGCATGGAAATCGCCAATGCCTCCCTGCTCGACGAAGGTACTGCCGCCGCCGAGGCCATGACCCTGGCCTTTAACGCCCGCAAGCAAAAAGACGCCAAAACCTTCTGGGTCTCTGCCGCCTGCCATCCCCAAACCATCGATGTAGTCAAGACCCGCGCCCAGCCCCTGGGCATTGAGGTGGTGGTGGCCGACCACCGCCAGTTCAACTTCGAGACCCCTGTGTTTGGGGTGTTGCTGCAGTACCCCGCCAGCGATGGTGCTATCTACGACTATGAGGAATTCGTAGCCCTGGCCCACGCTGCCAAGGCTCTGGTCACCGTCGCCGCCGATCTGCTCAGCCTCACCCTGCTGCGCCCCCCCGGCGAATTTGATGCCGATATCGTGGTGGGTAGCACCCAGCGCTTTGGCGTTCCCCTGGGCTACGGTGGCCCCCACGCTGCCTACTTTGCCACCCGCAATACCTTTGCCCGCAAGCTGCCCGGTCGCCTGGTGGGGGTCTCCAAAGACACCTACGGCAACCCCGCCCTGCGCTTGACCCTGCAAACCCGCGAACAGCACATCCGCCGCGATGCCGCCACCAGCAACATCTGCACAGCCCAGGTGCTGCTGGCAATCATGGCCAGCATGTACGCGGTCTACCACGGGCCGGAGGGGCTCCGGGCGATCGCAGCCCGCATTCACCACCACACCCAGACCCTGGCCAATGCCCTGGTCGCTGCGGGCTACACCCTCGCCACCGAACCTGTCTTTGACACCCTCCGCGTCACCGTCGGCGACGCCCAGGCAGACATCCTCACCCGTGCCAAAGCCCATCGCATCAACCTGCGGGCACTGGACGGCGAAACCCTGGTGGTGGCCCTCGACGAAACCGTCACCGACCCGGATCTGCAAGACCTGATCACCGTCTTCACCGGCAACCCACCCACCCATCCACCCTCCCACTCTTCCACTCCCCCACTCCCCCACTCCCTCCGCCGCACCACCCCCTACCTCACCCACCCCACATTTCACCGCTACCACTCCGAAACCGAGATGCTGCGGTACCTGCATCGCCTGCAAAACCGGGATCTCTCCCTGGCGACGGCGATGATTCCGCTGGGCTCCTGCACCATGAAGCTCAACGCCACCGCCGAAATGGTGCCGATTACCTGGCCCGAGTTTGGCCAAATTCACCCCTTTGCACCGGCTGAGCAAACCGGGGGCTACCGTCAGCTGTTCGCTGATTTAGAAAACTGGCTGTCCGAAATTACCGGATTCGACGGCGTTTCGCTCCAGCCCAATGCCGGAGCCCAGGGGGAGTACACAGGCCTGCTGGTGATCCGCGAGTACCATCGGCAGCGGGGCGATACTCACCGCAACATCTGTTTGATTCCCCAGTCGGCCCACGGCACGAATCCCGCCAGCGCGGTGATGGCGGGGATGCAGGTGGTGGCTGTGACCTGCGACGAGGAAGGCAACATTGACCTGGCCGACCTCAGGGCCAAGGCTGAAAAGCACAGCGCCAATCTGGCTGCCCTGATGGTCACCTACCCCTCTACCCACGGCGTCTTTGAGGCGGGGATTGCCGAAATCTGCGCGATCGTCCACGACCACGGGGGGCAGGTGTATATGGATGGGGCCAACATGAATGCCCAGGTGGGCCTCTGCCGCCCCGCCGACTTTGGGGCCGATGTCTGCCACCTCAACCTGCACAAGACCTTCTGCATTCCCCACGGAGGCGGTGGCCCCGGGGTGGGCCCCATCGGCGTGAAGGCCCACCTGGTGCCCTACCTGCCGGGTCACGGCCTGGTCGCTGGGGTGGGCGGTCACCAGGGGATTGGCGCGGTGACCTCAGCTCCCTGGGGCAGCGCCAGCATTCTGCCCATCTCATGGATGTATATCGCCATGATGGGCAGCGCGGGGCTGCAGCGGGCCACGGAGGTGGCCATTCTCAATGCCAACTACATCGCCCAACGCCTGACCGGGCACTACGACATTCTCTATACCGGCCAGAACGGGCGCGTGGCCCACGAGTGCATTCTCGACCTGCGGCCCTTCAAGAAATCCGCCGATATCGGCGTCGAGGATGTGGCCAAACGCCTGATTGACTACGGCTTTCACCCGCCGACGATGTCGTGGCCGGTGGCCGGTACGCTGATGGTAGAACCCACCGAAAGCGAGTCGAAGGCGGAGCTAGACCGCTTCTGCGACGCGATGATCGCCATCCGCGAAGAGATTCGGTCGATCGAGACGGGCCAGAGCGATCGCGACCACAACCCGCTCAAACACGCCCCCCACACCGCCGCCGACCTGGTAGCAGACTGGAATCGCCCCTACAGCCGCGAGCAGGCGGTGTTTCCAACCCCGTTTACCCGCAGCGCCAAGTTTTGGCCCGCGGTAAATAGGATTGACCAGGCCTACGGCGATCGCAACTTGATCTGCTCCTGCGTCGGCATGGAGGCCTACAGTGAATCCTAGGCGGCGGGTTTTGGAGCCGAGGCACGAACCAACCACAAGTTGAGGCTTCGATCCTAATATCTAGAGTGACTAGCTGTTCTGTAGATTCCTGTAGGCTCCGTGTCCATGGCTAATATTCCCCAGCCCCAGGTCATTTTTTTAGATGCGGTTGGCACTCTGTTTGGCGTCAGGGGCAGCGTTGGGGCTATCTATGCCGATCTGGCCCAGCACCACGGCATTGAGGCCGACCCAGAAACTCTGAATCAGGCTTTTCTTCGTGCCTTTGGGGCCGCCCCGGAGATGGCCTTTCCCGGCAGCGATCCGGCTACGGTGCCGGAGCAGGAGTATCGCTGGTGGCGAGTGATTGCCCAGCAGACCTTTAGCAGCGCCGGGCTACTCGATCGCTTCGTCGATTTCGACAGCTTTTTTGCCGATCTCTACGCCCACTTCGCCACCGCCGCCCCCTGGGTGCTATACCCCGATGTGCTCCCCGCCCTGGAACGCTGGCGGCGGCGCGGCATTGCCCTGGGGGTAGTTTCAAACTTCGATACCCGGCTCTACCAGGTGCTGGAGGAGCTCAACCTGGCCACCTACCTCAGTTCAGTCACCCTGTCCTCGGAGGCGGGGGCCGCCAAGCCCGATCCGCTGATTTTTGCCACTGCTCTGCAAAAACACCGCTGCGATGCCAGCCAGGCCTGGCACATCGGCGACAGTAAAACCGACGACTTTGAAGGGGCCAAAGCCGCTGGGCTGCACGGCATTTTGGTGAAGCGCTAGGAGATTGGGGTTTGCGGTTTGCGGTATACGGTTTGCGGTTTGCGGTTCGAGCCTTGCACCGTAAACCGTATACCGTGCACCACCCTACACCCCCTACCGACTGCCCTGAAAGACCAACTCCGCCGGACCAGTCATGTAGACGCGATTGTCGGCGGCTGACCACTCAATCTGGAGCGGGCCACCGGGCAGTTCTACGATAGCGGCGCGATCGCACAGTCCATTCAGCACCCCCGCCACCAGCGACGCGCAGGCCCCGGTGCCGCAGGCCAGGGTAATGCCAGCTCCCCGCTCCCACACCCGCATTTTGAGATAGTCGGGCCGCACCACCTGGATAAACTCGGTGTTAATGCGCTGGGGAAAAACCTCGTGGTGCTCAAACTGAGGACCGATAGCCTCCAGCGCAATCGCCGCCACATCCTCCACAAAGGTGATGCAGTGGGGGTTGCCCATACTGACGCAGGTCACAGCCCAGGTCTGCCCCGCTACCGTCAGCGGTGCCGCCACCACCTTCTCGTCCGCCGCCGCCAGGGTGGTCGGAATTTCCTGGGCCAGCAGGTGGGGCGGCCCCATGTCCACCGTCACCTGGTTGTCAGGCTGTAGGGTAGGCGAGATTACCCCCGCCAGGGTGTGAATGCGATAGGTGTGGGGTGCCTGGGGCGCTCGGCCATCGGCGGTTTCCAGACTTTCCAAAAATTTGGCCAGGCAACGAATGCCGTTGCCACACATCTCCGGCTCGGAGCCATCGGAGTTGTAGATCCGCATGGTGTAGTCGGTGCCCGCCTGCCCCGGCAGCGCAAAGATGACCCCGTCAGCGCCGATGCCAAAGTGGCGATCGCACCACCGTACCGCATCCTCAGGGCTCAGCACTGGCTCTGGCTGATGGCGATTGTCCACCAGGATGAAGTCGTTGCCCAGACCGTGGTACTTGCTGAATTCCATACTGCGCCGATGTTAAGGGGATGAATCCTAATTATTAACTAAATTGGGAAGTTAAAGGGTGGGGGGTGGGGCGTAGGGGGTGGGGCGGATTAGACATACCCGGCCACTCCTCACCCCTCACCTTCCTTAACAAATTTCCCCGCCCTGTCACCTGGCCCTGGCAAACGGGGTACCGTAAGACCAGCGTAAGTTCAGTGGCGTAGCACCATGTCTCAAGAGTTTGCCAGCGGGGTTCCCAGCGTTCGCCAGGTTCAAAACCTGATTCGCGATAAGGCTTCTGTGGAAGTCAAGCTCATTACTGGCGATGTCCTCGTCGGGCGGGTTCTATGGCAGGACCCGCAGTGCATTTGCCTGGAAACCGAAACCCAGGGCAAGCACCAAATTTGGAAACAAGCCATTGGCTTTCTCAAATATTCGTAATTCGTCACGCCGCCCCCAAGCAGTCTTTATATGTTCCTGTCGCCTGCCTAGTTGATTGGGGCACAATAACCCCAGGTGGATGCCTACCCCCGTCGTTATCCAGTCCCCTGATTTCAGTAAAAGCCGTTAATCCACCGTTTATGGAGCTTTTGGCCAAATGACTATCGAAAAGATTGTTGAGCAAGCCCTACAAGATGGCTATCTCACCCCCGCCATGGAAGCTGAGGTCGGTCGCATTTGCGACACCGCCGCTGAGCTTTCGATTGAAGAATACATGGCTCTCGATCGCCTGATGGGTGCGCTGCTGACGGGGGAAGTGGTGGCTGTACCCCGCAAACAGTTCATCAACGTGATGGAAGAACTGGTGCTGACTGAGGCGATCTCCAGGGTGGCCGAAATTGAGTCCACCTCCGACAAAACCCTCGATTTGGGCGATATCGCCGCCTATGCCCTCAACCGTCTGCCGCCCCTCTACGCCACTACCGAAGAAGGAGCTAACTTCCAGCGGGAAAATGCCCGTGGCGATCTGTCTGCCCTCATTGCTGAGCAGGTGCAGCAGGCAATCTCGCGCAACCTCGATCAGCCCGACTTCTACCCCGAGCGCCAAACCATTCAGAAAAAAGGTGGCGACAACGTGCTGAACCAGGTCAGCTCGCTGCTGCAAGACCACGCCCACAAGTTTGAGCCTGCGGGCAAAGCCTAGCGATCGCTCCGTCGTCGTTTTCTTCTGCGTAGTTCCTGCTCCAGGGCCTAGATGCGCCAGTTCAGCGCCATCCAGGCCCTGATTTTTCATGCCAAACGACAGGTTAGGGGCTGTAACCCTTGTTTTTTGAGCGTTAGCAGCTAATTGATGACAGCCCCTAGATCTCTATGTCAGCAAAGCTGGGCCGCTGATGGCTCCAGGGGGCGGCCTGCTCAAGCTGGGCGGCCAGGGCCAGGAGGGTGGCTTCGTCAGCGGGACGGCCCACCAGCTGTACCCCAATGGGCACCCCGCTGGGGGCAAAGCCGGTGGGAATAGCCAGCGCTGGCTGACCGCTGGCGTTGAACGGCGGGCAGGGGGCCACCCAGTTGATCACGTTGTCAAGAATTTTGGGCGATCGCAGCGTTTTCCACTCTCCCACTTTGATAGCCGGGTGCATGTACACCGGCAAAATCAGCGCGTCGTAGGGCTGGCAAAACCGCACAATCTGCCGGGCCACCTGCTGCAGCTTGGCCACTGAACGCAGGTAGGCACCGCTGTTGATCCGCCAGGCCCGCCAGTAGAGCCAGCGGTTCATCTTTTCCATCACAATCCAGGGCACGCCCACCTCGGCCAGCACGCATTCCCAGACCACCACGAAGGGCTCGATCAGGTCTTCCAGATTGGGGAAGGTGACCTCCTCAGCGCTGTGGCCCAGATCTTCGACCTGCTGCACGGTTGTGTAGATGGCCTGACGACAGACCGGGTCAATCTCGCCAATCGGGTCGAGGCGAGTGGCATAGCCAATCCGCAGGGGCCTGGGCGGGGAGTGGAGTCCGGCCAAAAACGAGGGGTCTGGATCGGGCAGCCAGTAGGGATCGCCCAGTTCATAGCCGCTGAGCACATCCAGGAGCGCAGCGGTATCGGCTACGGTGCGGCCAAGGGGGCCGTTGACCGCCAGCCCGTTGAGTCGCTCCCCCACCGGGGCGAAGCTGATCCGCCCTCGGGAGGCCTTCAGCCCCACCAAACCGCAGCAGAAGGCAGGCCCCCGCAGCGACCCGCCGCCGTCGGACCCCTGGGAAATGGCGCACAGCCCCGCCGCCAGGGCCGCTGCACCGCCGCCGCTGGAGCCCCCCGGCGTGTAGTCTAAGTTCCAGGGGTTGCGCGCGGGCGGGAAGCCCGGCGGCTCGGTGTAAGGCAGTGAGCCGAGTTGAGAGGTGGCGGTTTTGCCCAAAATCACCAGGCCCGCCTGGCGCAGCTTGCCGACGATGTAGTCGTCCTGGCTGGCAATGCGATCGCAGGCCGCCTTAATGCCGTAGGCGCAGGCCACCCCCTCCACCGGATTTAGATCCTTAACGGACACCGTAACCCCAAACAGGGGTGGCAGATCCTCCGGGTTGCTGGCCAGGTGCTCGGTTTTGGCCTTGGCGTCGGTCAGGGCCTGCTCCGCTATCACCGTCACGTAGGCCCCCAGTTCGGGGTTGAGCCGTTCAATCCGCTGCAGGTAAATCTCCGTCAACTCCAGGGGAGAAATTTCCTTGGCGCGAATCAGCCGGGCCTGTTCGAGGGCGGGCAGGAAGGCGAGATCGACTGAATTCATAACCAGTGCGTACTGAGGGCAAACTGCCTTCAGAATATCAAGCCCTGGAGAGACTGGGGTAAGTTGCATTGATGGATCTGACCAGCCTGAGGTCTGGCCAGATCCATCAATGCACAGGTCGGACAATCCGCAGGTTAGAGCAGGACTAGAGCGTCAGAGACTGGGGATTGTTTTCAATCACGTTGGCCAGGTCCTTCAGGAAGGCAGCGGCGTCGGCTCCGTAGATGATGCGGTGGTCGCAGGTAATGTTGACCTGCATCTGCCGCTTGACGCCCATCAGGCCATCGGCGGTGGCGACCACCGTGGGGCGCGAGGCTCCGATCGCCAAAATTGATCCCTGCCCCGGCGGCAGAATGGCGTCAAAGCGATCGACCCCAAACATGCCCAGGTTGGACAGGGTAAAGGTGCCCGAGTTGTACTCGTCGGGCTGGAGCTGTTTAGTGCGCGATCGCGCCACCAGATCGGCCCAGGTGCGCGAGAGCGAGTAAATATCGTACTGGTCGGCGTTCCTGAGCACCGGGGTAATCAGGCCACCCCCCTCCATGGCCACGGCCACGGCGATGTTGATGCCCGAGCGGTACTGAATCCCCTGATCGGTGTAGCCCGCGTTCAGCAGCGGATGTTTTTGCAGGGAGACAGCCACGGCCTTAGCCAGCAGGCCAGTCATGGTCACCCCCTTGGACTTGATCTGCTTGTAGAGGGCGTCGAGATTGTCGGTGGTGATGGTGTAGCCCACGTGGAAGGTGGGCACCGCCAGGCTAACCCCCATGTTGCGAATGACGGCCTGCTGTAGCGTGTTGAACGGCACCACCTGGCCGAGGGCGGCGGCGCTGGGCACGGGAGCGGCTGGGGGGGGTGCAGCGGGCAGAGGGGCCGCTGCCGGAGGTGCCGCAGCGGCCATCGGGGTAGCCACAGGACCCGTGGCGGTGGGGGTTTTGCCCGCTGCCAACTCGACATCCTGGGCTACAATCCGACCGTGGGGACCGCTGCCCTGGAGGCTGCTCAGGTCGGCCTTGAGTTCCTTAGCCAGCTTGCGGGCGCGGGGGGAGATCACCACCCGGCCGCTGCGGCTGCCGGAGGAGGCCCCGTTTTGGCTGGCTGGAGCCGGGGCTTCAACCACGGCGACAGGGGCCGCCGCTGAGGCAGGGGCGGCTTCACCACCAGCGGTATTGGCCTTGGCAGCGGCCTGCTGCTGGGCAGCTTCGATCTCGGCCTCAGTTTCGGCCAACAGCGCGATCGCCTCTCCCACCGGAGCGGTTCCCCCCGCCTCCACCACAATCGCCGCCAGAATGCCTTCGTGGAACGACTCCACATCCATATCGGCCTTGTCAGATTCGACGATCACCACGGTTTCGCCCTTTTCCACCCGATCGCCAGGGGCTTTGACCCAAGACACAATCTTGCCTTCGGTCATGGTGGAGCTCAGGGCAGGCATGAAGACTTCGCGAATCATGGAGGTGGCTTCCGAAAGGGGATGAATAACGACAGAGCGGCAGAGATGCCAAGGACTTATTTTATCCCCAAGGACGGTCCCAAGCGGGGATCTTTCTGTCAGGAGGTCAAATTAGGCGGCGATCGCGCCCCGCAAAGGTTGCCAGTAAGGTCGTCAGTGACGATTCCAACTGTGACATCGGGCCAGCATGAATGATACGCCCTTAGAGCTGTCATCGATTAGCTGCTAAACGCCCAAAAATCAAAGGGTTGCAGCCCCGAGCCTGGTTTGGGGTCGGGCGTGGCCAGGCTGGATAAACCGGCCTTTTAGCCTCAATGGATGGCACGCCCTACAGCTCGCCGCGAATTTCCTGGATCACGCCGTCTTTGATCAAAATCTCGACCTGCAGCTTGCGCACCAGGTTGTCCCCAACCGATACGTTGAAGAAGCTTTCCACCTTGCCCTGCTCAACTTCAGCATCAATGTCCAGGGTCTGCACTTCCTGAAGCTGCTGTAGGCTCTGATTTTTTTGCTGCAGGAGTTTGCTTTTGTCCTGGTTGAGTTGACTTTGAATGCTGCCCATCTGCTGCTGAATCGCCGGACTGTTGGGCTGGCTTTCGGCCTGCTTCTGAAGCTCAGCAACCATGCGTTGCCCCTGCATTTCGAGCTGCTGCAGGCGACTGTCCACCTGGTTGATTTGGGCTTGCAATTGCTTCTGGGCCTCTTCTTTCCAGAGGGGAGTCACAATAGCTTTAATGTTGACCACTCGCTTGAGCAGCAACGATTGAGTTTCATCCATAATCTTTGACGCAATAAATAAATCACTACTACTGGCTACGACCTGAGGGGTCGCGAACCGGACTCTTTTTCAGGGTACAGCCGTAGGGTAGCGAAGTCTTGACACCACCTACCGCTAGGCAAACATCGCGTCAATCATATCGCGATACCGGTCCGCAACCACGGGACGGCGGACTTTTAGGGTTTGCGTGAGCAGGCCATTGTCAATGGAAAAGGGCTCTAGCACCAGGCGGAATGGACCAATGCGATCGTCGGGGCGGTAGCCGGGGCGATCTTTCACCTCGCGGCCAAGTTCGTCGCGAAACAGCTTTTGCACCCGCCCGTCGTCGAGGGTAATGGCGGTGCAGTCGGCGGGGACGGGGGTATCATCGCCGGGAACGGCCACAAAGAGGGCCTGGGCGGTGGCCCAACCCTGGAGCGCCTCCAGGTTAGGGACAATCAGCGCGCCCAGCGATCGCTGATCCTGCCCCACCAGCATGATCTGATCGATGTACTTGCTGCGAATGCAGGCGTCTTCGATGGGCTGGGGCTCAATGTTCTCCCCGTTGGTCAGCACAATCGTGTCTTTAGCTCGCCCGGTCAGTACCACGTTGCCGTCGCGGCTGATCCAGCCCAGATCGCCCGTGTCAAACCAGCCCTCGGGGTCGATCGCTTTTTGGGTGGCCTCGGGGTTGCGGTAGTAGCCCTCCATCACCTGCGGCCCCCGCGCCAGCACCAGCCCCTGGCTGCCCTGGGGTAGCTCCTGGCGGGTTTCGGGATCGACAATTTTGACCTCGGTGAAGGGGATGGGCTGACCGGCCGCCCCGCGCAGGTTGTGCCAGGGTCGGCGGGCCGAGAGCACCGGCGCGGTTTCGGTGAGTCCATAGCCCACCAGCAGCGGCACACCAATAATTTCAAAGAAAATATCGATGTGTCGAGCCAGGGAACCGCCGCCGCTGATCAGCTGCTTGACCTGCCCCCCCGTGGCCTCTCGCACCTTGCCGTAGACCAGCTTTTTACCCAGCTGGTGCAGGGGCCACAGCACCAGAGCCATCAGCCCCGAACCCAGCCGCTGGGGAAACGAAAGCTCGGGCTCATCAATTTTCATATCCTGCCAGCGCCAGAGGTTTTCGACGTAGCGCTGGCTGAGGCCAAAGAACGTAAAAATAAGCTTTTGTTTGCCGGGGGTTTGCTCACGGAACTGCTTTTGCGCCCCTTCGTAAATTGACTCCCACAGGCGGGGCACCCCCACCATGTACTGGGGCTTGGTGGCCTTGAGGTCGGCCTTGAGGTGGCGAATGCTGCTGTAGGTCTGGGTGCAGCCGCGGGACAGCAAAAAGTATTCGGCGGTGCGCTCAAAGCTGTGCCAGGAGGGCAAAATCCCCACGACGCGATCGCCGGGTTGAGGCTGCACCACCGCCGTCAGGGTGTTGATCTGGTGCAGCAGGTTGCGATGGCTGAGCATCACCCCCTTGGGCTGACCGGTGGTGCCAGAGGTGTAGATCAGCGTCGCCAGGTCGGTGGGCTGGAGGCTAACCGGGGTGTAGGGGCGCTCGGCTCCCAGGGCCATCAGCTGGGCGAAGTTGAGAACCTTGCACCGTCCGTCGGTGGGGGGCTCTTCGTCGGAAAGCAAAATCACCAGGGTGATCGGCAGGGTATCCAGGCGATTCTGCAGGCGATTCAGCAGCGCCACGGACTCGACCACCAGTACAGTGCTCTCGCTGTGCTGGGCAATGTAGACCAGCTCCTCGGTTTCGGCGGTGGCACTGCGCACGGCATTCATGCCGCCCGCGGTCATAATGCCCTGGTCGGCGATGAACCAGCGGTGGCTGTTGTCGGCAAACAGGGCCACGTGGGCGCGATTTTCTACCCCCAGGGCCTGCAGGCCGCTGGCAAAGGTGCGAATGGCGTCCCACATCTGGCGGTAGGTCAGGGTGGCGGCGGGCTGGCCGTGGGGATCGTTGAGGGCAATCACGTCGCCGTAGACTTCCGCCACCCGCGGCCAAATTTCGTGGAGGGCCTGAAGCTGCTGGTAGGGATTATTGGTTTCCAGGCAGGCGCGATCGCGCTGACGCACCTCTTGCAAAGCAGTTGTGGATACAGGCATATCGGCCACCAATATTTCGTTTGACGTCAAGAAGCTTGCGGTCATCCTACCGCAGCCTGACCTCAGACTAGCCCAAAAGCTTCAAGGGCTTAACATTGATACTTCCAGAACGTTAACTGGCCAGCGGTAGAGTTCAGGGTGCGACCATGCTTCACACTGACCATGCTTCACCTTAAGAATGTGTTCGTTGCAAGCAGCTTTCAGTTTGGCGAAGCAGAATGATAGGGGGCCAGACCATGGTCTGATCCTTTAACTGCCCCTGATCTTCTTCGCGCCTAACCAAGGCTCAACGTCCATGTTGTGCACCTCTTGCCTCAATAAACCCCACTGCGTAGCCGCCCAACTCGCCCAGGGAGATGCCGTGGTCGATCAGCTGCTGCGGCAGCTCAAGCGCTGTGGCCTGCGCCCCCGTCGCCGCAGCCTCTGGCAGCGAGTTAAGGCATGCTGGCAATTGCTTCGCGGTGGACTGGGGTGGTGGCCCGGGCGTTAGCTACTCCATCGGACCAAACACAGTTTCGTCTTCCGGTCGCCAGGCCGGGTCAACCAGGCAAATAAAGACCAGCGGACTGTCGCCCGTGTTGCGAATAAACTGGCGCGCCTGGGGCGGAATGTAAACGGCATCCCCCGGTTCGACCGGGCTGAGGTCGTCATCGATATGCATTTCACCCTGGCCGCTGAGGATGTAGTACACCTCTGAGGTGGCCAGGGCGTGGGGAGTGGACACCTGACCGACGGGGACCACGGCATGGGCCAGGCTGTAGCGCAGGGCCAGATCCTGCTTGTCGGGATGCAGCAGCTCCCGCAACCGGGTGCCATCCCCGGCGGTAAATTCAGGGCAGTCGAGCAGTTTACGAATCAGCATGGCGGGGGGATGGCAACTTTTGTCGCCATCATAGCCTCAACCGCCTCCGGTGCTAGCGGCCGTGAAAATAAGTAGCCCTGACCCAGCTCGCATCGCAGGGCTTTGAGCTGGGCATGGTGGCGGGGGGTTTCAACCCCTTCGGCGACCACGTCGAGGCCCAGGTTCCAGGCCAGTCGCACAACGGACTGCAAAATCTCCAGTTTTTCGAAGTCCTGGTCGGCATTCTCAATAAACGAGCGATCGATTTTAAGGCAGTCGAAGGGGAAGCGATGCAGATAGCTGAGCGACGAATAGCCGGTGCCGAAATCATCCACCAGCAGCTTGATTCCCAACGCCTTAATCTGCTCCAGGGTGGCAATAATGCTGTCTGAGTGGTCGATCAGCACACCTTCGGTGATCTCAACTTTGAGCCGGTTGGCCGCAAAGCCGGTATCTGCCAGAATCTGCTCGATTTTGCCGACCAGATTTTGCTGGGAGAACTGCTTACTCGACATGTTGACGCTGACCGTAAAGTCGGCCATAGCCGGAAACTCCAGCGTCCAGAGCTGCATCTGGCGACAGGCCTCGGCCAGTACCCACCAGCCCAGAGGAATGATCAGCCCCGTGGCCTCGGCAATATGAATGAAATCCCCCGGCATCAGCAGCCCTCGGGTGGGGTGTTGCCAGCGCACCAGGGCCTCAAACCCACAGATTTCTTCGGTATTGAGGGTGACGATGGGCTGATAGTGCAGCCGCAGTTCGTTGGCCACCAGCGCCTGACGCAGGTCTATTTCGGTTTGCAGGCGAAGGTCTTGCTGCACCTTCAGCGAGCTATCAAATACGTGCCAGGTTTGGTCAGGGTTGTCTTTAATCTGGTACATAGCGGCGTCGGCATCGCGCAGCCAGTCGCCCGCGCTCTGGTAACGGCCAGGGCCAAGGGCAATGCCAATACTGGCATCGACGTACACCTCTTGCTGCTGCAGAAAAAGGGGTTGAGCAATGGCTGCCTGAATGGTTTCGGCCAGATCGATGGCGGTGGAGGTGGTGGCAATGTCCTCAATTAAAACGGCAAATTCGTCGCCTCCCAGACGCGCGACAGTGGCATCGTCACGCAGCTGCGATCGCAGCCGGGTTGCCACTTCCACCAGTAGCTCATCGCCTACCGAGTGGCCCAGGTTGTCGTTGATGACCTTGAAGCGATCGAGGTCGATAAACAGCAGCGCCATCAAACTCTGGGGGTGGTCGTGGGCGCGGGCTAGGGCATGGCCCAGCCGATCCATAAACAAATCCCGATTGGGCAGGCCGGTCAGGGTATCGTGGAAGGCCTGCCGGAGTAGATTGGTTTCCTGCTGTTTGGCGGCAGAAATATTGCGCAGGGTGATCAGGGCCGCCGCCTGCCCTGAGCTGGCTAAGGGCTGAGCCGCGATCGCCACCCACTCGCTGTGGGGTGGGGATTGGCACATCAGCAAAAACGCCTCGTCTTGGAAGTGCTGACCTCGCAGACAGCGGGAAATTGGCAGCTGCTCCGTCCCTAACGGATGGTGGTGGCTGTCGAGTAGCTGGTAATCGCAGGGCGTATCGCCACTGCCCCCCAGGCCTGCCAACCCTCCGGGCAGCAGTGCCTCAGCGGCAGCGTTGCCAAAGAGCCATCTCCCGGCCTCGTCTACCACGACAATGGCCTCGGCCAGGTGGTTCAGCACGGCCAAGTAAATTTCGGCATCTGGGCTGGGGGGCGTTGACATAGGACTCGAAATAAACGATAGGGATGGCACTAGTCATACCACTGATCAATGGGGAACCAGTACCATAAGCCACAGGAGGGCGATCGCAGGTTGTGGGTCTAGCTTGCCCAGAGTATGCCCCGAAATATTCCCAAAAATGTTAGCTCAACCAGGCTTTTGGGTGGTCCTAACCACGGCAGGTCCGGGCAGAAAGGGTCAGCCAACCGTTCCTGGCGCTTTAAACCATTGGGATCTGGAAACTTAGGATAAAGTGCTGTAGAGGATATCTAAGCCGCCGGTTCTGATTCGTTACTGCGGTTCAGGAGTGGCCCCTGAGCGCCTAAACTGAAGCTGGTATAAAAAATCCCGGTCCAGAGGTGGAGTTTTGCCGGTGGGAACACTACAGAGCCCGATCTGGACTTGGTATATCAGGGGTAAGGTGTGTAGCTGTAGACAGCCCTGGCCTTTGAAATCGCGCCTGAGAGGGTAGCGTGTCGGCCAGATCCCAGGGCTAGACCTCTGGGAAGATAGCGTCTACAAGGCGACGGCAAACGAGGCATCTGTAATCAATACAGCCAGGCTGACGAAGACATTTTGGGCAGCATGGAGCAAACATTGCTAGGAGGTCGGTACCAGGTTATCCGGCGGCTGGGGTCAGGGGGGTTCAGCCGCACTTTCTTGGTGACTGATTTACACCTGCCCAACCATCCTCGCTGCGTGATCAAGCAGCTCAAGGTGCAGGATAAGGACACCGGCACCCTCGATATGGCCCGTCGCCTATTCGACACCGAGGCGCGGGTGCTGTATCAGCTGGGCAACCATCCCCAAATTCCTGCGCTGCTGGCCCACTTTGAGGAAGATCAAGAGTTTTACCTGGCCCAGGAGTACATCGAAGGCAGCCGCCTCAACCGCCAGGTTGAAGAGGGCAAGCCCTGGTCAGAAACGCGGGTGGTGCTGCTACTGCAGGAGGTGCTCGAGATTCTGGCATTTGTTCACCGTCAGCAGGTTATCCACCGCGACATCAAGCCCTCCAACCTGATTCGCCGCCACCGCGATGGGAAGCTAGTGCTGATCGATTTTGGGGCGGTTAAGCAGGTGACGTCGTCGCCGCTGCTCGACGCCGAAACTGGTGCCACCAATATCACGGTGGCAATTGGCACCCATGGCTATATGCCCAATGAGCAGTACGCTGGCAAGCCCCGGTTTAGCAGCGATGTGTATGCCGTAGGGATTTTGGGGATTCGGGCGCTAACCGGCCTGCACCCCCAAAAGATTGAGGAAGACCCTTTGACCAGTGAGCTGGACTGGCGGCAGCATGCGCCCACGGTGTCGTCAGAGTTGGCGGCGGTGCTCGACAGGATGGTTCGCTACGACTTTCGCGATCGCTACCCCACCGCCCAGGAGGCCCTGGAGGCTTTGCAAAACTTGCCCAACCCCCTACACGGTCTGGTGGGCACCCAAATTTATCAAACCTGGATGAAGGGCTCCAACGGACGTGGCCCCACCTTCCCCGGCGATGATAACGACCCAGGCAACGGGCCCAGCGAAACCTCAGAACCAACGGCCTTCGCCGATGACCAGGATTCCACCTCTCTGTTTCCGGTCGATTTGGCCTACCCCACGGCCCACGGCAAGGCACCGCTCCCCCTCGCTGCCGGCGGGGCCAAAGCGGTCGCCTTTCAGCCCTACGGTCGCCGCCCATCGCTGGTTGCGGTGGGTTTGCTGGGGGTCCTCAGTCTCGGCCTGGTGCTCTGGCGCAGTGGGTTGACCATTGCCCTGGAGATCAACGGTGCAGGGATAACCAAGCCCTTTCAGTCGATGGTGCTACCTTCCCTGGACATCGATCTGGGGCGGATGCTGCCGCCCGAAGAAAAAGCTGCCCTGCTGACGCGCCAGGGCGATCGCCTGCTGCGCCAGGGCCGCTACCCCGATGCCCTGGCCATCTACGATGAGGCCGTGGAGAGCCAGTCGGACTTCGCCCCCGCCTACCTGGGGCGGTGCAAAACGCTAATTGCCCTGAAGCGCCCCATTGAAGCAATTGCCGCCTGTGACGATGCCCTGGCCTACAGCACCTACTACCCCGAAGCGGTGCGCAGCAAGGGGAATGCAGAGGAACAGCAGGGCAGACTGCTGGCCGCCCTGGCCCTGTATGAAAGCGCGAATAACCTCATGCCCGCCATGTTTGAGGCCTGGCTGGATCGGGGGCGGGTGCTGCAAAAGCTGGGCCGGTCGGCGGAGGCGCTGGCCGCCGTTGATCAGGCGATCGCTCGCGATCGGGAGTCGGCGGAGGCCTGGACCATACGCGGGGAGGCCAACTGGACCTTGAGACGCTTCGACCAGGCCATCATTGACCTCGAAAAGGCGCTCCAGATCAACCCTGACCATGGCCCTGCCCGAGAACTGCGGCAGCGGGCTCGCCAGACCGTGGGGCGCTGAGGCGTCGGCAAGGGGAGAATAATAGGCCCTAAGGTCCCAGCACCTCAACGCGAATCTCTGTCTCCAGCACAGAACTCACCCGACTGCCCTCCTGGGTGCTGCCATGAACCGGCAGGGTCTGGGTTGGGAACGGGCTGGCCACCAGGGCAATGTGACGATCGCTGACTGCCAGCCCATGGGTGGGATCAAAGCCACGCCAGCCGCCGCCGGGGACATAGACCTCGGCCCAGGCGTGCAGATCGCGTTCGGCGACGTTGGGATCGCCCTCTTCGTAGCCGCTGACAAAGCGGGCCGCCAGGCCCACCGCCCGGCAGGCCTGCATAAACAGCACCGCAAAGTCGCGGCAGCTGCCCAGTTTTTTAGCCCAGGTTATCCCCCCCGGCCAGGGGTGCCCGGTGGACCGGGTGGTGTAGTCGCAGTCCTCGTAGATGCGGGATACCAGGGCGGTGAGAAATAGCCCCACATTGCCATCGACGTCGTGGGCCAGGTCCTGGGCCAGGTCAATTACCCCTGGGGCGATGGGGTCGTGGGTTGAGCTGAGGTAGGGCAGCAGGGCCGTGCGGGCGGTGGTGGGATAGTCTACGGGCAGGGTGGCAGCCCAGGGTTCGGCCAGATAGTCAAAGGGGTTTGAGCGGTAGGTTTCAACTTCGGCGGTGGTCACCAGGGTAAACTGGTCGGTCGGAGTGGGGGCAAACCAGAGACCCAGAGTGCTGTTGCCCTCCAGATCGGCGATCGCCGTTTGCTGACTGGGGCTAGGGCTTACCTCGAGACCAAAGCTCAGGAGCTGCTGAGCCCCGTCGCTGCGGGGGCGGAGACGCAGAACGTGGTGGCGCAGCACAACCGGCTGAGCGTAACGATACTGAGTCATGTGGTGGATTTTATAGCGCATGGGAACCCAAAAACTGCGTCGATTAACGTTACCAGAGCTGCGATCTGGGCCCTGTAGCCAACTTGTCTATTAATCTAAAGCCTAGCTTTTAGGCCGTCTTTTCACTCAGTTACTGACACCTACCCCACCTAAGAACATCCTAGAACTGTTTACCTAGGTCCCCTTTTCCACAAAAGAACCGCTGACCTTTAGCAAAACTGGCCGACGTTTAAACCAATTGCCCAGGATCCAACCATGGACATTTAATCACCAAAACCAACGCCATTATTGCTCTACCTGGGGAAGCAAACCCTCCCAGCAATGTCCCAGAGATTGCTCTATCCAACGGCGGGGATCACCCGTCCTGACATGATCCCAAGGTTAAGCATTTATAAAATAACGTTGCACCTTCTATAAATCAGCGTAATAATAAACCAAGAGGGAACGCAGTAATTTTATCTGCAACTTTATCATCGGTTCTCGCAGTGATATAAGCCATTGCGAGATTCTTTTTGCCCAGAACAGTCCACCGATAACATTTCTGGTTTATTCATTAAAAAGCTGCCGGAGTCACAAAATGATTGGTCATTCTCAACAAGTTCACTGTCCAAACTGTGGGCATTTGGCCGAAAGGCACCACATTGACCCCGACCAGTTGGTGCGTACCCAATGTGCGGCCTGTGATTATCTCATGATTACCTGTGCTCAGACGGGCAAAGTGATCGAGGCCTATGCTCCAGGGCTGTTTGCCGCCTCAGCCCGCTAGGGGCTGCGCCAGGGATAGGGGAGAATTGCGAAGTCCACGCCACCCGGTTGACCCGGCTCAAATGCTTCGATCTCCTTCTCTCTGGTGCATTCTCCCCGGCCCACCTGCCTGGTAGGCCGGGGACACTTGTATTTTGGGTTTCCCACTTTTTGGGTCTCCCACTTTTACAGAGCCGATCCCCAGTTCATCAAGTTGCTATAGTCGAAGCCAGAGTACGGTGCGCTTTGGGGCAGGCCTGGGGGTATGGATACTATTCTGCGCAGTTGTCGGCTCCTCAACGGAGAGGTGATCGACATCGGATTGGACAATGGGCTGATTACGGCTATGGAGCCCCACCTGGGGGCAGAGGCAGCTCAGGACATTGTGGTGGGGGGAAAGCTCGTTAGCCCTCCCTTCGTCGAGTCCCACGTCCATCTGGACTCGGCTCTCACGGCTGGGCAGCCCCGCTGGAACCAGAGCGGCACGCTGTTTGAAGGCATTGAAATCTGGCGCGATCGCAAGCAGTCCCTCAGCCTGACAGACGTGAAGGAACGGGCGATCGCCACGCTCAAACTTCAGGCCGAACAGGGGACCCTGTATGTACGCAGCCATGCCGACGTCAGCGAGACAAATCTGGTGGCGCTCACGGCCCTGCTAGAGGTGCGCGACGCGGTCAAAGACTGGATCACAGTCCAGGTCGTCGCCTTTCCCCAGGATGGCCTCTACGGCAGCCCCGGCAATCTGGAGCTGATGAACGAGGCGCTGAAGCTGGGGGCCGATGCCGTGGGCGGCATTCCCCACTACGAAATGACCCGCGAAGACGGCGTGCAGTCGGTGCACCGCATCTTTGAGCTGGCCCAGCACTACGATCGCCTGATCGACATTCACTGCGACGAAATTGACGACGACCAGTCCCGCTATCTGGAGGTAGTGGCCGCCTGCGCGGTGCGATCGGGCCTGGGATCGCGGGTGACCGCCAGCCACACCACCGCCTTTGCCAGCTACAACAACGCCTACGCCTTCAAGCTAATGAGCCTGCTGGCGCGATCGCAGATCAACTTCATCGCCAACCCGCTGATCAACATCACCCTCCAGGGCCGCACCGACACCTACCCCAAGCGACGCGGCGTCACCCGAGTCAAAGAACTCTGGCAGCAGGGCCTCAACGTCAGCCTCGGCCACGACTGCATTCAGGACCCCTGGTACAACCTGGGCACCGGCAACATGCTCGATGTCGCCGCTATGGCCGTCCACGTCTGTCAGATGACCGGCCAGGAGGAAATCGCCGCCTGCTACGACATGATCACCGCCAACGGGGCTAAAACCCTTGCCCTAGAAGACGCCTACGGCCTCGAAGTGGGCAAACCCGCCAACCTGATTGTGCTCGATACCGACAGCCCCTACGAGGCGATCCGCCGCCGCGCCACCGTGACCCACGTTTTTTCGCGGGGCAAACTGCTGGTGCAGACCGAGCCTGCGGTGGTGCGGTGGGAGTAGGGGGGTGGGGGAGTGGATGGGTGGATGGGTGGATGGGTGTGTGGGTGGATGGGTGTGTGGGTGGATGAGGAAGGTCAGGGTCGCCCGCAGAGCAATCGGCAAAACAGAAGTTTAAACCGATGATCGGCTAGTTCTTTCCATCGGGTCCAGGGCGGCCAATGTTCGCGTTAGCGCCTCAGCAGGGGCGACGCCCCTGGTCGACGGGGGTCTGGGGCCAACGAAATGGCCCCGGCAGCAGATCTGGCTTTAGCCCCCAGTTGTGCGCCACTAGTCTAGACCTAGGATTGGCGGGCAGAAATATAACAACTCTTGCTGTAGGTGTTGGGTGCCGGGTGCCAGGTGTCACGAATGGTTGGCCAACACACGCCGCAGAGTACTAGCAAGGAAAACCTGGTAAGCCGTGTCCGCCCGTTGCCTCACCCCAACCCCTCCCCCAGGGGCGAGGGATCCACAATTTTCCCCCTCTAATGAAAGTAAGAGGCTCCATTGATATCAAACGTCGCCCCCGTGGCGTGGGGCGCTAGCCCCGCCACCAAAAACGCCACCAGATTGGCAACATCCTGCGGCTCCGCCGGAGCTCCCATGGGAATGTCCCGGGTCACGTACTCAGCCCCCCGCTCGGCCATCACCTGCTCAATGCGATCGGTGCGCACAAAGCCGGGCGCGATCGCGTAGGCCCGCACCCCATCGCGGGCAAACCCCTTGGCCAGGCTGCGCGTAAGGCCAATCACCCCGCCCTTCGAGGCCGCGTAGGCCATATACTCTGGCCCATCGCCCCGAAACGCAGCCCGACTGGCCAGGTTCACCAGGGTGCCGCCGCCCTGGGTTTGGAAGTGGCGCACGGCCTCCCGGCACAGGTCGGCCATGGCCACCAGATTGACCTGTAGGGTTTCCTGCCAGGCCATTGACCACCGATCCCAGTCGGCGACGATGGGGGCGGCGGGCATGGTGGCGGCATTGTTCACCACGGCGTCAATCTGCCCGCGCCAGTCCAGTCCCCGCCGCCATAGATCTACCGCAGCCCCAGGCACAGCCAGATCGGCCTGTACCAGGCTAAGGCGTTCATGGCCCAGATCGGCGGCGATCTGGTTGGCCTCGGCCTGGCCCTGGCTGTAGTGGAGCAGGAGCGAGGCCCCTGCCCCGTGCAGCGTGCGCGCGATCGCCTCGCCAATACCACGGGAGCCCCCCGTGACCAATACCGTGCTGTTCTGCAAGTCAATTAACGTCATCAACCATGGCCACCAGGGGGAACGGGCCCAACCTTTCGCCATTTAGCGCATCCCTCATGCAGGGACCAGGGCACCGATAGCCAATGTACAGCGGAGATGACGCCAGCGGGAATGTAAATCGTATTGCAACATTTGTTTACATTGCGTTACAATTTCTCTACGGAAATACCAAAGGAGAACAGTACCTATGACTACTAATGGCTACACCACCGAAGAGGGCGGTCGTCTTAACAACTTCGCTGTTGAGCCTAAGGTTTACGTCGACAGCAGCCAGCAGTTTGGCTTCAACGAGTACGCCGAGAAACTCAACGGTCGCCTGGCCATGATTGGCTTTGTGTCCGCCGTCCTATTTGAAGCCATTACTGGCCACGGCATCGTTACCTGGCTGACCAACCTCTAGATTTTGCCCAACCCTGGCCTGGACCCGCCGTCCTGTGAATCTTTCAATCGTATTCATTCGATAAAGTCATCATCTCCAGACCCCGCCCTCCAAAAATAGTGTTACATTAAGTAACAGGATATTGATTTTCGCACCTCTATCATTTAGGAGATATCCACCATGGAAACCAACGAAACCAAGTTCGGCTTTGTTAACTTCGCAGAAACCTGGAATGGTCGTCTGGCTATGCTGGGCTTCGTGATCGGTGTGGCTACTGAGTTCCTAACTGGTCAGGGCATCCTGTCTCAGATCGGCCTGATGTAGTCCATCGGTTCTTGATCGCTATCACAACTTAATCAATGCCGAGGGAGGGAGCTTAAGTCTGAGCCCCCTCCCTTTGCACGTTGTCTATGCTGCTCATTAAGCCAATCACTGGGGCTATGGGCAGCAAAGTCCTTAAAATAGAGATAGACCACTACCTAGAGACGAGATAATCCATGGAAACCCTGGCCCTGACCTCCGATAATGTCGAGCAGGTGCTCGACGAATTGCGCCCCTACCTGCTCGCCGACGGTGGCAACGTAGAACTGGTCGAAATTGATGGCCCCGTCGTTAAGCTGAGGCTGCAGGGGGCCTGTGGCTCTTGCCCGAGTTCAGCGATGACGCTGCGCATGGGTATCGAGCGCCGCCTGCGCGAATTTATTCCCGAAATTGCTGAGATTGAGCAGGTGTTTTAGGAATCCTGATATTCTGTTCTCTTGGCAACGGCTTTTGCCCACGCCAAGGATCAGATTTTAGAGGGCTGCTGTGCTGGATCTAAAGCAAATCAGAGAACATCCAGAGCGCATACAGGCCGCTCTGGCCAAGCGGGGCGAGTATGACCTGGCCCCGCTGATAGAGCTAGACCAGCAGCAGCGCCAGCTAGAAACGGTGCGATCGCAGCTCCAGGCCCGCAGCAACGAGATCGGCAAGCAGGTAGGCCAAACCATCAAGGCCGGTGCCGCCCCGGATGGGCCAGAGGTCGCCGCCCTGAAGGAGGAGGGGAACCAGGTCAAAGCCGAGCTGCAAACCCTGGAGCCCCAGGAGCGCGAGATCAAGGCTCAGATCGAGGCCATTTTGCTGGGATTGCCTAACCTGCCCAGCGATAGCACCCCCCCTGGCAAAGACGAGACTGAGAACGTAGAAGTGCGTCGCTGGGGCGACGAGTACCTGCCCCAGTCCCCCGCCAAACCCCACTGGGAAATTGGCGAAACCCTCGGTATTCTAGACTTTAAGCGTGCCGCCGAAAAAATTGCCCAGAGCCGCTTTGTCGCTCTGATGGGCGTTGGAGCAGCCCTAGAGCGGGCGTTAATCTCGTTTATGCTCGATCGCCATACCCGAGCGGGCTACGCCGAGGTCATTCCCCCTTACCTGGTCAACTCGGCGGCGCTCACCGCCTCCGGCCAGCTGCCCAAGTTCGCCGAAGAGAGCTTTCAGTGCCGCAACGATGACCTTTGGCTCACCCCCACCGCCGAGGTGCCCCTCACCAACCTGCACCGCGACGAAATTTTGAGCGCCGAGCAGCTGCCCATTCACTACTGCGCCCATACCCCCTGCTTTCGGCGTGAGGCGGGCAGCTACGGCAAAGACACCAGGGGGTTGATTCGTCTCCACCAATTCAACAAGGTGGAGATGTACAAATTTGTCCACCCAGAGCAGTCCTTCGAGGCCCTAGAGGCCCTGGTCACCGACGCCGAAGACATTCTGCAACAGCTCCGGCTGCCCTACCGGGTGCTGGAGTTGTGTACGGGGGACCTGGGGTTTTCCAGCTGCAAAACCTACGACCTGGAGGTGTGGATGCCCTCCTCCGAGAGCTATCGCGAGATTTCTAGCTGCTCCAACTGCCTCGATTTTCAGGCCCGTCGCGCCAATATTCGCTTTAAAGTAGCGGGGCAGAAAGGCACCCAGTATGTCCACACCCTGAATGGTTCGGGGCTGGCGATTGGCCGTACCATGGCCGCCATCCTGGAGAACTACCAGGAGGCCAACGGCTCGGTACGGGTGCCTGAAGTCCTGCAGCCCTACCTGGGTCGCGAATACCTGTAGGGTCTTAGAGGGGAAAACGATAGACGATCGCCCCGGTGTCTTTGACCTCAAAGGAGGCGTTAAGCACTCGGGCTTTTTGGTCCAGAAACGCCTTGGCCTGCTCAATGGGAATCTGGGCTGCCGCCGCGAACTGAATGATGGTCAGGTCGCCGGCCTGATTCTGGAGCAGCTGCAAAAACAACTGCTCCTGCTGGAGCGCCAGCGTCTGGGTTGACTGCTGGCTCTGGTGACGGCGATTCCAGGTTAGACAACCGCCTAAAGCTGTGGGAACCAGGCCAAAAATGACCAGAGCAACCCCAGCTTCGGCGGAGTCCTCCGGCTCAAACTCATCGCCGGAGCCAATGGCGTATACGGCCGCCAGCAGCAGAGTTGAGAGGCCAAACAGCAGGCATAGGTTCGCCAGTGACTTCTGAAACGTTCGCATATCCCAATCTCTCTCTATGGCAATGATTGTAGCCATCCCAGGGGAGAGTGGGGTTGCTAGCGTTGTTCTCAACCAACGTCAACCCTGCGGTGAGAAGAGCTGCCCCAGCACCGATAGGCGGGAGCAGTGCCAGTAGTCGATGTGAGAAATCACTTTGCCGTCGGCTCCCAGGGCTAGTTCGCTGTGCCCTGGAATGCTCATTCGCGGCTGCCAGGGGACAGGGGCGACCCAGCGGAGGGTCCAGCGGGTGTTAATTTGAGCGGGGTTGGCATACTCAATGCTGTGCAAGTCTAGCTCCACGGATTTGAACCAGCGATTGATCAATCCGATCATGCGCCGATAGCGATCGACACCGCGAAACTCGTTGAGCGGGTCTTTGAAGTACACATCGTCAGCGTACAGGTGATAGCTCTGATCTTGAGGAAAGCGCTCGTAGTCGAGGCGAATCTGTTCCAGGATATCCATAGCGAGACTGGCGCTCTACTCACCGGGGCAGGGAAAAAGTAGCATGGCCCGTTTGAGCCTGCTCACCCTTCAGGGTAACGCTCCAGTCAATTGGAAAGCTAAAGAATCTGGGACAGGAATTTTTTGGTGCGCTCTTCCCGGGGATTGCTGAAAAACTCCTGGGGGGTGTTTTCTTCCACCAGGTAGCCGCCGTCCATCAGCACCACGCGGTCGGCCACCTCGCGGGCAAAGCCGACTTCGTGGGTGACGCAAACCATCGTCATCCCCGATTTGGCCAGCCCACGCATGACGTCCAGCACCTCCCGCACCATCTCTGGGTCGAGGGCGGAGGTGGGCTCGTCAAACAGCATCACCTTGGGCTGCATGGCCAGGGAGCGCGCGATCGCCACCCGCTGCTGCTGTCCACCGGACAGCTGCCCCGGAAACTTGTGGGCTTGCTCCAAAATGCCGACCCGATCCAGCAGCTGCATCGCCACCTCCTGGGCCTTGGCCTTGGGCCAGCGACGCACCCAGATCGGGGCCAGGGTGACGTTTTGCAGCACGGTAAGGTGGGGAAACAGGTTGAACTGCTGAAACACCATGCCCACCTCGCGGCGGATGGCCTCAATGTTTTTGAGGTCGTGGGAAATGGTAATGCCGTCTACCTCAATGGAGCCTTTTTGGTAAGGTTCGAGGGCATTGAAGGTGCGAATAAAGGTGGACTTACCCGATCCAGACGGCCCCATGACCACCAGCACTTCGCCCTTGTAGACCGTCATACTGACGCCTTTGAGCACGTGAAAGCCGTTGTCGTACCACTTTTCCACATCGCGAGCGACAATCACTGGCTCAGTACCCATCTGATGGGCTGGTGGTTGCTCCGTCTGAAACTGTGTCATGAACGTTTTCCTCTTAGGTGAGACCCTGAGACGGGTCGCTAACGACGCAAAAACAACAACGAATTCAAAGCATTAGACACGTTAATCGCAGGCGAGTAATGCTATTTTGCCTTAACCCTAAGGGGTTTCTGAACGCCAGACTGTTAACTGTTACACGGAGAGACATTTAGTCGCGATCGCGCCCCAATCATCCCCGGCTTCAGCCACCGCCCAAGCCTCCTTTTAGGCAATGGTTAATGGTCAGTATTGAGTTTTTCTTCGATACGGCGACTGCCCAGGGACATGGCGTAGCAGAACACCCAGTAGATCACCGCCAAAAACAGGTACATCTCGGCAAAGCGCCCTAGGTAGGTCGGGTTTGCCAAAATGGAGCGGCCAATGCCCAGCAGCTCCGCCAGGCCCACAACGGCCAGCAGGGTAGTGTCCTGAAACAGGCTGATAAACTGCCCCACGATCGCCGGGATGGCAATTTTGAGCGCCTGGGGCAGGATGATAAAGCCCAGGGTCATGGGCTTATTGAGCCCCAGGGATGCAGCCGCCTCGTGCTGGCCTCGGGGCACCGCCTGAAGACCGGCGCGTACGTTTTCGGCCAGGTAGGCGGCGCTGAAGAGAGCCAGGGCAATGATCGCCCGCAGAATGCGATCGGGCCGAGACCCCACTGGCAGAAATAGCGGAATCATCACCTGCCCCATGAACAGCAGCGCCACCAGGGGCACCCCCCGCACCAGCTCAATGTAAATGGTCGACAGCCAGCGCACCAGCGGCAGGGCACTGCGCCGCCCCAGGGCCAGCAGCAGCCCCAGGGGGAAGCAGAGAACAATGCCGCTGACAGCGGTAAATAGCGTCAGCAGTAGCCCGCCCCACTCGTTGGTGCGCACCGGGGTGAGCCCCAGGCCACCGCCAATCAGCCAGATCGCCACAAAGTAGGACAGGAACCACAGGAGCGAGAGAATATTACCCATGCCGCGCACCCGCCGCCCCACCTGACGACCGGCCGCAGCGCTCACCGCCACCAGGGCCACAATCGGCAGCAGTTGCAGGGTACTGGGCCGGGTGGGCGGGAAGATCACAATAAAGGCGCAGACAACGGCAAAGCCAATCAGAATGTTGCGGCTAAACAGGGTGGACAGGTTGCGCCCCAGCACCCCCCACGACAGCCCCGCCAAACCGCAGATCATCGCCAGCAGCGCCCAGATGCGCGGATACAGGGCCGGGGGATAGGTGCCGGTCATCAACAGGTCGAAGTTGTTGGGTATTACCTGCCACTGGGCCGTAGTCAGGGCCCAGTGGATCAGGCTCAATATCCCGCCGCCCAGCACCAGCACCAGCACCACCGTCAGCAGACTATTGAACCAGTCGCTGAACAGATTTTTTTTGGCCCAGGCAACCGGCCCCAGGGCCAGGACCTCTGGGGGCGCAGAGGACAACGAATCGGGGGTTACGGTGGTCATCGCTTAGCGCTCCTTGAACTGGACTGTGCGGTTGAGCTGGTTCATAACCAGGGTGATGATCAGGCAGAGCACCAGGTAGGTCGCCATAATCACCAGGAAAACTTCCACCGGACGGCCCGTCTGGTTATAGGTGGTGGTGGCGACGGAGTACATCTCCGGAAAGGCGATCGCAAAGGCCAGACTGGTGTTTTTCGTCAGGTTCATAAACTCGCTGTTGAGCGGCGGAATGATCACCCGCAGCGCCTGGGGAAACACCACCAGCCGCATCACAATCCCCGCATGCAGACCCAGGGACCGGGCTGCCTCCCACTGCCCCTTAGACACCGACTGAATCCCCGCCCGCACAATTTCCGCCACAAAGGCGGAGGTGTAGAACACCAGGGCCGTCAGCGCCGCCGCGTACTCCCGCGTCAGCCGCAGCCCACCGGTTACACCGCCGGCCTCCAGGGCCTCGGGGAAGGTCCAGCCCAGGCCAAAGACCATCAGCCCCATCCACGCCACGCCCAGCACAATCAGGCCAATCAACTGATTTCGCCCCCCAGTGCCGGTTTCAATCCGCAGTCTGGTGCGCCACTGCCACAGGTACAGGGCCGCGATCGCCGCCGCGATCGTTGCCCCAATGCCCAGCAGCGCCAGCCCCGCACTGCCCGCCCAGGGAATAAAAATCCCCCGGTTGTTCAAAATCATCAGCCCCGACACCCCCAGCTGGTCGACGGGGCGAGGCAGCATGCCAAAGATGGCGAAATACCAAAAAAACAGCTGGAGCAGCAGCGGCACATTGCGTACCAGCCCGACGTAGAGGCGGCTGAGTTTGTACAGCAGCCAGTTTTTAGAAAAACTGGCCACCCCTGCCGCGGTTCCCAACACCGTAGTTAGAGCAATGCCCGCCGCCACCAGGCTGAGGGTATTGCTGAGGCCCACCAGCAGCGCCCGCCAGTAGGGGTCGTTGGGGCGATACTGAATCAGGCTTTCGCCAATGCTAAAACCAGCTGGGTTGCGCAAAAACGCAAACCCAAATACCCGCCCCTGCTGAGTCAGGTTGCGGTTCAAGTTGCCTAGGAAAAAGCTCAGCAAGAGCAGCACGACGATCAGCGTAATCACCTGGAAGGCAATCTTCCAGAATCGCTCGTCCCGCAGCATCACCCTGAGGTTGAAGGGTGTACTGCCGCTGTTGTGGGCCATCTATGTCACCTGCGGTTGAATCGGCTAAATCGGGCAAAAGCTGTATGCAAAATAATCCAGGAGGGATGTCAAGAAAAGTTCAATTTGTTACAAGGGTTTATAAAAAAGGCGCAGACTAGCTGCGCCTTTCAAGCTCAAGGGATGTCATCAATATCGGGCCAACCCCTCTTGCCACCAACACACCAAGCCCAACCCAAACGCAGGGTTAGATCCGTGGCTGTTGGCGATTGAATGCTCAGGGGCTCAGGATGACAGCCCTCAGACGTGACCAGCTAAGACCAGAGGGTCCAGGTCACTCGTCGCCTGTGGCTTAGCGGAAGGGGGGAGAGTACATCAGGCCACCGTCGGTCCAGAGGGCATTTTGGCCGCGCTCCAGGGCAAATTGGGAACCTGCCCCCAGGTTGCGATCAAAAATTTCACCGTAGTTGCCCACCTGGGTAATCACCTGCACCATAAAGTCGTTGGGCAGCCCCATATCGGTGCCCAGCGTCCCCTCCTGGCCCAGGAAACGAGCAATATCAGGATTCTCGGTGCCCTCGAAGGTGGCGATGTTGTCCGAGGTGATGTCGAACTCCTCAGCCTGCATCAGGCCGAAGGTGACCCACTTAACCACGTCGAACCAGGCGGAGTCGTTGTTGACGGTCACCGGGCCGAGGGGCTCCTTGGACATGGTGACTTCAAGCAGAACATGGTCATCGGGGTTGCTGAGGGTGCTGCGGCGGGCAATCAGCTGCGACTTGTCGGAGGTCATGCCCTCACAGCGGCCTTCGTCGTAGGCGGCGTAGGCTGCATCGGCATCCTGAAACACCACCGGCTCGAAGTTGACGTTGAGCTGGCGCATTTGGTCAGTCAGGTTGAGCTCGGTGGTGGTACCGGTCTCTACGCACACGGCCTGCCCTTCAAAGTCGGTCAGCTCGGTGATGCCGCTGTCGGTGCGCACCAACATACCCTGGCCATCAAAGAAGGTGGTAGGGGCGAACTCCAGACCCAGGCTGGTATCGCGGCTAATGGTCCAGGTGGTGTTGCGAGAGAGCATGTCAACTTCGCCACCGGCCAGGGCGGTGAAGCGCTCGGTAGAATCCAGACGGCGATACTCTACCGCATCGGCATCGCCTAAAACGGCGGCGGCTACGGCCCGGCAGACATCGACATCCAGTCCGGAATAGGTGCCTGCCTCATCGACAAAGCTAAAACCAGGGATGCCACCATCAACGCCACAGATCAGCTGACCGCGGCTTGTAACAGTATCCAAACGGCTGCCTCCGGCAGGGGCCGCTCCCCCGCCACCGCCAGCGGTAGTTGTGGTGTCGCCACCGCAGGCGGCTATCGTTAGCCCCAGGGCGGCTGCTAATAAACCCCACTTACGCATGAATCAATCCTCACTCACAAGAAAAAAAACACTGCAAAATCTACACTCTTTAGAAACCAAGAGTGTTGCACTTGCTTAACACTCCAACGGTTTGAGTTTTCATTTTGCATCAGAGATAACAATATAGCTGGAGGAGATTCAAAGTGGGGTAGCGCGATATCTATATCTGGCAATAGCGAAACGTCCGTAGTTTTAAACCTTCGCCGTTAACCTGTCTGTGGATTAAGGGCTCCCTTGTTCTGGCCATCGATCTGTCAGGGCGCTAGGCGTTGACCTAAGGTTTAGTCAAACCTAAGTTTGTAGGTTGGGTGGCGCGCTAGCAGAACCCAGCAAGGCTGACTGCCATTGGGTTACGCTCTGCTTTACCCAACTTACGGGAACCCTAACTTCTTAGCTTTGACGCTGCGTTAGGCGTTGACCTGAGGTTTAGTGAGGCGTAGGAGGCAAACGTTTTAGAGGTATGACAGTCTCTGAGTTACGTGCCTTTACACCCTAAAACCCAGCGAACTGTTACATTGCATGGGTCATAGCCATCCAAAACCGGGCAGACGACTGGAACCGCCTGGCATGATTAGCTAAGCGTTTCTGATCACTAAAAACCAAGTACCTGAGATCCGCAGCAACGGGATACATCTAGGCCGCCTATGCCGCAGAGTAAGTATTGGGCTGTACCTAGCGCTCCTGGGCCAGGTCGCGGATAAGGGGGATTTTAGCGAGAATATAGCCGTGCAGCTGATCGGCTTCGGCCTGGTTAATGGACTGCTGCCCCGTGAACTGGTCTAACAGCCAGTGCACCAGGCTATGGTCATCTAGGGCCAGGAGATGACTGCTCTGCGACCGTTCTACCAAAGACCACAGGCGTCGTAGAAGCTGAGGGTTCATAGCAGCTGTTAATAATTTCTTTAGATTTATACTAATGCACTTGCCCCGGGTTATGGCAGTGGCAAAGAATTATTAAGGTAGCCTCTGCTACTGGGTAGTCCCTGTGCCCTGGGATGGAGAGATGGTGGGGACAGCGCCCTGGGTTTCAGCGGCGATCGCGCGAGCCACCGTGCAGATGCCGGCTACCGCAATGCCACTGTTGCGCAGGGTTTGAGCGGCGGCCTGGGCCGTGGCTCCCGTGGTGAAAATATCGTCGAGCAGCCACACCGTAGTATTTCGTAGGGCACCGATTTGGGCTGGATCGACCGCAAAGGCCTGGGCTAAATTTTGGTGGCGGGCGGTGCGGTTCAGGCTGTGCTGGGCCTGGGTTGCCCGAATGCGCCGCAGCCCGTGGCTGTACAGGGGCAGCCGGGTGGTGCGGCAAAACCCCTGGGCCAGCAGATCGGCCTGGTTAAAGCCGCGCTGCTGCAGCTTGGCGGGATGGAGAGGAATAGGCACAATGGCCACGGAATGGGGCCGGGGGGTAGGCTGGTGGTCGCGCCAGGTCTGCCCCAGGGCAGCGCCCAAAACCCGCGCGATCTCCCGTTGACCGCTGTACTTGAGGCTGCCGATCGCCTGGCGGAGGCTGCCTTCGTAGTGCCCCCAGTTCAGGATTGTCAGGTCATTCCAGCGGCGATCGCAGGGAATTGTCGTCTGACACTGCCGCACCTGGCGATCGCAGCTGGGGCAGAGCACCGCCGGGGTCGAACGCTGACACAGCGGGCAGGGGCTGGCCAGAAATAGGCTCAATAGCTGCTGTTTACCTTGACTCAACCAGGTTGACGTGGACGAAAATGGCGTCTGCTTCTGCATAGAGAATTACCCTGATGGTGTGGGGCAGGGCTGGGATTGGCACTGCCAAATCCATTGTCAAAGCGGGCTGGCGACCGTGGCGAGGGTAAAAATAACCAAGCTTTGTTTGAGTTGGGTCCGATTGTGGACCTTTGGACGGGTGTTTGGGGTGAGGCGGACGGGTGAGGCGGTCGGTTAAGGCGATGGTCATCGCGTAGAATCAAAACTATAAGATGATGATTCTGCAAATGACACTTTAAAGAAGACGCTCCTCGGCGATCGCCCCAGGGCACGGGGCCTCGACGGATGGAATGGGTGAGGGTTCTGGGGCGACTATAGGCCTTGATTAAAATCCAATACGTTGGCCATCTCCCTCCGGCTGGTTTTTGGTGAGGGCTAGCCTTTTACCTCTGGTATGACCTGGCTTCGACAACTGGATGACCTGGGCATAGCCGATCTGCGGGCGGTGGGTCAAAAAGCTTACTACCTGAGTTGCCTAAAGCAGCAGGGGCTGCCCGTCGCCCAGGGGCGGGTGCTGACGGCCGCTACCTGGCACCGCAGCCTGGAGCAACTAGCCGGGCTAGACCTGGCGGACGATCGCCTGGCCGCCGTTTGCCAGGGCGGCTATGCCGTCCTGCAGCAGTGCAGTCAGCGCTGGCAGCAGGCCATGGGGGCCACCCCAACCGCCCAGGCCGACTGGGCCGACTGGGCCAACTCCGCCCCAGAGCAGGACATGGTGGCCACCGCCTGGATGCTGCGCTCGTCGCTGTGGGTCGATGGGCCGTCGGAGCGTTGGTCGGTTCCGCCCTCGCTGCTCGGCAGCGGGCTGTTGCCGGCCCAGGTGGAGGCCGATTACGCCCTGCTGCCCCAGGTGCTGCCACAGTTCTGGAGCCAGGCGCTGACGGCCCGCTGCCTGGCGGTTTGGCAGCTGCACTGCGAGCGGCTCAGGGACCTCAGCCTGGCCACGCTGATTATGCCGGTTTACCCAGCGATCGCCTCCGGCACCCTGACCCTTGAGCGGGGGCAGATCACCGTGACGGCGGTGGCCGGGCTGGGGTTTGCCCTCAGCCAGGGAGAGGCGCGGCCCGCCTGCTGCCGCACCAGCCGCAGCACCCTGGCTACGGCTACCTGGGAACCGGGGTTTCAGGAACGGGTTTACCAGCTGCTGCCGCCCTCTAAGTACCACCCCAATCCAGCGGCGACAGCCCAGCCCATTGCCCTCCTGGAGCGCGATTGCCCGGAGCTGCCCCCGCCTCTGAATACGGCTCAGCTGGCCCGCCTGGTGGGCCTGGCGGAGCAGGCCCAGGCGGCCCTCGGCAGGGGCGGAATCCGTTTGGAATGGCTGTTACACCCCGGCCCCAATCCCGCCCAGCCCGCCCTGGTGATCACCGAAGCAACTCCCTGGGGTGACCCCGCGCCAGTGACCCCTGCGCGGCCTCCGACCCCCTCGGCCCGCCCCAGCGCTCAGCCTCCCCTGCCCTCGGCCAGTACGGTGGTGCGCGGCATTGGTGCCGCGGGAGGGCGAATTCAGGGGGTGGCGGTGGTCGCTAACCACCCCCAGGATCTGCCCGAGCCCCTGCCGGTGGGGGCCATCGTGGTGCTGCCCGACCTCCAGCCCGATGTCTTTATGCAGCTTGAGGCGGTGACGGGCATTGTGACCGAGCGGGGCGGGGCCACCTGCCATGCGGCAATTTTGGCCCGGGAGGTGGGGATTCCAGCCGTGGTTGGGGCACCCCAGGCCACCCAGCTCTTGGAAACGGGCATGGTGCTCTGGCTGGACGGCGATCGCGGCGTGGTCTACGGGCTGACCGAGGAGGCCACCAACCACCAGCAGTTTGCAACCGCCCTGGCTCAGTTTCAAACCCTGGCTCCGCCCCTGGAGCTGTCGCCCCAGCACAGAGTGCGCTACCAGCACCTGCGCACCCAGGTGATGATCAACCTGAGCCAGACTCGGCAGTTGGACACCCTGCCCATGGACTACGCCCAGGGCATTGGTCTGCTGCGATCGGAGTGGCTGCTGCTGGAGGTGCTGGATGGACGTCACCCGTGGGACTGGGTGAATCAGGGGCAGGAGGCCGAGCTGCAAAGCCGTCTGGTGCAGCAGCTGGAGCCGATCGCCCAGGCCCTGGGGCCTAAGCCCCTGCGCTACCGCAGTCTCGATCTGCGCTCCCACGAATGGCAGGCCCTGCAGGGCAGCCCATCGGTCGAGCCCAACCCAATGCTGGGGCTGCGCGGCACCCTCAGCTACGAAGTGGACGATCGCCTGTTTTTGGTGGAGCTAGGGGCTCTGGCCACGCTGCAGCGGGCCGGATACACCAATTTGCAGCTAATTTTGCCCTTCGTGCGCACCGTCGAAGAGGCGATCGCCTGTCGGCAGCGGGTTGAGCGCACGGGCCTGCTCGACGCTGAAGGCTTTGCCCTGTGGATTATGGCTGAGGTGCCCTCGGTGTTGTTTCTGCTGCCCGCCTACGCCCAGGCCGGAATTCAGGGCATTGCCATCGGCTCCAATGATTTAACCCAACTGCTGCTGGCCGTCGATCGCGACCAGCCCACCATGGCTTCAGCCTACGACGAACGCCATCCCGTTGTGCGCCTGGCGATGGCTCACCTGGTGCAGGAGGCTCGCCGCTACGGCCTGATATGCTCTATCTGTGGACAGGCCCCGGTGCGCCATCCCGAGCTAATTGCAGATCTAGTCGACTGGGGAATTGACTCCATTTCGGTCGAAGCCGCCGCGCTGCCCTTTACCTTTGAAGCGGTGTGGCAGGCTGAGCAGGGGGAGCGGTAGCAAGCCGCCTGCCCCCGCAAAGTCACCCCGGCATACACAGCGATCGCCGTTTGATGGCCGATAATTAAGACGTTGTGCAGACAGTTAAGCCCTATGTCTCTTCCTTCCAACCTGGCTACCCTAGACGGTGCGCCTCTGGCCCCCGAATCCCTGGCCAACAAAGTCATTTTGTTTGTAAATGTGGCCAGCAAGTGTGGTCTGACACCCCAGTACAGCGGTCTGGTAGACCTGGACAAAGCCTATGGCGATCGCGGCCTGATGATTGTAGGGGTGCCCTGCAACCAGTTCGGGCAGCAGGAACCCGGCAGCTCTGAAGAAATCAAAGACTTCACCAAAACCAAGTACGACGTCGATTTCACCCTGCTCGAAAAGCAGGATGTCAACGGTCCCAACCGCAGCCCGCTCTACCAGTTTTTGGTGGGGGAAGGCCCGGATATCACCTGGAACTTTGGCAAGTTTCTGGTCGGTCGCGACGGCAGCGTGGTCGCCCGCTTTGACCCCCAAACTCCGCCCAACGACCCCGAGCTGAAGGCGGCGATCGAGCAGGCCCTGGGCTAAGGGGTCAGCGGGTTTAGGGCGTGTCGTTAAGTCCGGTTAACAACCGTCTACTAACAGCCGTGCCACGCCCGACCCAAACAACAGGCGAGGGGCCGTCGCCTATAGTTCTTGGATTATATAGTTCTTGGATCATTAAGAGTGAATGGATGACGCCCCTAGCACGTCGTGCAGCAGGTCCTGGTGCATGAGGGCGCGATCGACCCGCGATTTGATTTGCTCTGGAGTCAAGGGGTCGCCGTTGGCGTAGACCTCCAGCCAGGCTTGGGTCACCTGCTCCGGGGTCTCTGGCCAGCGATGGGCCACCGCTCGGGGATTGAGATCAAAGCCCGGCAGATCAAGGTCGGTCATCAGCTGGCTGACCTTGGGGTCGTAGCTGAACCCAAAACAGCGGCAGCCCTCAGCCGCCGCCATGATCAGGGCGTGGAGCCGCATTCCCAGGGTCATCTCCACGCCGCGAAACAACCCCTTGAGCTGGTGGGGGTCGCTGAGGGTGTAGATGTGGCTGGGGCCGGGCAGACGGGGCTGAATATACTCGGCAATGGGCAGATCTTTGCCGGGCTGAAACGGCACCAGCAGCAGGCAGGTCCGGGTAGCCGATTGAAACGCGGCCAGGGCTTGAGTGAACTGGTCGAGGCGGCTTTCGGTAAGCCAGGGATGGGGACGCAGGGCCACGGCAACGCGGGGGGCGGGGAGATCCCACAGCCCCTCCACAGGGGCAGCCTCCAGGGCCCACACCGGATCGGGGGCCTGCATGCCCGGCACCTGCCAGCGGGCCAACCAGGCCGCCGAGCCATTGTCGCGCACGCTGACGGCGTCACAGCGGCCCAGCGTATAGCGCCCCAGCCCCTGACTGAGGGGATGGTTGAGCGGACCTATGCCCTGGCCCCAGGCCAGGGTCTTGAGCCCCAGCCACTGGGCCAGGGCCATCAGGCCGCCGTAGTAAATAGGATTTTGCAGGCTGGTGGCATCTTGCAGCAGGCTCCCCCCGCCCCAAATAAACACATCGGCCCCTCGCAACGCCCGCAGAACGGGCTTCAAGGCTTTGCGGGGCACCGCCTCCACCCCGTAGCGCTGGGCAGTTTCAGCCGGGTTGCCGGACAGCACCACCGGAGTCACCCTGGGGGGCAGCATTTGCAGCAGGGTGGCCAGCAGCGCTTCGTCGCCGCCGTTGCCCATGCCGTAGTAGCCACACAAAACCGCTCGCATGTCTCCTGCCCCCGATCAACCCGCTGATATTGCCATCGCCAGAACTGTTAGGACAATCTGTAACCGCGTGGGGCGATGGCTATACGCCATTGCGCTGCCCCAGTTCTGGCGAGCAACAGGGGCAGATGTCCTAAGCGCAATGGCCATCGCGATAAAACCGCTATACGCCGTTGCCCCGACCTCTCTACAATAGAGGCTGTTGTCACGCTCTGAACCCCATGCACGCCCTGTCGCTACCCACCTGGATGATCCACATTTCAAGCGTGCTGGAGTGGATGGCGGCGATGTGGTTCATCTGGCAGTTTGCGGCAGTAACCCAGCGCCCTGTGTGGCGGTGGCTGGCGATCGCCATGTTTCCAGCCCTGGTCAGCGCTATGGCCGCCTGCACCTGGCACCTGTTCGACAACGCGCCCGGGCTGGCCTGGCTGGTGACTTTCCAGGCCGCCATGACGGTGGTGGGCAATGCTACCCTCTGCCTCGCCGCCTGGTGGATCTGGCGGCAGGGCAGCGCTTCGGCAACCAGCGCCAAGTAAGTTTTAGATTTGAAATTCTTAGATTTTGGATTTCAGATTTCAAGCAGCAATTTACCCCTCCCTCCCCACCCGCCTACTCACCCACCCGCCTACCTCCCCCCTCACCCATCCCCAATGCTCGACAAAAACACTCTCTTTGCCATGTCCCTCTTCCCCTACCTGGGGTTTCTGTGGTTCATGAGCCAAACCAAAGAAACTCCCCGCCTGGCGCTGTCCGGGTTCTATGCGCTGCTGGTGTTTGTGGCCGTGACCATTCCGGCGGGCATCTATGCCAAGGTGGGCCTGGGTGAAGAGTTGGCCAATGTCGACTGGCTGCACGGGGGAGCCGAGGCGTTCCTGACTCTGTCAAACATTCTGGTGGTGCTGGGGTTTCGGCAGGCGGTCTTGCAGCACCGGGCCGGGGTGGAGGAAGAGGGCAAGTGAGGTGATGGGGAGGTAGAGGGATAGAGGGATGATAGAGAGATGAGTCGTTGAGGAGCCGTGACAATCAAGCCCTCCCAGGCCTATTTCACCTACGACCTCACCTACCCTCATCCCCCAGGGCAAAGGCCATTTGCCAGAAGGCGGCTTCGAGTTCGGCAACTCGCAGAAAGGCAGCTTTGGCTTCGGCCTCCACCATGGGACTGGCGGTGGCCAGGGCCGCATCGGCCTGGGCGGCCAGCAGGCGCACGTAGTCGGTGAAGCCGGGGTTGCCCCAGCGATCGGCAAACTCGGTGTAGGGTTCGGGCATGGGGCCAGGGAGTTGCCAGCCCTGGTTGTAGGCATATTCGATCGCCCACAGGGCGGTGGCCTGCACCGGGTAGGGGGCAATGGCCAGGCTGGCCATAAACTCACAGTAGTACTGACAGGTGGGCTGAAGGGGAGTGACCAGATTGAGCGATCGCTCGGCAGCCTTGGCCTCAAACCACAGCAGCTCGTCCTTGAGGGCCCCCAGCCCCGCCAGCAGCCCGTCAATGTGGTCGTCGGGGGCGGCGGCCAGCACCCGGCCCACCATGCGGGTAAAGGCTTTGACAAACAAAAAGTCCTGCACCAGCCAGGTGTTGAACTGGGCTGACTGTAGGGTACCGCTGTGGCAACCGCTCAAGAAAGGATGGGTGGTGGCCTTTTCCCAGGCGATCGGGTGGGCTTGCAGCAGGGACTGACAGGTCAATGGCATGGAACGTTTCTCAGCAGGACTGGGGTGAGCAGTTTAGGGTTTATGGGCTGCGGTCGAAGGCTCAGGTCTGCACCCGATATCGGCGACCTGACGCCGAATACCCCTAATTCGGCACAATTTCGGTGACGACGCGGCCGCCGTCCACCACAACAGTTTGATCGTCGAGGCGACCCACCGCGCGGGAGCCGTTGAGGTTGAGGGTGGGGTTGACCTGGCGATAGTTGACTCGGCCTTCGGCCACCACCGTCTGGCTTTCCACGTCCCACCTGAGGCGATCGCTGGTCATGCGGGTCTGATTGGTTTCGCCAACAGCCACCACGTCCTGGGTCAGCAGAATTTGCTGAGCGGCCAGGTCCATCTGACCCCGGCTGGCGGTGACCCGAATTCTGTTTTCGGGGTGGACTAGGGTCAGGGGCTGGTTGACCGCTACCTGCTCCTGATCCACCTGCCAATCCAGGGCCTCGCTGGTCATGGTGAGCGGTAGTTCCAGCATTTGCATCGCCACCTGCCCCCGCAGGGCAACCAGCTTCTCCGCCAGGTCCACAGAACCGCGCTGGCCGGTGACGACATCGCTGATGGCGTTTTGCTTAAACTGCTCAACCCGCAGGGGCTGGGTGCTATCGATGCGCTCGTCCTGCCAAAACCAGGTCAGTTCCTGGGCCTGGAGCTTGAGCCAGGGCTCAGTTTGGGGATCTTCCACCACGGTGTTGGCCACCACGTTGCCCTCTAGCTCCATGCGGTTTTCGCGGTTAAACACCCGCGCCTCATCGGCGGCGGCTCGCAGCTGGGGATGGGTGCCGGTAATCTGATTGCGCATGATCAGCACGTCATTTTGGGGTCGCCACTCCATTTCGCTGCCGCGCAAAATGGAGCCGTTCTGGACACCGGTGGCCACAATATTGCCGCGCAGCAGAATCACGCTGCCGTTTTCCCGCACTTCCCCCGTGTCGGCAACGACCCTGTAGATTACCTCCCCATCCTGAAACAGGTCGCCGTCGGGCCTGGTGATGAAGGCCACCTGCTGGTCAGTGCTGTAGGTGACTTCGTCACCCTTCACTCGCCACAGCAGCTGCCCCTGGTCATCGGGCTGCTCCAGGGTGACATCGCGCAGGGTGAGGCCGGGTTCTGGATCGTTGGCCGTGTCTACCACCCCGCTATTGGGATCCGGGCCAGGGCCAATCAAGCTATACAGGCCTACCGTCAGGGCGGCGATCGCCGCCCCGCTAATCATTAACCGCCGCCACTGTGCCATGCTGCGCCTGGGAAAAACTACTCGCCGATCGCTAGGCTATCGTTCGGAGGTTCCTCTGCGGTAGCTAAATTAGACAGCGGGCGATAGGTGTAGTTTTGACTGGCAGAATTTCGGGGCAGCTTGCGAATGTCGTCCTTGACCCCTTCCAGGTCAATGTAGCGATCGGCCACATTGATCAGGCTGTCGCTGGTCATCGATCGCAGGCTGACCACCTCCACCCGCGCCCCCCGATAGCTGGCGGCATCGGCGGCGTAGGCCAGATCGCCATCGCCGCTGACCAGTACCGCCGTGTCGTAGTAGTCGACCAGGGCCACCAGGTCAACGGCAATTTCGACGTCCAGATTGGCTTTTTTCGAGCCGTCGGGCAGCTGCACCAGGTCCTTGGCAATCACTCGGTAGCCGTTGCGCCGCATCCACAGCAAGAACCCCTGCTGCTTTTCGTTGGTACGGTCTACCCCGGTGTAGAAAAACGATCGAAACAGCCGTGACCCGGAGGTCAGCTTGCACAGCAACTTGGTGTAGTCGATTTCAATCCCCAGTTGCAGGGCCGCATAGAACAGATTGGATCCATCGATAAAAATAGCCACCCGCCCCCGATTGTCGAGCACCTGCTCTGGGGTGAATATGGCGTCGTCGCTAAGGAGAGAATGGTTCTGGTGAGTATCTAACATGGGGTTTTAAGTGGTTATTAAATGGGTATGGGTTTAAATTTGAAGCGAACGTAACAGGGCTGAAGCAGTGTTGATCAGGGGCTGGCCGCTGGGGTGGGTAGCTCTAGCCGCTGAAAGACGGGTGCGGCTTCTCCCAGGGGCTGGCCGGGGGGAAGGTAACCCCAGGCGGCGTGGTCGGCATAGGCGACCCTCTGGCCCAGGGTTTTGTCGTTAAACTCGAAGGCAAAGCCCAGCTGTGTATAAATCCGGTTGCTGAGGTCGGGGATGATGGGCGACAGCAGGTAGGCGGCCTGCCGCACCGACTCCAGCACAGCGTACAGAACCAGCTCGGTTTCGGCCTGTTTGCCCTGCTTGTAGAGACTCCAGGGCGCTTGCTCGTCTAAAAACTTGTTGCTGGCCTGCACCAGCGCCAGGGTAGCGGTGCAGGCCTGGCTAAAGGCCAACTGGGAATAGGCCTGGGCCACGGTGTCGGTGAGGGCAGTTCCGATCGCCCGCAGGGGATGGTCTAGGGCGATCGCCTGCCGATCGACATCGGGCACCCGACCTTCGCAGTAGCGGGCCGCCATTTTCAAGGTGCGGTTGAGCAGGTTGCCCAGATCGTTGGCCAGGTCCGCATTGAGCACGTTGATAAAGCGGGTTTCGTTAAAGTCGCCGTCTTTGCCAAACTCAATTTCGCGCAAAAAATAGTAGCGCACCGCGTCGGGGCCGTACTTCTCAACCAGGTCCACCGGGTCCAGGGTGTTGCCCTGGCTCTTGCCCATTTTCTGACCGTCCTTGGTCAAAAAGCCGTGGCCAAACACTCGCTCGGGCAGGGACAACCCCGCCGACATCAGCATGGCAGGCCAATAAACGGCGTGGAAGCGGAGAATATCTTTGCCAATCAGGTGGGTGTTGATCGGCCACCAGTGGGCGATCGCCTTGTCCAGGCTGGGCGGTTCGTCAGAGTCTTGCAGAGCGGTGATGTAGCCCAACAGGGCATCGAACCAAACGTAGAGAGTGTGGTCGGCGTCGGTGGGTACTGGAAAGCCCCAGTCGAGGTTGATGCGCGAGATGGAAAAATCCTGCAATCCCCGCTTGACGAAGCTCAGCACCTCGTTGCGGCGCGACTCAGGCTGAATAAAATCGGGGCGATCGGCGTAGAGCTTTTCTAGCTGCTCCTGATAGTTAGATAGCTTAAAAAAGTAGTTGGACTCGTCGCGCCACTCCACCGGCTTGTTGGTGTGGATGGGGCAGCGCTTTTCTCCAATCAGGTCGCGCTCTTCTTTAAATTCTTCGCAGGAGACGCAGTACCAGCCCTGCTGCTGGCCTTTGTAAATATCGCCCCGGTCCCACACCCGCTGAAAAAACTCGTTGACGATGACATTGTGGCGGGGGGCGGTGGTGCGAATGAAGCGATCGCAGTCAATATTTAATAGCTGCCACAACCGCTCAAACCCAGCCACAAATTCGTCGCAGTGCTCCTGCGGCGAAACCCCCCGTTCTTCAGCGGTGCGCTGAATCTTTTGGCCGTGCTCATCGGTGCCGGTTATCATCAGCACCGGGTGCCCCATCAACCGATAAAACCGAGCTACGACATCGGCAGCAATGGTCGTATAGGCGCTGCCAATATGGGGTAAACCATTGACGTAGTACAGCGGGGTAGTAATGGCAAAGGATGGCTTATCGGCAGGGGTAAAAGTCATACAACCAATGGGAACACATGCCTCCTGAGAGGCTAAATTGACAGCGGCAGCCGTGGCGCAACAGCCACCAAAGCTAGGCTTTAGGGCAAAACCCGACCGATAACCAGGATAGCAGCGTCAGCCAAAAGCTGACCTTTGACACCTGCTTAAACCGGACATCAGCCCTATCCTAAGCAACTGTGTTAAGGTTCCCTGAATAAACCCCGGAAGATTTAAGCATCTGGGGAAGAAATCAATCGACACAAAGCGGCTATTCTCGCGCTTACCCCACGGCGATCGCCGCGTTTTTCTCGCTAGTACTCTGCGGCAGAAGTCAGTCAACTGTTCCTGACACCTGACACCCCCAGCAAGGGTTGCTCTATTTCTGCCAACCAGTACTAGCGCCCGGCGGCTACCATCGCCCCACGGCTCAATCGTCGATCAGGCCAACCCGGCCCGGTGGCCAAAATCGCACCACGGCTCTGCCAATAATGTTTTCCTGGGGCACAAATCCCCAGGCGTGGCTGTCATAGCTACTGTTGCGGTTGTCGCCCAGCACCATGAAGGATGCCTCGGGTATTTCCTCAGGTCCCCACTGGTAGTCGGGCGGGGCTTTGATGAAGGGTTCATCCAGCACCTCGCCGTTGCGAATCACCTCACCATCGCGCACTTCCACAACGTCTCCCGGCAGACCCACAATCCGCTTAATAAACGCATCGCGGCGCCTGCCCGGTGTGGTCAGGCTATCGGGGGGCCAAAACACCACAATGTCGCCATGCTGAGGGGGGTTGAGGTGATAGCTAATTTTTTCGATCACCAGGCGATCGTTGATCTGGAGCGTCGGCTCCATAGAACCAGAGGGAATGTAGCGCGCCTCTGCCACAAAGTGCCGAATGCCCAACGCCAGCACTACGCTGAGCCCAATAGTTTGCAGCCCTTCCACCCAGGGGTTGGGCTGGGACGCCTGTTTTTTGGGTACCGAACCCGGAGTCAGGGCAGGCTCGGGCGGTAGCGAAGACTTGTCAGACGGATCGGTCACAGGTGTGTCCCCGAAAATTACAGAAGCAGACTGGCTGGGATTGCCTGGAGGCGCGTTGACTCTGGGAGTAGCTGCGCTGCAAGTATCCCATTTAACCCCTTTAATTTGTCCTAGTGTAGTCGATCTGATCTGCAACCACAGTCCCCCTTAGGCAGTGGCTAGGGGCGACAGCGGAGAGAGCGGGTCGGCGGCTGAGGCCGTAACCCCTAGGCGATCGCCTCACCGATCGCAGCGGCAGGTGCAGGAGGAGCCAGTTCCTCTGACCACAGGCCCTTCTCTTCCAGCCAGGAGCGGCTGTAGATGCGCGACTGATAGCGCGAGCCACCGTCGCACAGCACCGTGACAATGGTGTGGCCGGGGCCAAGCTGCTGGGCCAGTCGGACCGCCGCCGCCACGTTGATGCCCACAGAACCGCCCATGAACAGGCCGTCCTGGTACAGCAGCTGATAGATGGTGCGCAGGGCTTCGGTATCGTCCACCTGAATGGCATCGTCGATGGGGACGCCGTCCATGTTGGCGGTGATGCGGCTGTTGCCAATGCCCTCGGTAATCGAATTGCCCTGGATATTGATTTCCCCCGTTTTGACATAGCTATAGAGGCCGCTGCCCATGGGGTCGGCCACCACGCAGCGAATCTGCGGATTTTTCTCCTTTAGAAACAGGGCTGTGCCCGCGTAGGTGCCGCCGGTGCCCGTGGCGGCTACCCAGCCGTCGACTCGGCCCTCGGTTTGGGCCCAGATCTCGGGACCGGTGGTTTCGTAGTGGGCCAGACGGTTAGCCAGGTTGTCAAACTGGTTGGCCCAGACGGCGTTGTCGAGTTCTTCGGCCAGCCGCCCCGAGACTTTGACGTAGTTGTTGGGGTCCCGGTAGGGCACGGCGGGCACGGTGCGCACCTCAGCGCCCAGGGTGCACAGCAGGTCAATTTTCTCCTGGGACTGGGTGTCGGGAATGACGATCAAGCAGCGGTAGCCCTTGGCATTGCAGATGTGGGCCAGACCAATGCCGGTGTTGCCTGCGGTGCCTTCAACCACGGTGCCGCCGGGCTTCAGCAGCCCCTTTCTCTCCGCGTCTTCAACAATGTAGAGGGCGGCCCGGTCTTTGACCGACCCACCGGGGTTGAGAAACTCTGCTTTGCCCAGAATGTCGCACCCCGTAGCCTCGCTAACGCTGGGAAGACGAATCAGCGGAGTATTACCTACCGTGGCGACAAACCCGTTTTTGATATCCATGTCCTTCGTAACCGTTGACAACAGTCTGCTGCGCTGGGGCCGACTCTGACCTGGGGCCAGGTCGCCTCTTCATCCTACGGTGAAACGGTGGGCTTCTCGGCTAGAATCGTTGTGCTTTCTGCCGTTTTGACCTACCCATTTTGACCTAACAGGCCGGGCGAGACAGGCCGAGTGCGATGGAAATAGACATTGCCCCCAGGCCTCTCTCAGTCTGCCTGGGTTCAGAGTCGGCAACATCTGCCCTTAGATTCCGGTGGTAGGTGCTATCTCCATATCTCCCGTCGGTCGTCTCCACGAATGCCCATGAAAACCCTTGACGCGCTCATCTTTGATGTCGATGGTACCCTGGCCGAAACCGAGCGGGACGGCCACCGGGTTGCGTTTAACCAGGCGTTTCAGGAGTTTGGTCTACCCTGGCACTGGCCGGTAGGCCTCTACGGTCAGCTGTTGCGGGTGGCTGGGGGCAAGGAGCGCATTCGTCACTACATTGAGCGCTACCAGCCCCCGGTGCCGCCGCAGGAAGAGATCGAGGCGCTGGTGGTGGCGCTGCATCAGGCCAAGGCTCGCCATTTTCAGGCGCTGGTTGCCAGCAACGTCATCCCGCTGCGGCCAGGGGTGCGGCGATTGATCGCCGCAGCGCAGCGGGAAGGGGTACGCCTGGCGATCGCCACCACCAGCGCCAAGGACAGCGTGCTGCCGCTGCTGGAGCACCTGCTGGGGCCAGGGTCGCCCACCTGGTTTGAGGTGATTGCGGCGGGCGACATGGTGGCGAACAAAAAACCCGCCCCTGACATTTACCATCTGGTGATCGACGCCATGGGCCTCAACCCCGCCACCTGCCTGGTGGTCGAAGACAGTCGCCAGGGGTTAGAGGCCGCCGTTGCCGCCGGACTTCCCACCGTGGTCACGGTCAATGACTACACCCGCAGCTCGGCTATGCCCCACGCGCGCCTGGTTATCAGCCATCTGGGCGAACCCAGTCTCCCATTTGAAGTGCTCTGGGGCAACGCGAACAACGCCTACTATTTCTCCCTCGATCTGGCCCAGGCGCTGCTGTGAGTCTGGTCTGATTTATTCTTGAATGAGGCGGAACGAGCCAGAAGCCCATCCCACAAGAGGCAGGCTCTCGGGCTTAAAGGGGCTGTGGGAAAAGCTTGTGGGATAGCCGTCCTGGCTGTCCAATCTGCCTAGGGCAAAATCCGATGCGCACCCACCTCAATCTCTCGGCACCAAATCTCGCCGCCAAACCATCCACACCTTAACTATCCTCACCCTTTCCCCCTGCCCCATGTCGCTCTCCCTCTCCCTCTGGAACGCCAACGCCGATCTGGCCCAGGCCTGTCTACAGCACCCCTTTGTGCAGGGCCTGGGCGTCGGCACCCTGGCCGTTGAAACCTTTGCCTACTACGTCGGTCAGGACGCCTTTTTCCTTGAAGCCTTTGCCCGGGCCTACAGCATTGCTGCCGCCAAAGCGGCTACCTGGGAAGCGTTTCAGGTGTTTCACCAGCTTGCGGATGGGGTACTGGCCGAGCTCAATTTGCACGGCAGCTATGCCAAGGAATGGGGCGTGGAGTTGACCTCGGTGTCCCCCGGTGCCGCCACCCGCCGCTACACCGATTTTTTGCTCAGCACCGCCTGGGGGCAACCCCCAGGGGCAACGGCGATCGCTATGGCCCCCTGCATGCGGCTCTATGCCTTTTTGGGGCAGTCTCTGGCCCAGCTGGAGCCGCCGCCCCACCGCTACAGCGCCTGGATCGAGACCTACAGCAGCGACCAGTTTGAGCCCCTGGCCGCTCAACTGGAGGCGCTGATCGATGAGCAGGCTGTCGATACCCCCAGCCATCGGGCCGCCTACCGCTACGCGATGGAGTGCGAACTCGCCTTTTTTGAAGCCGCCTGGCAGGAAAACGCCTGAGGCCTCAGCCCGAACAACTCAGGAGGTGGCGAACATCGTCGTCGCTGGTTTGGGAAAAGTCCTGGTACCAGTAGCCGATCGCACGCAGCGTTGGCGGCATGACCACACACACGACCTCATCCACCATCAGGCTCAACTCCTGGCACAGGGCCGGGGCGGCCACCGGGGCGGCCACAATTAGCCGGGCTGGTCCTTGGGGCTGGATCACGGAAACGGCGGCCCGCATGGTAGCCCCGGTGGCGATGCCGTCATCGACCAGAATAACGGTGCGATCGCGGATGGAGGGCGACGGTCGATCGCCCCGGTAGGCGCGATCGCGGCGCTGTAGCTCCTCCAGTTCTCGGGCCGCGATCGCGTCAATGGCGGCGGCAGAAATCCCCATCCCCTTCACCACATCGTCGTTCAACACGCGCACTCCGCCCGAGGCGATCGCCCCCAGGGCCAGTTCCTTATGGTCTGGCACCCCCAGCTTGCGCACCAGGCAGATATCCAGGGGAGCCTGAAGGGCCTGGGCCACCGGGTAGGCCACGGGCACGCCGCCCCTGGGCAGGCCCAGCACCAGCAGATTTGGGCACTGGGCATAGCCTTTGAGCCGATCAGCCAGCTGTTGTCCGGCGTCGGCACGGTCTTGAAACCGCCTATCGTGGGCAACCGTGTTGAGCATTTCACCTCCTGAATGGGTAAGAGAGCGGGCGATCGCGGGCTCTCTTACCCTACGGTCTATTGGGTTTCGACTTTGACGACCCGCTGCGGCTTGCTTACCAGTTTGGGCATAGTCAAATCCACCATGCCGTTTTTACAGTCAACCTATACATAGTCGGTTTAAATCCAAGTCGACAGCGGAATTGTGCGTTCAAACACCCCCTAGCGAAATTTTGAGCGCATAGACCACTATCGGTTTGCTTAGATTCCGACTTGCGATCGTCTTCGATCCAAACCGATGATTCTGTCACCTGACCTCCTAGTACTCTGAGGCGAAAGTAGATGGCTCTTCCGGATCTGTGGTTGAAAGTGTGCTGGCTGATACATTTTACTTTCCCTGCATTCGCTGAAAGCCTTGCTGCGCCTGAATATTAGCCGAGCTTATCACCCTGAACCCGGAAGAGCCAAGTAGATCTACTATTTAAGGGTAGAGCGCACGGAACTGAGTTGCCATGCCAAGACTTGCCGCTCCTCCCATCACGCTAACGACCGATGAACAGACGGGCCTAGAGAAAATCGCTCGGCGACCGAGCACAGCCCAGCAGATTGCGCTGCGAGCGTCCATCATCTTGCGTGCCGCTCAAGGTGCCAGTCATGGCGAGATTGCTCGGGAACTCGGGATTACCAAAGATACGAGTCGTCTCTGGCGCAGTCGGTGGCTAGAGCTGAGTGCCCGTGAGTTACCCATCGAAGATCGACTCCAGGATGCGCCTCGAGCGGGGTGCCCGCCGACGTTCACGTTGGAGCAAATCACGCAACTCTATGCCCTGGCCTGCGCCCCGCCTGAGCAGTATGGTCGCCCCATCAGCCATTGGACGGGTTGCGAGTTGGCCGATGAGATGATGAAGCAGGGCATTGTCGACACCATCAGCCCCCGTCACGTCGGGCGATTGTTAGCTGAAGCCGAACTTAAACCCCACCAGACTCGCTACTGGCTCCATCCCCCCCGGATCCTGAGTTCGCCGCCAAAGTTACCGACATCTGCGGTGTCTATCAGCAGGCCAGGGCGCGCAGCGAGCACGGTGAGTTGACCTACAGCCTCGACGAGATGACCGGTATTCAAGCCCTAGAACGGGCGATGCCGAATCTGGACATGAAGCCGGGACGCTGTGAAAAGGTGGAGTTTGAGTACATTCGTCATGGCACCCAGGCCTTAATCGCCACGCTGAATGTCGCGACCGGCCAGATTGACCAAGCCAGTGTCGGGGACACCCGAACCGAGGCTGATTTAGAGGCTCATCTCAGAGCCCTCCTGGGCCCAGCACCCAGCGCTCCCAAAATTCATCTCGTTATGGATTGTCTCAATACTCATCAATCCGAGGCCTTGGTGCGCGTAGTGGCTGAACTTGAACCTGAACCCCTTGAGCTAGGCGAAAAGGGTAAGTCCGGCATTCTGGCCTCAATGGCCACTCGCGCTGATTTTTTGAAAGACCCTTCTCATCGCCTGGTCGTGCATTTCACGCCTAAACATTCGTCCTGGCTCAATCAAATTGAAGTTTGGTTTAGCATCCTGGTGAGCAAACTCCTACGCCGTTCCAACTTCACCAGTCAGGCTGACCTCAAAGCTAAAATCCTCGCCTTTGTGGACTACTACAATCGCACCTTGGCCAAGCCCTTTAAGTGGAATTACACCGGTAAACCCTTAGTCTCGTGAATGATAGACTTAGTTCTGCCTCAGAGTACTAGAAACTTCAAATGGCTGACAAATAGTAAATATGGAAATAATTAAAATCCTCAACTATATAGTCTATTTTATATGCATCAGAAATTTTTTCTTCGAGGGGAAATTCTGCCTCCAAAAAATGCTTCCGATTAACAACCAATATAATTTTTTTTGAGTCATTAGCTACTGAAGACAAACTTTTTAACCAATAATCATCTCCTGACAACATTTTCCAAGCAACTTCGTGACCATCTATTGTTTCAAAATCGCCATAGTATCTGATCAATTTAGTAGAGCCAAAAAGCAATACAGATGGACTACCAGAAACTCGATTTTCAATCAAATAACGAACAACGGATCGGTAATCATCTCGCCAATAGCTCTGATCGAAGTAATAATTGGAAACGGAATATAAATTTAGAAATATGAAAAACAGGATTGATAACCTAGCTATCGCCTTGTAAAGGGGTCTAACTTTTCCAATCAGGAATGGGCCATGCAATAACGATGGCAAAATCATGGCTAGAGGCAACCAGAGGTAGTAGGCATGCCTTGGAACCAAATTCATCTTTGTAATTAGAGCCATAACTATTGCCAAGACAAAAGAGGTAACTGCAAGACAAATAAAGAAGCAATCCAGCCGGAAAATTTTGCTCCTAAAGTCACGCTGAAGAAACAGCCTTATAATAAGCAGAAAAATTACAGAAACAACAGCGATAAATATCAAAAGAACTGGCCAGCTCCCTAAAACCACTGCCAGCTTATCATCTCCTCTCAACTGCTCTTGCGATGGTCCATAAGTAGTGCCAACTAAAATCCCGTAAATCACAAAAGCTGCATTGTAAATAATAGGAAAACCGAACCTCGATATATTAACGGTTGATGGATTTGCATCAGCAGGCAAAGTCAGGAAATAAACTATTGGAAACAAACAAAAAATCGCAGTAGGCAACCACCATTGAATCCAGTGCCTCCACTTCCTAAAAATTAATAAATGCGAAAAGCTTAATGATGCAGTAAACACAATAGACTGAACACTGCAGAACAAACCAATTGAAGAAATGATTGCAAAAAAGAACCTTGATAAAGGTTTTTTAGATGAATCCGCGTCCAAAACTTCACTGAATATACAAAGCTGTAGCGATGCAATAAAAATCAACAAGGAATAGTTTCTCGCCTCTTGACTGTAGCCAATCAAAAAGGAACTAAAAACCAGAATAAAAAGAGTCCATATGCTGTGGTTTTTACCATACAAGCGCCTAGCAAGGCCATATAACATGGGCAACACTAAAAAACCTAGAATTGCCGAGAACCCCCTTAAAACAAACTCCGAATCTCCCAAAAATAGGCGTATAACATACAAGAAAACATAATACAAAGGCTGAAAAATATCACTGTGCGGCAAATTCCTTAATCTTGTAATAAGTTCGACGAACGAAGAAGCTTCAATATTGTCAAGAGTCAAGCCTTCATCAAACCAAAGACTTTGGTTTGTCAACAGAAAAAAACGCAGAAAAAACCCGATAAAGAAGAGATAGAAAAGTTTTGCCAAGTCGCTACTTAATGTCTTTCGAGATATAAATTTGATCATGATTTCAAACCTTCTTAATCAATAAATAGTACAAAACAAAATACTAAGGCCGATTTACCGTACAAATTTAAGGCTTAAGGGCTCTTCCGGATCTGTGGTTGAAAGTGTGCTGGCTGATACATTTTACTTTCCCTGCATTCTCTGAAAGCCTTGCTGCGCCTGAATATTAGCCGAGCTTATCACCCTGAACCCGGAAGAGCCGGCTTAAGCAGCCTCCCAAAATCTAATTTGTGAAATTAATTCTATTAGCTACAGCATTCAATTCTTTGCAAAAGCAATAGCCCAGATGCCACTTAGCATAAGGCCAATTCCAAGCCAGGCAGTTATCCCGACTTTTTCTTGAAAAAACGCAGCTCCAAAAACAGTGGTAGAGATCACCGTCAAACCAATTACCAAGGGGTAGGCCACAGATAGATTCACTTTACTCAACACTAAAATATACATTAAGGTGCTGATGCCGTATGCTAAAACTCCGCCCAGCAAGTATATGTTTGGCAGAGTCTTACCAGATCCCATCTTGAGTAAGACTTGTGCAAAAGTATTCAAACCGACAGTAGAAGTTATTAGAACACCAAATATCAATGGATTAGTCATTGGTATACAATCAATTAAAAATTAAGGGTAAAGATATTCGCAGTCTGCCAACCAAAGCTCTTCAGTATTAAGGTATGGAACCTGTACCCATTTACCAAGAATTTTTTCCCACCAACGGGGCGGATGAGGAAGGCTCGCCACTTGAACACAAGAACAGCCCACTAGTATTGAACCTAAAACATCGGTGTGAAAACTATCACCAATGACAACCACCTGACGAGGTTTAAGTTGCATGATCTGAATCGCCCTGCGGAAACTCTTTGGGAATGGTTTACGGGCAGGACTAATAGCTGAAATATTTAAACGAGCAGACCAATAGTTAACTCGATATTTTCGCTTGCCGTTGGACAGCAAAAAGAGCTTCAGGCCCTCATGCTGAGCTTCACGAATCCAGTTTTCAGAATCAGGGGAAAGGTATACATCATCCTCAGAGACGATGGTATTGTCGAGGTCAAGAATGATGCCTCGAATACCTTTTTCCCTCAGCAGGCTTCGGTCAATCTGGCTGAGTTGTCTAATTCTGAGGGTATATCTCTCTGTTATTGGCATGATCAGATCCCGTAAAGCTATGAATAGTAAAATCCATCAAATTTTTGCCTGTGATTAAGAGAGCTGAGTTGGCTTTTTCTCCTAACATCATCCAAACTAAAACTTCGAAGTTGATATCAAAACTTTAGGCTAAAATACCTTGATTGTGCAGTGAAAGCACGGCGATAACCATCATCAGCCAAGCAATTATGGTCAGCCCAAGAGGACGGTCGCTAAGCAAGATCTCTTCCGGTCGTTCAGTCTTGCCACCGTGGTCGGTACCATTAGCGCGACGACTAATTTCCTCTGGATCGCTGAGAAACTGGTAGCGGAATACTCCATAGGCAACAAAGGGAAGAGTAATCATCATCCAAGGCGTAGTTGCCCCGTTAACAACAGGCCCAGCACTCCAGAGTGCGTAGGTCATAATAACTCCAGTAGTAACAGTACCTTCCATCCGGGTTAGCAAGGGCTGAGAATAACGGTAAAGGACACGGCGAGTTTGTCCCCCTTTGAGTTTTGTAACGCGAAGCTCTGCTTTGCGTTTTTCAATCCCCAAAAACAGGGCCAACATAGCGGTACAGAGCAAGAACCACACCGAAACCACAATTCCCGTAGCAGCGGCCCCAGCACACGCTCGGAGCACAAAGCCCGAGGCGATACAGATTACATCAAGGATGACCGTATGCTTGAGCCGTAAGTTGTAGGCGACCTGCATTAGGGCATACGCTATCAGCGTGCTGCCGAGCAGCGGCTGGTGGAGCCAACCAACGGCTACGGTTCCCACCAACAAAATTCCGGCCATAGTTAGGGCGGTAGGAATGCTTACCAAGCCTGCAGCAATTGGGCGCTTACACTTGGTAGGATGACAACGATCTGATTGAACATCAGCGATGTCGTTAAGCAAGTAGAAGGCGCTAGAGAGGCCGCAGAAAAGTACAAAGGCTAGAAAAGATTGCAGCAAGGAAACAGGATCAAGCTGCAAGGAGAAAATAGGGGCTGCAAAAACAATTAAATTTTTTGTCCATTGCTTAGGACGTAACGCAAGCAAGTAGACCAACAAAGATTTTTTTTCTTTAGTGAATAGCATATTTTTGCTCCAAGCGTGTTTTACAATACAGCTAGTTATTGAATAAATAATGTCTACACAATTAAAAATAAGCATTTTATTTTTAATGCTGGTATTTCCTTAAAAATGTTGAGAAGAATCAAACATATGTTTAATTTTTAGCTCTTAAGGCGACTGAAGCATGCTGCTGACAGAATACTCCTTATGAATTCTGCGAATAGCTTCGCTTATCAGTTCGGCAACGGATAGAATTTTGAGTTGCTGAACTTCTTCTTGAGGGACTGGAATCGTATTAGTAACAATTATCTTCTCAAAAAAACCGTTTGAAATGCGATTGATTGCTGGCGGAGAAAAGATAGCGTGGGTAGCACAGGCATAGATCGTACTTGCCCCTGCCTCTTTGAGGGCGCGGGCACATTCTGTGATTGTGCTCGCCGTATCAATGATGTCGTCAATAATAACTGCCGTCTTACCATTTACTTCACCAATCACATTCATAATATCGGCGCAATTGTGGTCCGGGCGACGTTTATCGATAATCGCAAGAGGTGCATCATTGAGGTGTTTGGCAAAGGCTCGGGCGCGAGCTACACCACCAATATCAGGCGATACAATCACAACGTCATCGATTTCCTTAGTCCGTAGATAGCGATGCAGAACGGGAGCAGCAAAAATGTGATCTACTGGAATGTCAAAGTAGCCTTGGGTTTGGGCTGAGTGTAAATCCATGGCAAGAATGCGGTGAGCCCCAGCTTGTGTAATTAAATTAGCCGTTAGCTTGGCCGTAATTGACTCGCGCCCTGCAGTTTTTCGATCGGCTCGAGAATAGCCGTAGTAGGGAATGACAGCGGTAATCTGCCGAGCCGATGCCCGCCGACAAGCATCGATCATGATTAAGAGTTCGAGCAGGTGATCGTTGACCGGTTGACAGGTGGGCTGCATCAGGTAAACATCACAGCCACGAATGGATTCTTGAAATTGAACATAAATTTCACCATCGGCGAAACGCTTGCGCACCATTAACCCTAATTCGCAATGTAGGTATTGGGCCACTTCTTGAGCCAAACCAGGGTTAGCAGAACCAGAGAAAATACGGAGTCTGCTGGGCAAGTTTCGACTTAACCCCTCAGGTTTTTGAGCCAGAATCACAGGGGAAAGCATGGGGGTTGTTAGGAAGAATTATGTTCTTGGATCTAAGCTACTCCAGGTAAGCTTGGGGCGGGCGCTCTGGCAGTGGGCTTTACTGAGGGCTCACGTTTTAATAAAGATACCTACCTTTAGGTAGATGGCGATTTGCTGGAGAAAGGTGCTCTCGTCTTGTATCAGCGACAGTTAGAACTCTTACAAGGACTCAATTGCCTACCATAGGGAAAACACACCAGGCTCACCCCATGACTGTCGACATTCGTCTTCTTGTGCTCGATATTGATGGCACCCTAGCTGGTGTCTCCAACGAAATCACCGCCCCCGTGCTGGAGGCCATTCGGCAGGTGCAGCAGCGCGGCATTGCCGTGGCGATCGCCACCGGGCGCATGTACCAGTCGGCCCTGCGGTTTCACCAGCTGGTGGGTTCGGCACTACCCCTGATGGCCTACCAGGGGGCCTTCATTAAGGATCCCAAAACCCAAACGCTGCACCGGCATACGCCCCTACCCCGCCGGCTGGCGCTGGAAATTTTGGCCTACCTGGCCCCAATGGAGGCCCGCAATGACCTGTCGATTCACCTGTATATCGACGATCAGCTCCACGTGCGGAGCATTATCGACGACACTGAAGCCTATGCTCAGCGATCGGGCATTCGACCGATCGCCGCCGGAGATTTGGCCCTGCTGTTGAGCAACAATGTGGCGATCGAAACCACGAAGCTGCTGACGCTGAGCACCAACATCGACCTACTCAGCGATATTTTGGCCCACCTGAGCCAGCGCTACCCTACAGAAGACCTGTACCTGACGCGATCGGTGGAATACTTCGTGGAGGCCACCCATCCCCTAGCCCACAAGGGCGAAGCGGTGCGGTTTTTGGCCGAAGACCTGCTGGATCTCAAGCCTGACCAGGTGATGACCATTGGCGACAACTTCAACGACCTGGAAATGCTGCGCTACGCCGGCATTGGCGTGGCCATGGGCGATGCTCCGGAGCCGGTTAAACAGGGGGCTGACTGGGTGGCCCCTGGGGTGGATGCGGATGGGGTGGCGGCGGCGCTGTGGGAATTTCTGCTGTAGCGGTGGGGCCGGTCGCCGCCAAGCTGTCGTAGAGGTCTGAGAGGGTGACCACCCGGTAGCCCTGGCGATCGATCAGGCTCAGCAGGGTGGGCAGCGCCTGGGATGTTTGCACACAGCGCTCCAGGGAGCCGCCGTGCATGACAAAAATTGCCCCCGGAAAGATAAACCGGGACAGGTACCAGGTGTTGAGGTTGGGGGTACTAAGGGGTCTAAGGGTATCGAAGGGAACCATGGAGGCCAGAGCCACCAGCGACTCGTAACCGGGGGTGAGCCGAATGTGGTCGACCATGGCCCGGTTATAGAAGCCGCGTCCTGGTCGGTACCAGCGAATCGGCTGCTGGATCAAGTCGGTGATGCGATCGTGGGCCTCTTGAAAATGGCGGGCAAACTGGACCGGCTGCAAAATGGCAGGGGTGGTGTCTGTGGTGCCGTGGTTGGCAATCTCGTGGCCGCTGGCCAGGATCTCCTGCAGAATGGTGCTGCCGGGGTTGAGGTGGTCGGTGATCACAAAAAAGGTGGCCCGCACCGGGTGCGCGGCGGTGCGGTTGTAGCGATCGAGGGCAGTGAGAATCAGCCGGGTGGAGGCATCGTTGCGATCGCCCGGTGTCGGTACATCATCGATGGTGAGGGCCACCATCTGGGCCTGGGTCGGGGCGTAGAACAGCGCATCCGGAAACATCCGGGCGACCTGGGTGAGCAGCTGCTGCTGGGGAAGAGCCATAGGGAGCACCCGCCGAGACAGGGGGCTGGGGTGTAGAGTACCAAGCCCAGTCTACCGCCAGGGGTCTGCCTCGTCGCAGACTTGCCTGGCTGACTACCGGCTGGTCGGATCGAGGCTATCCCGCAGGCGATCGCCCAGGGTATTGATACACAGCACCGTCAAAAAAATCGCCAGGCCCGGAGCCAGCACCAGGTAAGGGGCGCTCTCGATGTAGTTCTGGGCATCGAACAGCATCCGCCCCCAGGTGGGCACATCGGGGGGAAAGCCCACCCCCAAAAAGCTCAGGGTCGATTCGGCCAGCAGGGCGTTGCCCACTCCCAGGGTGGCCGCCACAATCACCGGCCCCAAAATGTTGGGCAGCAGATGGGTTTTGACAATGCCCCAGGGCCGCGCCCCCAGGGCCACCGCCGCCTGGACAAAGGTGCGCTGCTTCAGGCTCAAAAATCCGGCCCGCACCAGGCGGGCCACGGGCATCCAGCTCAGGCCGCCGATCACCCACACGATCAGCCAAAAGATACCCTGCTCTGGCCCCAGGGCACGGCGCACCGGGTCCCCCAACAGGTAGACCACCAGCAGCACCAGGGGCAGCTGGGGCAGGGCCAAAAACAGGTCGGTGAGGCGCATCAGGAGGCTGTCCAGCCAGCCGCCGTAGAACCCGGCCAGCACGCCAATGCCCACCCCCAGGCTGAGGCCCACCAGAGTGGCGGTCAGCCCTACCGCCAGGGAAATGCGCCCCCCCACCAGCAGCCGGGCCAGCTGGTCCTGGCCCAGATCATTGGTGCCCAGGGGGTGTGCCAGGCCCGGCGGGCGCAGGGCGCGGCCAAAGTCGATGGCGCTGGGAGACCCCTGGTAGAGCAGCGGACCAGCGGTGACAGCCAGCAGCAGCAGGCCCAGGGCCACCAGGGCCAGCCGGGCGGTGCGATCGCCCCATAGCCGTCGCCAGGCGCGATCGGCTCGGCCACCGGGATCGATGGGCCGAGTCGCCAGCTCAACGTTAGTGGCCATAGCGCAGCCTGGGATCAATGACGACGTAGAGCAGATCCGCCACCAGGTTAAAGGCCACCACCAGCACCCCATAAATAAAGGCAATCCCCATGACGACTGGGGTATCGCTGCGGTAGATAGACTCAATCAGCAGCGCCCCAATCCCCGGCACCCGAAATACCTGCTCGGTCACCAGCGCCCCGGTAAAAATGGTGGGAATATCCAGCGCCACCAGCGTGACAACGGGAATCAGCGCGTTGCGCAGCATGTGCAGGGTGACGATACGCCAGCGCCCCAGTCCCTTGGCCCGTGCGGTTTTTACATAGTGCTGAGGAATTTCTTCCAGCATGGCGGCCCGCACAAACCGCAGCAGCACCGCCGTTTGAAACAGCACCAGCGTGGCAATGGGCATGATCGACTGCCGCAGCCACTGCCCCAGACTGCCCAGGTCCCTCACCACCAGAGTGTTGTCGTAGATAAAAGGCAGCCAGCCCAACCGCACGCTCAGCACAATAATCAGCACCAGGCCCGAAAAAAATGGCGGGGTTGAGAACCCCATGAACGCTACGGTGGTAATCGCCCGATCCACCCAGGTGTTTTGCCGCAGAGCCGCCACAATGCCCAGGGGCAGGGCCAGGGCCACGCTCAGCAGGTAGGCCACCCCAATGATCCAGAGGGTGACGGGCAGGCGCTGGGCAATCAGGTCTACTACCGGCAGGCGACTGGTAAAGGAGTAGCCCAGGTTGCCGGTAAACAGCGCCGCCGTCCACTTTAAGTAACGGATATGAATAGGCTGATCGAGACCGAGCGATCGCACAATGTTCTCCCGCACCTCCGGCGTAATGGCCGGGTTGGTGGCGAGATCCCCCAGGGGGTTGCTGGGCGACAGCGCCAAAATAACGAAAATCACCGCGCTAATCGCCACCAGGGTGGGAATGGCCATCAGCAGACGCCTGAGCAAGTAGCCGAGCATGGTAGGGAGAGAGCGGGAAAGGATCCGTAGGGGCTATTATCAATCAACCTTGGCTGACATATCCATGAGCGGTCACCGCCCCTGGCCTGGTTTGGAGCTGACAGTTAAGGGGGTTTGGCCAGAATCGATGCCACTAGATTATCGCTAGTTTAGCGGGGCTGTTCCCCTGTGCACAGCCTTAGCGCCGTGGGAGTCGTTAGTTTGGCAGGGTAACCGTCTCGGGTGACCGATCAGGACACTGACCAAAGGGAAAACTTCAGTCCTATGGAGTGTTGGCAATTGCTGACACTCTTTTTAGGCTGAAATAAGCGAACTTCGGTCAGTTGGCTGATCTGGGCTATTCGATTGGCAATGGTGTGGGTTGGGCTGGCCATTGGCGCTTGGGCGATCGCCCGAACGTCAGACAAAGGGCGAGGAGATCCAGTATGAGAACGTGGAATCAGTTATTTGGCCTCATGAGTTTTGTAGCAGCGGCGGGGCTTGCGCCTTATGCCATTGGGGGGCTGCTGCTGCAAGACTATCCCCACGCCTCAGCATCCTCCTTTTTTAACTCTCCCGCGGTTCTTGCCGACTCAACCAGAGCCGCTGAAGAAGTGGTTTGGTTAGAGATCAGCCTCAGCCAGCGTCGGGTAACGCTATACGAGGGTACTAAGCGGATCGAGCAGTACCCGATTGGCATCGGCAGAGCTGGGTGGGAAACCCCCGTCGGCACCTTCCGAGTGCGCCAGATGCAGGAAGATCCTATCTGGATACATCCCTTCACCGACGAGCGAATTCCGAACCATGACTCACGCAATCCACTGGGCACCCGGTGGATTGGATTTTGGACGGACGGTCACATGTGGGTCGGCCTCCACGGCACCTCTGACCCCTCGTCCATCGGCACGGCGGCGTCCCACGGCTGCATTCGTATGCACAATGCCGACGTAGAAGCCTTGTTTGGCCGCATTGAAATGGGCACACCGGTAAGAGTTGTGCCCTAGGACTCATCAAGCACAGCCGACCTGCGGATGTTCTCTGGTCAGGTAAGCCCCTGCAAAAATTCGGCGTTACGGCGGGAAGGTGTCGTTCCAGACCGCAACGCTGAACCTGTATAGACTGCGTTAACCGCAAAAGCTGGTGTTGCCTGCTTCTGCCGCTCGTTGGGGCTCAATTCTGCAAGCTAAGCCCCAACTTTTCCATTACCACAGGGCACGAACGCCGTTGTCGCCGTTGTCGTCGGCCTCAAACTGAGCGTCATCGTCAAACTGATCTTGCTGCTGTTGAATGGTGCCGGGCTGCTGCTGACCTGCGCCGGGGGTGGCGGGCTGCTGCTGTTGGATGGTGCCGGGCTGCTGCTGACCTGCGCCGGGGGTGGCGGGCTGCTGCTGTTGGATGGTACCGGGCTGCTGCTGACCTGCGCCGGGGGTGGCGGGCTGCTGCTGTTGGATGGTACCGGGCTGCTGTTGACCAGTGCCAGGGGTGGCGGGCTGCTGCTGTTGAACGGTGCCAGTGGTACCGGGCTGCTGTTGCTGACCCGCGCCAGTGGTACCGGGTTGCTGCTGAGTGGTGCCGGGGGCTTGTTCACCACCACCAACTTGAGCCGTTACACTGGGCATACCCACCAGCACCCCGGTTACCAAAGCTCCAGCTAAACCAGTTAGGGCCAAAGTAATACGATTTTGAGCGTTCATAAAATACCTCTTCAAAGCGATTTCAACGTGGCTCATTTAAGAGCGTTAGTTCAAAGCTTAAAGAGGCTCATGCTGGACCTTATCTGTCGTTGGTTTAGCATTAGCTGAGATTTTCTACTACCTGAATGAGGTCAGCGCACTCAAACTAACTACGGCAGCACCGTGACTGGGGTGCCAAGTCTGACTTGCCGGTACAGGTCCTCCAGGTCAGCCCTGTGCATATGAAGACATCCGTGGGAGGAGTTTCTGCCTACCGTTGCGGGGTTACGAGTGCCATGAAACCCAATCCAGTTGTTGCCGTCGGTCCAAAAACCAATCCATCGCGTTCCCAGGGGATTGCGGGCATCACCCCCGGGAATTCGTTGTCCATTAAATGGACTGATCCAAGTGGGGTGCTCGCGCATCTGGCGCACTCGAAAGGTGCCAGTCGGCGTTTCCCAACCGACTCGACCGATCCCAACGGGATAGCGGCTGGCAACGGTTGCACCCTGGTAGACTAAGACTTCGCGACGCCGCAGGTGAATTTCTAACCGCACATTCTCTGGTGCTGGAGCAAAGGCCTGGGTAGATTCAGCCGGGGGGGCAATGGTGGTCTCGGCGGTGAGAGATTGGCTGCTTTCGCCCAGCAATGCGGCGGTCTGCGGCAGCAGGGCAGAGAACTCCCGTGTCACCTCTGATGCAGGGGCAGTATTCCCAGCAGCGTTGGGCCAGTAACTGGAGCGGGCCTGATGGGCAGCAGGCACGGTTAAACTCAGCACCAGAGCCAGTCCGGTGAGATTAATGAAGCGGTTTAGCATGGGAGTCTAAATTGCGATCGCGCAAAAAATACAGGTAATAAATGTTGCAAGCCTTCCACAAACCTGAAAACATCCTGTTTCCAACCGTGGCTGGGCCAACAGAGCAAGCCAGAACGTCTTGAATCAGCGGAGTGACGGCGAAAGGAATACAAAAATGCGAAAGTTACCTCTTGCTCAAGAGAGATTCTACCCAAAATGTTAGGCATAGATAACATTGGGATGATTTTATTTTCTTGGCGACTTTGGACGCTACGTTTGGCGTTCAAGCTGTCAGCAATTGGATCCATTTTTTTAGTCAGCCCAAACTGTGAAAAACAGCAGGTTGCAATACCCATAAATTTGCAGGCAGATCCCTCGTTAGCTGCCAAAAACTCCACATCCACTCCGGCGATCGCAGAGCTAAGGGGCAAAGTAAGGTGGAAAACCGCTCTAAAAATGACCAAGGGCAGAAATGCAGATCCCGACAAAATTTTCTTTCGGGTCAATACCCTATTTTGGGAAATCGTCAGATAACCCCAGGGTTTCACCCACTTACTTTTAGAGGTTCGTCAGTAATCGGGTTTAGAGTTTCGCCAGCGCTACGGCTTTCGCGAGCCTTTGCGGTTTCCGGTTTGCGCGTCAGCCCCCCCCGGTTCGGTAGCCTGCACCACCACGCGCCCCAAGGACATCTGGTGGAATCTTGTTATGACAACTCCCCTCCAGCGTCCCATAGCAAAGCGATACAGTGATGTGCCGCCGCCCCTGGGTGAGGTAGTGGCAGAGTATCGAATTGCGCCGGGAGACGCGATCGCCTACCCCGTCACCGCTGGCCAGTACGTCCAACTTATTGATGTGGCAGGCTCCCAGTGCTCCGATTTTTTGGCCTTTGGTGGCCAGGGCTATGGCGATCCGCTGGATGCCACCGTCACCCGCACGCTGACGGGGCTGGCGGTCCCCCAGGCGGGGCTACCCAGCAAGGTCTTTTCCCAGGCGATGCAGCCCCTGGTCGAAGTGGTGCAGGATACCTGCGGTCGCCACGACAGTTTTCTGCTTGCCTGCACCGCCCGCTACTACGAAGACGCCGGGTATCCCGGTCACCCCAGCTGTAGCGACAACTTCAACCGGGTGCTGGCTCCCTACGGCATTGCTCCCCGTCCAGGCTGGCCTGCGCTCAACTTTTTCTACAACACCAGCGTCGATGGCCAGGGGGCGATCGGCTTTGCCGAACCCCTGTCGCGCCCCGGCGACTACGTGCTGCTGCTGGCCCACCAGGACGTGCTCTGCGCCAGTTCCGCCTGCCCCGACGACATCGACCCAGCCAACGGCTGGCATCCCACCCCCATTCACGTGCGGATCTACGCGGCGGGGCAGACTTTTGCCCGCGCAATTGGTCGACGGGTCGCGGCGGACTTTCCCCTGCGCCTCACCCAGGACAGCGCCTTCACCCCTTGCATTCGCCAGCTCACCGACGACCTGACCGAGTACAACGGCTTTTGGGTGCCCGGCAGCTTTGCCCACCAGGGCGACCAGGCGGAGTACTGGGCGCTGCGCCAGCGGGCCGCGCTGATGGACCTCTCGGCGCTGCGGAAGTTTGAGGTGCGTGGAGCCGATGCCTTTGCCCTGCTGCAGCACGCCTTCTCCCGCAATCTAGAGAAAATTGCCCCTGGGCAGGGGGCCTACGGCTGCCTGCTCAACCCCCACGGCGGCATTGTCGATGACGGCATTGTGTTGTGCTTTAGCCCCACCCGCTACCGCTACGTAGGCAACTGCGATACTGACGGTGCCTGGTTGCACAAGGTCGCCCAGGAAAAAGGCTGGACGGTGGCCATTGAGACCGTGGATCTCCACAACCTGGCCCTCCAGGGCCCCCTGGCTCGCAACCTGCTCCAAACCCTGGTGCCCGAGGTGGCGAACCTGGGCTATTTTCAATTTATCGAGGCTCAGGTGGAGCACCTGCCACTGCTGATTTCGCGCACGGGCTACACCGGAGAACTGGGCTACGAGCTATTTGTGTCGCCCCAGCACGGCGCGACCCTATGGAAAATGCTGATGGCGGCCGGACAACCCTGGGGAATGCTGCCCCTGGGGATGAAGGCGCTCGATCGCGCCCGTATTGAAGCCGGACTGCTGGCCAGGGGCCATGAGTTTGACGATTTGACCTCGCCCTACCAGGCGGGTATCGGCTGGGCCGTGGCGCTGAAAAAGCCCGACTTGATCGGCAGGGCGGCGCTGGAGGCGATCCGTCGCCGTCCCCCCCGGCTGGCGGTGGGCCTGGTGCTGACGGGGCCAGAGGTGGCGGCCCACGGGCAGCCGGTGTTTGCCGCCGGGGAACAGTGGCGGGTGGGGCAGATCACCAGCGCCACGTTTTCGCCCATCCTCAACGCCAGCATCGCCATGGCCCAGGTGGTGCCTGAGTATGCCGAACCTGGAACCTCGGTGGAGGTGGGTCTGCTGGATGGGTTGAAACGGCGGGTGCTGGCCACGGTGGGTCCCCTAGCCACCTTTGACCCCACCAAAAATCGGGTGCGAGCATGAACGAATTTAACAAAGAGGTCACGGTTTCACAGCCCTGGGATATGGCGGGGGTCGACGGGCTGGTGGCCGCCAGAGCACTATTCGGCGAGGCGGTGGATCACCTGGCCCCGTTTCAGTCGCTGGAGACCGAGCTGGACGGATTGCCCTGTGCGGTGCTGCGGCTGTGCGATCGCAACTTTCGTGTCACCTACCCTGGCCCGCTGGATCAGCGGGTCGCGGCGCTCAACCTCAGCCTGTGGGTGAAGTCGCTGGACTGGCTGGGGGCGGTGGCTCTGCCGGGGGAGGGTTGGCCTGCGATCGCGGCGCTGGCCACCGTTCGAGCCCCCCACCGACTTACCCCATTGCCGCTGCACAGGGCAGTACCCGCTCAGGTAAACTCCATTTCTGTACTGATTTGGCACCACCCGATGGGGAGTCGATCGGGTTTAGAACTACACCTGGCTCGCCACCAAATTGAAACTTTTTGGGCGCTGATTCAAGCCTTCAACCACAGTTCAGTATCGCTCACTACAGCTCATACCTAGCTTGCATTGCACACTCTTGACATAACAAGTTGGTTAAGGCGACTTGACTGGCTTAGTTGTACCAAGTCCGGCCCAATATTGGGAGTTTTTCAACTGATTTAACTTCATCTCTAGCCCTGGGTTTGATTGATTTGCTTCTGGCCTTGTTACAGCTCTAACAGTTCTCCAAGAGAGCTGTAGTGCTTTGCCTTGGCACAGTCGAACGGCTGTATCGCTCAGCTTCATCTACCTAATTTAGCCCACTTGTGAAGCCCCGTCAGACCAGTTAGGACATAGCCGATTCCCTTAAAGCGATGGCTATACGCCATTGCCCTGCTTCAGTCTCCAAACGCAGCAAGGGCCGCAGCAAGGGTCGATGTCCTAGGTGCAATGACAATCGCTAAATTCACAGGTTGGTCGTTGCATTTTCGTCGGTTCCTTCGTGCAAATTATTTGACAGCTAGGAGTTATCTATGTCTCCTGAATCGCAAGAGTTTTTAGCAACTTTTGTCTCAGAGTCTTACTACTATTGGGCCTCGGTGCTCATGTTGCTAATCCATGTGGGCTTTTTAGCGTATGAGGGTGGCGCAGCCCGCTCCAAGAACGTCCTGGCCACCATGGTCAAAAACCTGATGACCCTATCGCTGGTGGGCCTCACCTTCTTCTTCTTTGGCTGGTGGGTCTACAACGCCTTTCCGCTGTTTCCCCTCCAGGGCGGCATTGTCGGACCCTGGACTGATGCCGCCGCTGGTGGCACCGTCGGTGAGGTGCTGGAGTTGGTGGAAGCCTCCTACCCCTGGTCCCCGGCGCTGGGTCCCAACATCGCCGATAATTTAACGGGCGTGTTCTGGTTCGCCTTCGCCCTGTTTGCCATGACCACCGCCTCGATTCTCTCCGGCGCGGTGATTGAGCGGATCAAGATCGGAGCTTACGGCATTCTGGCCATTGTATTGGGCTCGTTTACCTGGGTGGTCGCCGCCTCCTGGGGCTGGAACCCCTACGGCTGGTTCTTTACCCAGATGGGCTACCACGACTTTGGCTGTTCTGCCCTGCTCCACGCCGTGGCGGGGTTCTTTGCCCTTGGGGTGCTGCTCAACCTCGGTCCCCGGATTGGCAAGTTTGATGCCCAGGGCAAACCTCGGGTAATTATGCCCCACAATTTGCCCCTCACTATGGTGGGGTTAATGCTGATTTTTGTCGGGTTCTACGCCTTCCTGGCCGCCTGCGTGATCTTTGTGCCGGGTCAGACGGTCGAGATCACCATCTACGGCACGCCGATGACGCTGGCCTCCGTCGGGGTCAACACCACTCTGGCGCTATCTGCCGGTTTGGTTGGTGCCTACATGGGTTCTAAGGCCGACCCGTTTTACACCATTTCGGGTGGACTGGCGGGCATTATTTCTTCGGCAGCGGCCATGGATATCTATAGCCCGGCGATTGTGATTATCCTCGCCTTTGTTGGAGCTTACACCATGCCCTTTGTTGGCAATGCGGTCGAAAGAGCCGGCATTGACGATGCTGTTGGGGCATTTGCTGTCCATGGCTACTGCGGGGTATTTGGTTCCCTCATGGTGGGCATTTTTGCCGCTGGTTATCCTCAGCCGGATGGGATACCTGCGATCAATTTTGGGGCTCAGCTGATTGGGGCGCTCATCTGTGCAATACTGCTGGGTTTTCTGCCCGGGTATGGGGTCAGCTTTGTGCTCAAAAAGCTGGGCCTGCTGCGCGTTTCTGAGGCCGAAGAAATCGCCGGTCTGGACCTGGCTGACTTTGGCATTGAGGGCTATCCGGAATACTCCATCCTGCCCCAGCAAAACGGCCATTCTCCCATGGCTCCCGTGACCATGCCTGAGGCGGCTCAAAAAATCTGAATTGCCCCCAGTAGAATGCTTAACATTTGAGGAACAAGTGCCATGTCCAGTCCATTCTCTACCTTTGAAGAGTTTGAGGGCGCGATTGACGGTCCCACCGAAGGTGCGATCTACACCTTTGCCCATAGTCCGGCCATTAACGCGATCGCCCTGCTAATTTGCGTTGGATTGTTTATTTGGTTTCTAGTCAGAACCTTTTCAACCCACTACGAGGTGCCTGCGGTTGACAAATCGCTCAGCCATCTCAGCGCCTTTATTGTGGCGGGGCTACTTTCATTGGCTGGAGCCGAGTATCGCCAGACGACTCAGCCCTATCAGCCCACCCAGGCCCAAACCCAGACTATGCCCCATCGGCCCGGTGCCAAGGTGGCTTTGGGCCTGCTGGGGATGGCCAGCGTGGGTCTCCCCGGTCGTCGGGGGGCCGCCCGTCGCCAGGGTCGCTACCGCGATATCAAAGCTCCTCGATAGGGGGGTGGTCAGCGGCGGCAGTCGCTTGACCACTTACAAACGTTTCTAGCGTTCCGTATAAACCCACTGTTGCCCCGCTGGTTGTGACCAGCGGGGCTTTTTGTAGGTATAGCGATGGCCATTGCGCTTAGGACATCTGCCCCTGTTGCTAGCCAGAACTGGGTCAGCGCAATGGCTATATGGCGGCTCAAACGGGTCAAAACGGCTCAAACTATTCTCCTGGCGCTATGATTTGGCGTAGCGCAGTGCAGAATGGCTGTTTACGGTGAGTATTGCTGATTTAACCCAATCGGTGGCCTGGACCCAAGCCCAGGCGGGAAACCTGGGCGCGATCGCCCAAATACTGGCCACCGTTGTAGACGACAGCCGGGTGCGCGTGGAGGTTTCGCGGCGCGATCGCACCCTGTACGTCTTTCTCACCGCCGCCCCACCGCTGCCGTTAGACCTCTACCTGCCTCCCATTCACGCCGCCGTCAGTGCCCTGAGGCTAGAGACCATCGCCCACCTCAAGGTCCTCGACGGCACGGAGAAGCGCCTGCTCAACCGCTGGCAGCGCGACTTTGATCTGGACCCTGGGCTGCCAGCGCCCCCTATGCCGCAGGCAGCCCAGGCGCACGAGACGGTTTTACCCGCCCAGGCCGAGGGGCACTCCCAGATGGCTCACTCACCCGAATCTGCGGGTATCCCTCAGGGCCTGCCCGCCGCCGGGCAGGCGGAGCATGGACTGGCGGCACCGCGCGATCGCCGCTGGCCGTGGGCGCTGACCTTGACTGCGATCGGCCTGGGGTTTGGCCTGGCTGGCGGGGTAACCCAGTGGCGGTACACCCAGCAGCGCCCCGCCGAGGTCGCTGACGCCGAGCTGACTGCGGCCGATGTGACTCAAACTTCAGCAGCGACCCTGCCCGCCATCGCCTCGGGGACGCCCCCTGAGGCCACGCCCCTGCAGCCGCTGATCGCAGAGCGGACCGCCGCGATCGCCCCCCCGGTTCTGGCAACTCCAGTCACCCTCACGATCAAAGCCGTGGGCGACATTATCCCCGGCAGCGACTACCAGCGCTACCGCCTGCCCGAGGATTGGCAGTACCTGTTTGGCAGCATTCAGTATCACCTGGGCGACGCCGACATCACCTTTGGCAACTTCGAGAGCACCCTGACCGAGGTACCCCGCAGCGCCAAAGATACCAGCCGGGGCAATGTCTTTGCCTTTCGCACCCCGCCCTGGTACGCCAGCGTGCTCAAAGAGGCCGGTTTCGACGTGCTCAGCGTGGCCAACAACCACTCCATGGATTTCGCCCAGCAGGGGTTTGAGGACACCATCGCCCACATCGAGGCGGCGGGGATGAAGGCCGTGGGCCGCAAAAACGAAATTTTGTACGTCGAGGCCAGGGGGCAAACGGTGGCCTTCATTGGCTTTAGCACCTACCCTGAGCACAACCGGGTGCAGGATCTGGAGGCGGCGATCGCCCTGGTACAGACCGCGAAGGCTCAGGCGGACATCGTCGTTGTGTCGTTCCATGCGGGTAAGGAAGGTACCGACGCCACCGTCACCCGCGACCAGACCGAATTTTTCTTTTCTGAAAATCGCGGCAACGTGGTGCAGTTCTCCCGCACCGTCATTGACCACGGGGCAGACCTGGTGTTAGGCCACGGCCCCCACGTGCCCAGAGCGCTTGAGCTGTACCAGGGCAAGCTGATCGCCTATTCCCTGGGCAACTTTGTCGGCTACCGCAGCCTCTCCACCGTTGGCCCCCTGGGCACCTCGCTGATTCTCCAGACCGATCTCGATGCCGGGGGCAACTTTGTGGGCGGTCGGATTATCCCAGTCGCCCTCGATCGCAACGGCGTGCCCTACCTCGACGACCACTTTGGCGGGGTCATTCTCATCCGCCAGTTCACCCAGCGCGACTTTCCCGACACCCCTCTGACCATCGACGACCTGGGCTACATTTGGCCCCAATAGACTTCAGGGGATGCCATCAACTCCCGCTATCGCCCCCCGAACAGCCGACGAGGGCCAAGGAGGCCTCACTCAAAAGGTAGACGACAGGACTGGAGCAAACCTCTAGGTTGAAGGCGTTGCTTGCTTGCGGGAGAACGCGAATGGATCTACTAACCTGGGCCACTATCGCCTTAGTCATAGCCGTTATTGCGGGGGTTTTAGGGTTTTCCGGCATCGCACGTGGGGCGGCGAAAATCTCTCGAATCCTGTTTGGCAGCTTTCTGTTGATCGCGTTGATCCTGTTCGTGATGGTGGTGCTAGGGGTAGGGCTTGTCACCTAAGGCGCTGTCATCAATTGTTATAGACCACCAACACAAAGGGGAGGGCATCACCTGTAGATGTCCTCCCCTTTATGTCATTGGGACATAACAAATGGGCTTTGTTAAATCAAGCCCTAGCGCTGGAAGTTCATCGGACCTGTGTACCCCGAGATCTCCGCCAGGCGGGTCAGGCTCTGGGTACCGGCGTAGAATTCGCCGTTGATCTCCCAGCTGGGGAAGCCAGTAATTTCCGGCTTAGAGCGGCACAGAGCGGTTTGGGGATTTTGCCCATCCTCGGCGCACTCGACGTAGGTGAAGATGGTGGCGGCTTCGGCCCCGAACAGTTGCTTTTGGTCGTGGCAGTGGGGACACCACCAGGCTCCATAAAACGTCGCGCCAATATCATTCAGGTGATTGGCCAGCGCTATTTCAGCGGGGCCAGAGGCGGTGGTGACCGGTGGCCCAGGCTGCCCGGCCGCTACGGTAGCTGGACGACTGCCGCCGCCGCCAGCTCGAATGGGCGCATAGATGGCCAGGGTACTGGTTAGGGTGACAATCCCGACAATAAAGCCGATAAATGCCAGCTGGCCCAAATCATCCCAGCGGTTGCCAAACAGAACGATGCCAAACATCGCCAGGGCAAACAGGGCCGACGAAACGCAGTAGGGACAGAACGCCTGGATTTCAAACGCCAGCAGCGTCATCAGGTAGGCGCTAAACACCACCATAGACGAGGCCACCATGAACATCAGCGGCCAGGTCCAGGCCTCCAGCTTCTGGCGCAGCACCTTATTTTGGTCGGGATTGATCACCAGGGGAGCCAGCGCCAGGGTGAACATTGTGGCGTAGGCCAAAAACCCGAACAGAGTTAACGGCAGCCCAAAGATCGTTGCATAGGGACTGGCAAACACGCGCTCGCAGCCCTCCGTAGGACAGGCACCGCCGCCGCCGGTCAGTTTATTGATCGTCAGGAACGCCGTCCCTAACGCGCCCACCGAGGCAATGCCCGCTACCATCCAGCGTGACCATCGGTGAATCCAGCGGCTCTCCTGGCGGCGGCGTCTCATAATGCGTCTCTCTTCCAAAACGGTTAATCCAACTCACCTGCTGACTAGGGTAGCCAATAGTGCCGAGGACTGTGGCTCCCGGGTCTATCTTAATGCATAGCCCAAAGGGGCAACAGGCACCCCAGTACTCAGCCGATTTGCACAGTGGCGAAGCAGCAATCTACGATTCCCCGTTTCAGGGCTGCGGTTCTAGTTCCAGCCCTGCACCTGAAACCTGGCGCCGTGCACCAAACTGGGCACCTGAAACCCCACCGACCCGTCAGCTTTGAGCTGATTTGAGCTCAATCAATCCCTAAGGGGCCACCATGGTCGGCAGGGGATTACCCTCCAGGGTCTGCAACCCCTCCTGCATTGCCTCGACAAACTGCCCGACCCGGATCGGGTCAATGGGCTGGTTGATGTCCCCCTGGCGCTTGAGAGAACTGGCAACGATGACCCCATCGGCAGCCTTCATCAGGGTGTTAATGTTGTCCACATCGGCCCCACTGCCGATGAACACCGGGCGATCGCCCGCAGCGGCCTTGGCCAGCTCCAGATCTTCGAGGCTGGGGGGGCTGCCCGTGGCCCAGCCCGACAGTATAATGCCGTCGGCCAGGCCCCGGTGAATCGTTTCCTGCACGGCGGTGGTCAGGTTGGGCGATCCCAGGGGGCGGGCGTGCTTGACCAGCACATCGGCCAGAATTTTCACCGAGCTGCCCAGCTCTTTGCGGTAGCGCAGCAGGTCGTGGGCACAGCCTTCAATCAGGCCCTGATCGGTAGCCATTACCCCGGTCAACACGTTGACGCGAATGAATGCCGCCCCGGTACAGGTGGCGATCGCCAGAGCACTGCGGGCATCGTTGCGCAGCACATTGATGCCCAGAGGTAGCGTGATCAGGGTTTGCAGGCGCTGCACCACCAGCCCCATGGCGCTGACCACCGCCGGGTCTACCGGCCCTTTGGCAAAGGGGGCATCAAAAAAGTTTTCAATAATAATGCCGTGGACGCCGCCCGAGGCCAGGGCCGTGGCCTCCTGCTCAGCGCGATCGACAACGGCCTGTAAATCCCCCTGCCAGCGAGGTGAGGTGGGTAGGGGCAACAGGTGTAATACCCCAATGACCGGGTTGTGGGTGTTGAATACTTCGATTAAGTCCACGTGAATTTTGCCTGGACTCGCAGAACGTTATAGGACACTAGATCATCGCAGCTTGCCACAGCGCTTGCTGCGGCAACGGCCAATCTACCCTATCAGCATATCAACCCCTGGGGTCCGATTTGGGACACCGGCTGCTTTTGTGTTGTATTATTTATGAGTGTTAATTTGTATTGCCCCCTGGTGCCATTGGCCAAAAGATTTGCTGGGCAATTCGTCAACACAGGATTGATGGATGCCTAAGTGGTAGCGTGAGTCATGCTGGTACCTGTTAAGCGGTGCGCGATCGCCCGATGCGATCGCTACCCCCAGCAATTACCGACTAACGTCTTTGGCAGAATTGGCGTGATCACAAAATTCGAGAGACACTAAGGGACACCATGGGGCTAAAGCCAACGGTTGCATTTAACCACCTGGGCTGCGAGAAGAACCGGGTCGATACCGAGCACATGCTGGGGTTGCTGGTGCAGGCCGGCTATCAGGTCGATGCCAACGAGGAGTTGGCCGACTACGTGGTGGTCAACACCTGTAGCTTTATTGAAGCGGCGCGGGAAGAGTCGGTGCGCACCCTGGTGGAGCTGGCCGCCGCCCAAAAGAAAGTCGTCATTACGGGCTGTCTGGCCCAGCACTTTCAGCACGAGCTGCTCGAGGAAATTCCCGAGGCCGTGGCCCTGGTGGGTACCGGCGACTACAACCGCATCGTCGAGGTGATTGAGCGGGCCGAAGCCGGAGAGCGAGTAAAGCTGGTCTCCCCAGAGCCCACCTACATCGCCGACGAAACCGTACCCCGCTATCGCACCACCGCCTCCAGCGTTGCCTACCTGCGGGTCGCCGAGGGCTGTGACTATCGCTGTGCCTTCTGCATCATTCCCCACCTGCGAGGCAATCAGCGATCGCGCCCGATTGAGTCCATCGTGGCTGAGGCCCACCAGCTGGCCGCCGAGGGGGTACAGGAGCTGGTGCTGATCTCCCAAATCACCACCAACTACGGCCTAGACCGCTATGGCAAGCCCCAGCTGGCCGAACTGCTGCGCGCCCTGGGGGAGGTCGATGTGCCCTGGATTCGCATGCACTACGCGTACCCCACGGGCCTGACACCAGCCGTGATCGCCGCCATTCGCGACACCCCCAACGTGCTGCCCTACCTCGACCTGCCGCTGCAACACTCCCACCCCGAAGTGCTGCGGGCCATGAACCGGCCCTGGCAGGGGCAGGTGAACGACGACGTCATCCACCGGATCAAAGACGCCCTGCCGGAGGCCGTGCTGCGGACTACGTTTATCGTTGGGTTCCCGGGCGAAACCGAGGCCCACTTCGAGCACCTGCTGGCCTTTGTCGAGCGCCATCGGTTTGACCACGTGGGTGTGTTTGGCTTTTCCCCGGAGGAGGACACCCCGGCCTATGATCTGCCCAACCCGGTGCCCGAGGCCGAGCGCGATCGCCGCCGCGAAGTCCTGATGCTGGCCCAGCAGCCGATTGCCTGGGCGCACAACCGGGATCACATTGGCCGCGTGGTCGATGTGCTGATCGAGCAGGAAAACCCGGCAACGGGTATGGCGATCGGGCGATCGGCCCGATTTGCCCCCGAGGTGGACGGCCTGGTCTACGTGAGCGGGGCCGCCCCCCTCAATCAAATCGTGCCCGTGACCATCACCGCCGCCGACACCTACGACCTATTCGGCGATGTGGCTCCGGTGATCGCAGCGCCCACCCCGGCCCTGACTCTGGCCCCCTGACCTTCAATCCCTAACGTTTATCCCTGACAATTTCTCGCCCGCTTTCCTGTACCCGTTGTCCACTGTCCCAAGGAACCACCATGACCTTATCGTTTACTAGCCTGGGGTTGTCAGAAGCCCGCGTGAGCCATCTGGAAAGCTTGGGCTATGCAGAACCCACGGCTATTCAGGCGGAGGCCATTCCCCATCTGCTTTCGGGCCGCGACTTGATTGGTCAGGCCCAGACCGGCACCGGCAAAACCGCCGCCTTTTCGCTGCCGCTGATGGAGCAGGTTGACCCCAGCAACCCGGCTGTTCAGGCCCTGGTACTCACCCCCACCCGCGAACTCGCCATTCAGGTCTGCCAGGCCATGCGCGGCTTTCGCCTCAGCGGGCGGCCCAAGGTGCTGGCCCTCTACGGCGGTCAGTCCATCGAGCGCCAGCAGGATCAGCTCAACCGGGGTACTCAAATTGTGGTGGGAACTCCGGGCCGGGTGCTCGATCTGCTCAATCGGGGCACCCTGTCGCTGCAAAACCTCGGCTGGTTGGTGCTCGACGAAGCCGACGAAATGCTCAACATGGGCTTTATTCAAGACGTAGAAAAAATTCTCAGCAAGGCCCCGGCCAATCGTCAAACCGCCTTTTTCTCGGCCACCATGGCCCCCGAAATCCGCGAGCTGGCCACCAAGTATCTCCACTCGCCCGTCACCGTGACGGTGCAGTCCCCCAAGGCTTCCCCCAAGCAGATTCAGCAGGTAAGCTACATCGTGCCCCGGGGCTGGACGAAGGTGCGGGCCCTGCAGCCGATCCTGGAGCTGGAGGATCCCGAAACCGCCATTATTTTTGTGCGAACTCGCCGCACCGCTGGCGACCTCACCCGTCAGCTGCAAGCGGCGGGCTATAGCGTTGATGAGTACCACGGCGACCTCAGCCAGTCCCAGCGCGAGCGGCTGATGATGCGGTTTCGTCAGCAGCAGGTGAAGCTGGTGGTGGCCACCGACATTGCCGCCCGCGGGCTCCATGTCGACGACCTCACCCACGTGATCAACTTCGACATGCCCGACGCCATGGAAAACTACGTGCACCGGATTGGGCGCACCGGACGGGCGGGCAAAAACGGGGTGGCCATTTCCCTGGTCACTCCCCTGGAGAAGTACAAGCTGCGGCAAATTGAGCGCCACACCAAGCAGCCCATGACCCTGATGAAAATTCCCACCCGGGCTGAAATTGCCGCCCGCAATCTGGATCGGCTGCGCAACCAGGTGCGAGAAGCCATTACCAGCGAGCGGCTGGCCTCGTTTTTGCCCATTGTGTCTCAGCTCAGCGAAGAGTATGACCTGCGTACCATCGCCGCTGCCGCATTGCAGATGGCCTACGACAAAACCGTGCCATCCTGGCAGCGGGAGCACCACAGCAGCGATGCCGAGGGGTCTGAGCGGGGTGTGCCCCTGCCCAAAAAGCGCAAAGGGCCCTCCTCCACAGAGTCTCGGGAAGTCAGCCAGGCCAAAGACTAGGGGCTGACGTCAATCAACGGCTCAACGCTCAAAACCCAGGGGTTACAGCTTGTAGGTTGGGTGGCGCGCTAGCAGAACCCAACAAGGCTGACTGCCGTCGGGTTACGCTCCGCTGATGCTGTTGGCGAATTATTTCGTCATGGAATTGCTCGGCGATGGCCCCCAAAGTCCCCCAAAGTTGGGGGACTTTGACCTTCCGGCACCCCCAGGATTGGGGGCCGGGGGGGCTTTTGGGGGCAACTTTTCCAAAAGTATTTTGCAGATTGTTGATTTCGCCAACAGCATCCGCTCCGCTTTACCCACCTACGGGAACCCCAATTTTTAGCTTTGGCGCTGAACTAGGCGTTCTCCATTCGTCGCAAACGGGTGGGTCCTCCGCTGCGTTTTCAGCCTCACGGGAGGGCTGCCCGTTTGCGTTTGATTGCGTATGCCAGCACACAGCAGGTTCTCTAGGGCATCCTAAGATTAGAGAAAGATCAGGTTAACCCTGGCCCGGGGGAGGTAACCGCCATGTTGGTCATCATGACTGAAAGCCAACTCATTTCACCCCAGACGGTGTGCTGCAACTGTTTGATGGCCGATCGCCACGGCCAGCCCCGCTGGCAGCAAGGGGTACTGCGGTGCGGTCGTCGCATCGCTGGATTAGACCAGGCTCAGCCGACCCAGTTTGAGTGCCAGATGGGTTTTCGAGTGGCGGACATTGAGTAGGAAAAACTTGCGGACCTGTCGTCTGGGGAAGCGGCCTGGTGGCGCTCAGCAGACCCATTCAAAGCCTATCCAAGGACATTGATGTTGCGCTGGTGGGCACGGCCTACCCAATGGGACTGCCAAAGGCTGGTTCGGGGCGATCGGGTGGGCCTGAGTCCCGGTGTGGGCGACCCGGTCGCCGCCGCAACATGTCCGCCCCCTTGGAGTTTGCGATATGGTAAAGCTATGACTCGGTAGCCTTTAGCCTGTCGCCTGGAGAAACATTATGACCTGGAGCAGTTCCCCCAACCCCAACATTGTGGATCGCTTGCTGGCGGCCCTGCCCTATATTTTGCCAGTTACGGCGGGGTTGCCCTACGGTCTTCAGCTGATTAGCCAGTTTCCGGTCTTTGGGTTTTTGCTGCTGCCCCTGGCGCCGCTGATTACCGTCTACGGCACCCTGGAGCGAACCATTCCCTTCTTCGGCCTGATCGTATTTTTTGCCCTGATCCTGCTGGTGGTGCGCAACGAAAATATCAGTCGGTTTATCCGCTTCAACACTATGCAGGCCATTCTACTCAGCATTATTCTGGCGGTGTTTAGCCTGATTCTCAGCCTGCTGGATCCCAGTGTATTTGGGGCGCTGCTGTTTAATACCCTTTCCAACGTCCTGTTTTTAGGCATGCTGATCTCGGTTGGGTTTTCCCTGGTTCAGACTTTTCGCGGTCTGTACGCCGAGATTCCAACCATTTCAGAGGCGGTGCACATGCAGGTGCGTTAGGGCGTGTCATCAATTTTGGTCAAAAGCTCGGTATATTAAGCGTTGCCACACCCGACCCAAAAGACAGGCTAGGGGCTGTAGCCTTTAATTTTTGGGCGGTTGGCCGCTAATTGATGACAGCCCCTAGGCCCTCAGGGTGATGGAGTTGTCCAGAGTACCAATGCCTTCGATCGCCACTCTGACTTGATCCCCCACGCTGAGGGGACCGACTCCGGCGGGGGTGCCGGTTAAAATCACGTCCCCCGGCAGCAGAGTCATGATCCCGCTGATGTATGCCACCAGATAGTCAGGGCTGTAGGTCATTTCGTCGACCGAGGCCGACTGCACGGGGGTTTCCTGGTTGTTGAGAAAGGTTTGCAGCCTGGCCCCAGGGCTCAGTTCACGCACAATCCAGGGCCCCAGCGGGCAAAAGGTGTCAAAGCCCTTGGCGCGGGTCCATTGACCGTCGCGCTTTTGCAGATCGCGGGCGGTGATGTCATTGGCAATGGTGTAGCCCCAAATTTTGGCGCGGGCCTCCTCGGGGGGCACGTGGGCACAGCGATCGCCGATCACCACCGCCAGTTCACCTTCGTAGTCCACCTGCGACGCCTGGGTAGGGTAGTAAACGGGGGCCCCCGCCGCCGTCACTGCGGTGGAGGGCTTGATAAACAGCAGCGGTTCAGTCGGCGTAGCGGTGCCCATCTCGGCGGCGTGGTCGGGATAGTTTTTGCCCACAGCCACCACCTTGGAGGGGGCGCAGGGCGCCAGCAGGTCGTAGCCGCCGGGAAGTAGTTCAGTCTCAGTGGGCTGTCCCTGGAGCCAGGGTGGTGCGTCGAGCACCTGCACGCTGCGATCGGGACGCAGCAGCCCGTAGTGTAGTTGCCCGGTTTGAGACTGAACCCTAACGTAGCGTTGCGCCATAATTTTCTTACTCTTGGCCTGCTAATTCTTGGTATGATTGTAGATCCTTGTCTTTGCGCCAATGCCTCGGCATGGGTGGGCGCTGGGTGGCGATCGCCATTAGCGCTTATTTATGCCCATTTTTGGCTGCTAAAGGCCACTATGTCCATAAGGAGTTTTCATGAGAGCTTACATGTACGAAACCATGTACATTTTGCGGCCCGATCTAAACGACGAGGCCATTGATGCCACCATCGGCAAGTACCAGGCCATGCTGAAGGACCAGGGCGCTTCTATCCTGGAGACGCAGCACCGGGGTAAGCGCCGCCTTGCCTACGAGATCGACCGCCATCGCGAGGGCATCTACATCCAGATGAACTACACCGGGCCTGGGGCGGCGATCGCTCCCCTGGAGCGGGCCATGCGCCTCAGCGATGAAGTTATTCGATTTTTGACCGTGAAGCAAGAATCTGATGAACCCCTGCCCGCAGAGGTCGAAGAACCCGTGGCTGTCGCCGCTGCTACGGCTAGCGACGAAGAAGAGTAGTCCAGGCCACGGTGACAGCCCAAGATTTTCACCCTGCCGCTGGTCAAACCGTGCCGCTGGTCAATCTGCCCTGAGGGGTAGATTGACCAGCGGCATTTTGCATTAAGTGTTAAGCCTAGCGCTGGAGATTTGAATTAGGTGTGCCAACTTTTCTAGCAGGTGTTATAAATTATCAGCAACTTATCCACCCTGGCAATTTAGGCCCAGTAGGCCCAGCAAGACTCAGCTACATCGGCCAGCCCTGGCCGTTCTGGGCAAAGGCTGGACGCAGGGTGGTTCAGGCTTTGGGGCATCGAGCAGTTAGGTTAGTTGTTGGTGTGGGAGTAATCTCGTGGCGCAGTCCTCATATACAGACATGAATGAACACCAGGCGGAAATCGCCCGGCTTGAGTCTGAGTTGGCCATTCGCGATCAGCTTGTGCAGCAGCTTTCCCAGGAGCTGTTTCGGCTGGTGAAGGGCAACGCCGGGTTTGTGCCCAGCCCAGAGGTCTCTGAGCAACACCAGGCCGAGATGTCTGCTCTGCGCGACCAGCTGCGCGGTGTTGAAAAGCAAATTGATTTTTACCAAGGGCAGCTCGAAGAGCGCGACGGCGAAGTGCTGCAGCTGCGACAAACCGTGCAGGAACTCACCGATCGCACCCGGATGCTGGAGCAGGTGGTGCAGGAGCTACCCACGGTGTACCGACAAAAGTTTGCCGATCGGATGGCGGCGGTCAAGCAGCGGGTCGCTGAGATTCAGCGGGAAAACCGCCAGCTCCAGGCTGAACTCCAGAGCGTCAGCTACCGACTGGCGATGCGGACGCGCCGCAGCCAGCGCCTGGAGCTGCCCACCCTCGAGCAGGACGGCATGGACGGAATTTCGCTCCCCTCTTTTTAGCAGCTACCAAGCGTCTTTCCCCACATACTGATCGGTACCCGTAGGCTGCATCCCCACAGTGATGCAGCATCTTTGGGGGTTATAGCGGGACTATAGCCTTCGCTATACGTTTAACTCCGCACAGGCGTACTGGTCTGCCAATCAGGGGGTAGGAGCCTCCAGCCCGCCCCCTGGCCCCTGGACAGCCTTGAGCGACCCCGTGTAGACCAGAGCCCGATGGAGCATAACGGCGACCTCGGCCCGACTGGCCGGGCGATTGGGCGCTAGCTGGTCGCGATCGGGGTAGTTCACCACCAAACCGGCCTCCACCGCTGCGACCAGGGGACGGAGGGCCCAGGGGGGAACCTGGCCGTGGTCGGGGTAGGCTTTGAGCGCCGTCGCCGGGTTACTGCTCGACTTCAGCGTCAGCCCGTTGGACAGGGCCACAATCACGTGGATGCGGCTGATGGTTTGGTTGGGCAAAAAGCTGTTGTCGGGATAGCCGCTGAGGAATCCCATCTGCACTGCCTGCCGCACGCTGTCGTAGGCCCAGTTACTGGCGGCCACATCGGCGTAGGCGGGGACCTGAACCTGCTGCGATCGCTCCGGAGACAGCGGAAATAGCTGGGCCAGCTGAGCCGCAAACTCGGCCCGAGTCATGGGGGCTGTTGGCCGAAAGGTACCGTCGGGAAAGCCCGTCACCAGGTTGCGCCGGCTCAGATCGGCCAGTACAGGCCAGGCCCAGTGACCACTGTCGAGATCGCTAAAGCCGGGCTGAGCCTGCACCAGCGGTAGCTCGGGCCAGGCCTGCTGGGGCGGCAGGGGCTGGGGCAGTACCGGCGGCGGCAGCACCAGGGGTTGTTGCGGGTAGCGCCCCCAGCCCAACCACCCCCTCAGCCCCCTGGCCTGCCCCGAGGCCGCCACCGGCATCAGGGTGGTTGGGGCCTCGGGGGACGGTGGAGCGATCGCGGCCGCCAGAGCCAGACCTGCGGCGATCGCCGCCAAGCCAGCCGGGACAAGCGATCGCCAGCCAACCCCAGACCGAGAGCGGGTCCAACGTTTCAATCGAAGCAAGGGGGGAAACAGCGGCGGCATTGGGCAGGGCGTCGGCTACTGCTAAACTAGAGCAGCCGGTCACAATGTTGACTGGGCTTGCCCATTATGATAGTTCTTGCCTAAGCTTTACGCTTGTTTCAGCCTAAAGTCTCGGTTTAAATTCAGGGTTGGCTAGAGCTAAAACTGTCGGTTATTTCACCGCCCCTGCCCCCGCAGATGGCACACCTGCCGATTACAACACACGCTGAGTCACGCATCGGATTTAACAGAATGGTCACAGGGAAAAAACCAAGGCTTGGAGTACTGGCGGCGATCGCCACGGCGTCTCTGGCGGGCCTGCTGGCCGCTGGCCACAGTCAACAGTCGCGGGGGGTAGCCCAGGCGACCCATAGCCAGGCGGCGGCCTCAGGGACCGGATCGCTGTACTACGTTCCCAAGGCCAGTACGCTGCTCCATGGCGTGCTGGCCCCGCTTAACTCGCTGCGGGTGATGCAGCGGGCGATCGCCCTCTCCCCCGGCATCGACGCGACTCAAGTCCCGACCCTGGCGCTGCTGGCGGCCCCGCTCAAGACCACGGGCCTTGGCCCCATTCGCATTGGCATCACCCTGGAGGAGCTGCGGGAGCAAGGGCTGGACCTGGTGGCGATCGCCGAAGCAAGCCAGGGCCAGTGCCAGTATTACCGCATTCAGGACTACGCCGAACCGGTTGGGCTAATGGCCATCAACGACCGGGTTCTGCGAGTCGATGTTTGGCCCGGCAGCCTGACGACCACCCGCAGCGGCATTCGCATTGGCTCCACCGAGCGCGATCTGGTCCGGGTGTACGGCAACCAGCTAGAGGCAACCACCAACCCAAACACCCTGGGCAAAACCGTGATCTTCACCCCCCAGGATCCAGGCGAAGATGTCTATCGACTGGTGTTTGAAACCGACGACCAGGGGCGCGTCACGCAGTTTAGGGCCGGGCAATTTCCCTCGGTCACCTGGGCAGAGGGTTGTCTGTAACGGGCGATCGGTCTGGCAACATAGTCTCTCAGTACACCCGCAGAACAGGCCAAGGTATGGCCCCTGTAAGCAGCCTAGCTGCGCAGCCAGTACCTGATCGCCTAGCTCAGCTAATCATTCCTGATACCTGACACCCGGCACCCCAATAAAGCCAGTACCACCTCTGCCCAGCAGCATTAGCCCAGGCAACGAATTGCTTCCAGCATGCCCCGCGCCTTGTTCAGGGTTTCCTGATACTCCAACTCAGGCACTGAGTCGGCCACCAGCCCGGCCCCAGCCTGGACAGCAACGCTGTGACCGCCCTCGGGCAGGGCCCGCACCACCATGGTGCGAATGGTAATCGCGGTGTTGAGCTGCCCCTCAAAGTCGTAGTAGCCGTAGACCCCAGAGTAGGGACCACGACGGCAGGGCTCCAGGTCGTGGATGATCTGCATGGCCCGGATTTTGGGCGCGCCGCTGACGGTACCGGCCGGGAAGCAGGCCTTGAGCAAATCCCAGGCGGTTTTGCTGGGGCTGAGCTGCCCCACCACATTGCTGACAATGTGCATAACGTGGGAATAGCGCTCGATCACCATCAGCTCGTCCACCTGCACGGTGCCGCTGAGGCATACCCGGCCCAGGTCATTGCGGCCCAGGTCAACCAGCATGACGTGCTCGGCCCGCTCCTTGGGGTCGGCCAGCAGGTCGTGTTCGTAGGCAGTGTCTTCGGCGGCGGTTTTTCCCCGGGGGCGGGTGCCAGCGATGGGGCGCACGGTGGCAATGCGGGGCTGGCTGGAGTCGTCGTCGGCCAGGGTAGCCTTGACCATCACCTCAGGGCTGGAGCCAATTAGCTGCCAGTCGTAGAAGTTGAAATAGCACATGTAGGGGGAGGGGTTGATCTGCCGCAGGGAGCGGTACAGGTCAAAGGGATTTCCGGCGTAGGTGGTGCTCAGCCGCTGGGAGATCACCACCTGAAAAATGTCTCCAGCCTGAATGTGGCCCTTAGCCCGCTCCACGCTGGCACAAAACTCGGCGGGGGTACGGTTACTGATGTAGTCCACGGCGGGGGTGCGGCTGGACGGGGGGGACCAGGCCAGGGTTGCTGGCTCTGCGGCCAGGGGCAGCGTGAGCTTATGGAGCAGCTGCCGGACGCGATCGCAGGCTCCCTCATAGGCTCCCCGCAGATCCGTTGCGGGATCGCGCAGGTCGGCGTAGGCCACCGCCCAGATCTTGCGCTGCACCTGGTCGAAGATCAGCAGACTGTCCACCTGCATCCACAGCCCGTCGGGCAAATCCCCCTCCTCCAGCGGATAAATGGGCACCGTTGGCTCGATCCAGCGGATCAGCTCGTAGCCCCAGAAGCCAAACAGACCACCGATGCCAGGGGGCAGGGCGGGCAGCTTGACCGGACGGTAAGGGGCAAGACAGGTGGCCAGGGTGTCAAAGGGATTGCCACCATGCTCAACGGCGGTGCCATCGCGGTGGGTTTGAATCGACCGATCGCCCCGGCTCTCTAACACCCACAGCGGATCGCAGCCCAAAAAGCTGTAGCGGCCCAGGGTTTCGCCCCCCTCCACTGACTCCAGCAAAAAGCTGTAGGGCTGCCCGGCGCAAACTTTGTACCAGGCTGACACAGGGGTATCTAAGTCGGCCAGCCACTCTTGATAGACCGGCACAAAGTTGCCCTGGGTGGCGTAGGCCTGAAACTGCTCAAAGGCGGGAAAAATCATGGCACCTATTCTACCGCCCCAGCGGGGGCACAAAGACATGACCCTGGATGCAATCGGACTTGGATAGCAAAAGGGGCCTAGCCTAAGCTACGCCCCTCACAACACAACAGTCACAGTCAGCGATTAGCAGCGTTACACTGCAGGGTTTTTCTTAGGGTTCCAGGTCTGAAACCCTAAGAAAAACGCTTACACTTCGTAGGGAGTTTTGCCGCTAAATTTAATGGTGGCAGGGTCGGGGTTGGCCCCAATGTTGCGGCCAATGCTGTTGACAGCCCCACGGCCCTCATTGACCTTCTCGGGGAAGACACCGTCAGCCGGGTGCAGATACTGGGTTTCGCCAGAGGCATAGACCCGGTAAATCTTGTAGTTTTCAATTCTGGGCTTGAACTTGGCGCGGAGCTGGCGACCCAGGGCCAGGCATTGCTCTTTGCGGGCCAGGTACAGAAGGTTTTCCCCTTCGTTCATGAAAGCCGCACCACCGGTAGGCATTTCAAAAACCTGCTTCTTGGGGCTGGTCCAGGTGATGGCATACTTTTCTTCGACCTGGGCTTTGGTGAGGAGACCGCCGGTGCTGCCTCCAAAAATAGGTGTTTGACCTGTCAGTGTTTCAGTCATGAAGTCCTATCTCTCAACCACTTAATGGGCGTTTGATGGGCATCGTATCATCGCGGCAGCGATGGGTAATACCGATTGTTGAGGAAGTGTAACAGTTCTTCAGGAATGGGGTTTGGGGTTCAGGGTTGACGGTTCACGATTTGCGGTTCAGGGTTTGCGGTTTGCGGTCCCACCGTGAACCGTGAACCGTACACCTTTTACCGCACCCCTGACACCCGACACCTAGTTTTACGCTGACCACGGTTCCTGGAAATCGGCATACAGGGTGAGCCCGCCGTCGATGTACAGGGTTTGCCCGGTGATGTAAGCGGCTTCTTCAGAGGCGAGGAAGGCTACCGCGGCGGCCATTTCGTCGCTGGTGCCCGCTCGGCCCATGGGGATGTGGCTTTCGACCTCGGCCTGTTTCTCGGGATCCTCTGTCCAGGACTCGTTAATGGGGGTAATGGTGGCTCCGGGGGCAACGCCGTTCACCCGAATGCCTTTGGCGGCGTACTCCAGCGCCATGGTTTTGGTCATGTTGCCCATGCCCCCTTTGCTGATGGAGTAGCTGAGGTACTGGGGTCGTGGAATAATTTCGTGGACGCTTGAAATGTTGATGATGCTGCCGGAGCGTTTTTGCGCCAGCAGGTGCTTGATGGTTTCACGGGCGCACAGGTAGGCCCCGCGCAGGTTGACCCCCAGCACCCAGTCAAAGTCGTCGGCCTCGATCGCCTCGGAGGGGCTTTCGGTCTGCACACCGGCATTGTTGATCAAAATATCGAGCTGACCCAACTGCTCAATGGTCTGCTTCACCATGGCAATCGCATCCTCTTCCTTAGACACATCGCCCTGGACCAGCAGGGCTTTGACCCCGCAGGCCTCGATGCCCTGGCAGGCCTTTTCCATGGCCTGGCGGCGGGTGTCTTCGGCCCCTTCGCTGTCCTTGCGGTAGTTGATGGCCACATTGCAGCCCTCCTGGGCCAGGCGAATGGCGATCGATTGACCAATGCCTGAGGAAGCACCGGTCACGAGGGCAGTTTTGCCGGTCAGTCCTTTCATGGAATAGCTCCGTAGAGGTCAGTATGGGAAATGGGGTAGAGTCTCTAGTCAGTCAGGTTGAGTACGGCCCCTCCTCGGGTGAGCATACTAGACCCTCAAACTTTGGTATATCCCTCTGGAGGGTTACTTTACCCTAAGCGTATCCCAACTCAAAAAACACCCTTTCTCAGGACGCGAACTCAACCCGTTGGGCCATCGCGGTGAGATACCGAAATAGATATTGAGTTGGGACACGCTAAAGCAGCTTGACCAGCATTGTTTTTAAGGAGTCACAGACTTAAGGAGTCACAAAGCATGTACGTTTTAATTGGCGGCGCTGGCATGCTGGGCCTGGAACTGGCAAAAACCCTGCTCGATGAGGGGCACACCGTGGCGGTGGTGGACACCGACCCGCTGGCCTGCCAGTACGCCCGCGAGAAAATTGGCGTGATGGCGTTTGAAGGCAGCGCCGTTAACACCACCACGCTGCTGGAGGCAGGCATTCGCAAAGCCGACGCGGTGATTGCGGCCCTGCCGGAAGACGCCCTCAACCTGGCAATCGTTACCCTCTCCAAGCACTACGGCGTGCCCCAGACGGTGGTGCGCATGAGCGATCGCGACTTTGCCGAACCCTACCAGTTGGCCGGGGCCACCCACACCATTAGCACCACGGAACTCACCATCAACCGCATGGTGAGCGCCATTGAATACCCGCAGGTGGAGGCGATGATGCATTTTGAGCAGGGGCAGGTGGAGGTGCTAAAGCTGCCGATTCCCCAGCAGTGCACCATTGTGGGGCGCTCCCTGGCCGAGATCGCCCAGGATACCCGGTTCCCGGCCGGGACATTGATTATTGGGTACCAGGCCCACCCCCACGAGGATTTGACTATTCCCAACGGCAGCACCATTTTGGAGAGCGGTTCCACCATTCTGGCTGTCACCAAACCTGGACTGGTGCGACAGATGCTCGATTTTATGGGCCTGTGCAGCTAGGCGCGGGCCTGGCGCACCAAACGACGCCCCTCGGCCACAGCGGCGTTGCTGCGGGCGATCGCCGCCCTCACCGCCTCAACTATTCGCTGAATACGAACCTGCATGGCGTACCTCCCTGGGTAAACTCATAACGACTACGCTTAGTATAGCGCGATCGCATTCCTCTGGAAGTCAGCCACGATTGGCCCCATGGCTGGGATTCAGCGGCTGGCCTGCTCAATGACAGTCCCAATGTTGTCGTCGGGCAGTTTGTCGATCAGTTTGTGCAGGGGGTCAATGCCGACCCGATCGGGGGCTTGATCGACGGTGAGGGTGATCTGGCTCTCGCCGTCGGAGAACGGGTGCTTCTTCAGGTAGATCAGCTTGCCCTCAGCGTTGTAAACTCCGACATCGATTTCCTCCTGGTTCATGGGGGTGGGGGTTTCGTTGCCAATGTCGTCCGATCGCACCTTGGCGGTGTTGATGGTGAGGGTGACATCGAACTGGCCGTCGGCGCGGGGGATGACGGCGGCGGCAGTAACCCGGTTGTCGTAGAGGGTAACGGTCTCAAACAGGTCGGCGATCAGGTACTGATATTTTGCGGGAGTCACGGCCCGGAGGGCGGCGACCAGATCCGTGGCAGAGGGGTAGGGCGGCACGTCCGCATACTGCTTCAGCAGGTTAGCCAGAGGGCCATTCACCACATCTTCACCCAGGTAATCTTGCAGGGCAAACAGAGCCAAGGCACCTTTTAGGTAAACCAGGTGCTGGGCCTCTGCCTCCACCAGGGGTACATCGGATTGCGACCGATTCTGCAAGTAGCCATCCAGGTTGCGACGCAGGGCAAACCCCAGTTTTTCGGGGCCATATTCTCGGCCATAGACCTGGTTGGCGGTGTATTCCGGCAGGGCTTCCAGCAGAAATTTGTTCCCTGGAGCGGCTGATGGTAGGAGCTGCTGTCCCCACCACTGGTGGGCGGTTTCGTGGGCGGCAATGCGGAAGGCTTCGTCTACGCTGGTGGGGTCGTTGTCGTCGAATTTAGTCAGATAGCCAAAGCGTTCGCCCCGGGTGATGGTGGTCGGAAAGCTGACGGCTTCGCCCACGTAGGGCACTTCCACCAGGCGCAGGGTTTTGTGGGGGAAGGGGCCGAAGTTCTCAGTGGCGTAGTCCAGGGTGTTTTTCATACCCCGCACCATGCGTTCCAGGTTGCGATCGTGCCCTGGGTGGGAGTACAGCTCGATCTGGACGTCCTGCCAGTTGTCCTTGAGCACCTCGTACCGCCCCGACAGGATGGGCACCACCGGAAGGATGGGCTCCTGGCTCTGGTACTGGAAGTAGTGGCGGTTTCCCTCCACCCAATCTTGCACAAGTTCGCCGGAGGTAATGGCGATCTGATCAGCGCTGGTGCTGAGAGTGGCCGAGAACTGGACCAAGTCAGCATCCCCAGCGGCTATGAGGGGGGTGTATTGGGTCAGTCTGGCGGCTTCGACGGTTGGATCGAGGGGGGGCAGGCCTGCCTGCTCGCGCTTCTGCTCATTCTTAAGCCGGGGCCGCTGGAAAAATCCGACCATGGGCATAAAGTCAAGGCTTCTGAAATTCAAGCCATTCTCGAAATGGCTGCTGAAATCCTTAATGCCTTCTTCTGCCACTGCTGGGCCGGGCCGTTTAAACAGGTCAAAGCTCACTTCGGCAGTGGCTCCCGGTGGCATGGGAACCGCCAGAGGAAATTCGTAGGCTTGCACCACAGGATGTTCTGCCGTGGTGGTAGCAGCGTTCCCGTTGACCGTCAGTTGATTGACCTGAATGCCTCTGGGCAGGTTCAGCAGAATGGTGGCAATGGGCTTTTGGGTCTTGTTTTCTAGGGTATAGGTGCCCTTGACGGCAAAGTGGCCATTGGCTTCGGGGTACAGATCCCCCCGCCAATCCACGGCGGTGATCTTGGGCTGGGCCTCGATCAGGCGACCGTAGGCTTGTTCGTAGGCAATCACCTGGGCTTCCACCTGGGCGCGGCTAGGAGCCGGGTTGAGCAGGTGGGTATTGTAGAAAATCCAGCCCCCCAGGAGGATCGCGGCTAGGGCACTGAGGCCCATGACGGTTTGCATGGGGCGGGTGAAGCGCTGGCGGGCAATGCGCCAGCGCTGCTTGGGTTGGGTATCGACGCCCCGCACCCAAAACAGAGCTGAGATGCAGAGGAGCAGGAGGGCGATCGCCAACCAGTAGCCCTGGTACCAGCGGACTGGCTCCAACATCCCGCCATAGCCGCTAATCGAGCTGTAGATGGCATCGGGTTTATAGCCGTACTGGAGCAATCGCGCCGACCGAAACAGCGCATCTCCCTGGGCGAACACAATCACCAGGGCGGCAGACAGCACATAGCCCAGAAACTTCTGGTTGACCAGCACCTGAATGGTCATCGCCAGAATGCTGATCAACAGCAAATCCACCAGCACGAGGGTAAACAACCCAACGGCGTAAACCCCCAGTTCGTAGTGGGTGTATTGCTGTAGGGTCTGGGCCAGTAGCCCGCCCACCGTTAGTAGAACCAGGACGAGCCCCAGAATCAGGGCTAGGGCCAGCAGTTTACCCAATACCAAGGCCCAACTGCGCACGGGTAGCGGATCGGTGAGGGGGTCTACCTTCACCTCCCGCTCCCGCCAGACCAGATCCCCGGCCAGGAAAATAATCAACAGCGGGGCCAGGAACTTCATCAGCAAGGATGCCATTTCTACAATGAAGCTTGTAGCGGGCAGGGCGGGCAAACCGGAATTGTCGCGAATAGACGTGCCAACCAACACCATCAACACCAGCACGCTAATACTTAAAACCGCCAGCACCAGCGGGTTCCAGATCAACCGCTTAAGTTCCATTTGGGCGATGCGCCAGACATGGCTCGCTTGGGCGCCGGGGCTATAGTGGCGGTGGGCGGTGGGGAGTGCTGCCAATTCAGACCGGGCAGGGGCGGCTTGTGCCGGGAGTTCCCGCTGTGGGGTGGTTTTCCAAACCAGGAACCGCCGTTCTACCCAGTCTAGGAATTGATCCAGGCGGGGGTTGGGTCGGGCTGTGGCCATGCCTGCAAAGCTAAACCGTCGCCAAACCCAGGCAAAAAAGGCCACGCTCAGCCCCAGATAGATCAACCGCGACAGCCAGATGGCCGGGGCAAAGGGCACCGACAAGGTATTTTGCTCAATCTTGGTCCAAAACCGGACAGCGTAGTCTACGGAGCCAGCCCCAAAGGGATTCGCCAGAATATTGAAGAACGCACCCAAGTTAAGCGCAGAAAAGGTGAAGGCAACAATGCTGGAGGCCAAATATAGCCCAACGATGCTCAGGTAACTGGTTAGGGTGCGGCGGCTGAGTAATCCCAGAGCAAAGCTAAACAGACCAAAAATCAGGATATTGGGAATGACAAAAGCGAGGTACGGCTGGACATAGCTGAGGAGATTGAAGGGAGCGATGCGTTGAGGGGCCATCCAGGGCAAAATTGACCCCAGCCAAAGTCCGAACCCCAATCCCAGGAAAACAATCAGGCTGATCAAAAAACTGGCGATTAATCGCCCTGTGGCAAACTGCCATTCCTTCAGGGGCGAGGTGAACAGCAGCCCATCCATGTTGGCTGTGTAGTCCTTGGTGGCGCGATCGGCAAAGATGCCCGCTACCACAATTGCCAGAGGAATCCCCGCTAGAAGGCTCACCGTATTCATAATTGCCAGGGGGGCATTGGCGTAGGGAATTATCTCCCCTGGTTTGGTGGCAGTACCTGCGGCTTGCCTGAGAAATGGAAAGAACAGGACATCGCTGCCGTTGACATGCATGACCAGCAGCCCCACGACCAAGAAAAAGCCAAAGGCCAGCGGCAAAAAGCGGGTGCGGAGGCTTTCTCGCAATTCAAACCGGATAATCTCCCAGACGGGTTGCCAGGGGGCGGGGGCAGGGGTGGATGGGTGGATGGGTGGATGGGTGGTCATGGGGCAAGGCGAAGAGTGAAGGGGCTTGAGATTCCAGGGTTCTTGAAGAACCCTGGAATCTAGGAGACGACAGCGTTTCGGATCACTGAGGATTGCAAGGCCGGAATCTGCTTCATGACGCAGAAGTAGACGTCTTCCAGGTCGGGTTCAACCACCTCAAACCCAGCACCGGGGTCGGCTTTGCTGTAAATGCGGGCGATGATGTCGCCCATAAAGAAGCGGGTGGAGAGTACCTGGTAGTTTTCCTCATAGCTGGGCAGCTGATCGCGCTTGATCTGAATCCGCCATACCTTGCCCGCTAGCTGATCCATGAGATCCGCTGGCTGGCCGGTGGCGCGAATCTCGCCCGCAATCAGCACCGCCATCTGGGGGCACAGCTCGCTTACGTCCTCCACAATGTGGGTGGAGAGAATGATCGCCGCCCGCTCCGAGATTTCGCTCAGCAAATTCAGGAAGCGCACCCGTTCCGCCGGGTCGAGGCCAGCGGTGGGTTCGTCCACAATCACCAGTCGGGGGTCGCCCACCAGGGCTTGAGCAATGCCAAACCGCTGCCGCATACCGCCCGAAAAGCCGCTGACGGCGCGATCGCGGGCCTCGTGCAAATTCACCTGCTCCAGCAGGTGCTTCACCAGTTCCTTGCGCTCTTTGCCGTTGGTAATGCCTTTCAGTGCCGCGAAGTGATCCAGCAGCTTTTCGGCGGATACCCCTGGGTACACGCCAAAGCTCTGGGGCAAGTAGCCCAACACCTGGCGCACCTTCACCTTCTCTTGCAGAACGTCGATGTCGCCCCACTGGATGGTGCCCTCGCTGGCCTCCTGGAGGGTGGCGATGGTGCGCATCAGACTAGATTTTCCGGCTCCGTTTGGCCCCAGCAGCCCAAACATACCCATGGGGATATCCAGATTGACCCCTTTCAAGGCCTGATACCCATTGGCGTAGGTTTTGGTCAACCCCCGAATTTGAATTGGGGTATTTGTAGACAGCGTTGCGGTCATAGGTTTAAGCGGTGATAAGTGGCACTACTGCTGAAACGACCTTTGAAACACTGCGACTAGGGCCGCCCCTGCTGGTAGCCGTCGGCGTAGCCCCGGGTGTATTCCCGCGACAGGTTGTCCGGCAGGCCGTGGCTGCCGGACACCGGGTCGTAGGTGCGGCCCGCACGACCATCCTCCAGCCCGTGCTGGTAGCCATCGTCGTAGTAGCGCTGGAGACCGGAGGGATTGCCGGGACGTCCGGCGGTGTAGCCATCGCTGTAGCCTCGGGTGTAGGCACGGGAGGCATCGGCGGGCAGATCGCGGCTGCCGCCCACGGGGTCGTAGGTGCGGCCCGCCTGGGCATCGGCCAGCCCCGCTTGATAGCCCGTGTCGTAGTAGGAGGCGGAAGGGGGACTATTTCTCACCTTCAGGTAGGCCCCGGAGACCCAGCCCTCGGTCTGGGGATAGCCGCTGGTCATGGGCACGATCTTGTACCAGCTGTCGGCTCCATCGCCGTACTGGCCGGTGATACGCACCACGGCGTCGCGGTGGAGCACGTAGAGCACGGGGCGATCGGTGCCCGCTCCATTCCGCACGTTCAGTTCGTTGGGAATGACGGTGCCGTAAAGCTGAGCCTGGGCCATCAGTGGTGGGGTGGACAGGGAATTGACCGGGGCGATCGCCGCTCCCAATCCCATGGCCATTACCAGGGGCAAATATCCAAACATGATGATTGCGATCCTTAACTACTCAACAATCTTTGTTTAAAAAAAGAGCTGACTCCAAACATTTTGTTGAGCCAGGCGACACAAATCTACCATCTCAAAGTCGCAGTTTGAATCTAGCAGCATTTATTGCGACTTAGTCCAGAAGTTAAAAATATTTTGGGGATTGCTGCGATCGCAAAAAGTTAGATCTAAACGCCCCAAACTACCTTATCAGGCAACAAAAGAAAGAAAGGTTAGAAAAGCAAGTTCTATTAATTAAAATCCCTAAAGGCGTTAATCAAAAATATTTAGAAAAATTTCTGCCAAAGCCAAAATGGTTTGCCGAAAGCTTAGGATCGTTGGGCTTAATTTGGAGAATTATCGATGGGAAATTCCTTAGCCGCTTATTTGTCCAGTCTTGGCTTGGCGTTGGGAACGGGGGCCTTGGCCTCGCTGTCCGTCATGGTTAGCCCGGCCCGCGCCGACTACAGCATTGCCTACTGCGATGGGGCCGCCTACGCCGTCAACATCTATCGCGCTGGCGATCCGGAAGCACCGGGCAGCGCCCTCACCATGCGGATCTACTCTCGCCGCGATCGCGTCATCTTCCTCAACACCGAAGCCAAACGGGAGCCCAACCCCGAAGGCTACAACTACAGCAACCTCCGGGGCGAAGCTCGTTGGGAACTGTTTGTGCCCAACAGCGGCTCCACCTGCACCCTGTCGCGGGATGGTCGCGTTGTAGATACGGGCAATGTCACCATGCGCGAGCCCCCCTCCCAGAACAACTAAAATCCCTCCTGACTCACATCGATTTGGGCCGCTGAAATCTCCATTCATGAGCTATGAGGGAAGCTGTGACGGAGGTTTGTAAATGCTCTATGGTTGGGGAGGAGACCTTTGACGGGATATCCGATCGCCGATGGCGTTTTCCCAGCGTTCCCATGACCAGCAATGAGCTTTTTCGGCTAGTTGAGCAAACCCTCCAGCGCCCCCTGACTACGCTAGAAAAGCTGGTGGTTGAGGGCTCCTGGCAGGGACTGCGCTATCGCCACATGGCCGACGAATCGGGCTATGTGGAGGAATACATTAAGCAGGTGGGAGCCAAACTCTGGGCCGAACTTTCAGCCCAAACCGGCTCCACAGTTACTAAAAAAAACCTGCGATTACTATTTGGCATTGTCAATGAGAAGGCGGCTACTGCCGGGGAGGCAGGTGGTGCGTTAGCTGCGGCTGAAAGGGCAACCAGGGGGAATGCGGCGGCGATCGCCCCTGCCCCCGTCAAGCTCTCCTCGGCCTGCTTTGACTTTCCCTCGGGCCCCCTGCCCCTGGGGTCTGCCCTCTACATTGCCCGTCCTCCGGTGGAGGACACCGCCTGCGGAGAAATCCTCCGCCCCGGCGGACTGCTCTGCATCAAAGCCCCCCGCCGCTTTGGCAAAACTTCCCTGTTGCAGCGGGTGATCACCTACGGCACCGCCCAGGGCTATCGATCCTGCCGCATCGACCTGCTAGAGGCCGACGACGATGCGTTTGGCAGCATCGACGGGCTGCTGCGGTGGTTTTGCCGATCGATGCTCCGTACCCTGGACCTAGACCTGCCGCTAGATCAGGTCTGGGACCCGGATCTGGGCAGCAAGGTCAACGGCGGTCTGGTGGTGCAGCAGGTGCTGACCGAGGCCGAAGTCCCGCTGGTGCTATCAATCAACGCCCTGGAGCGAGTTTTTTTCTTTGCATCGGTGGCCCAGGATTTTTTGTCCCTGCTGCGCTTCTGGCACGAGCGCTCCAAAGACAGCAGCCCCTGGCAGCGGCTGCGGCTGGTGCTGGTCTACGACACCGACAGCTACGTCGCCCTAAATCTCGACGTTTCCCCCTTCAACGTGGGCCACTCCGTCCGGCTGCCGCCCTTTACCCTGGCCCAGTTTCTAGAGCTGGGTCGCCGCTACGGGCTGCCCACCATCGACGCCCCCCGCCAGCGCTTCACCCTGGAGGCCCTCTACCGGCTGATCGCGGGCCACCCCTACCTGGCCAATCTGAGCTTCTACAGCCTGGCCCAGGGGGAACAAGCTGCCCCCGACCTGCTGAACAGCGCCACCACCCCGGCCAGCATTTTCCACAGCCACCTGCAGGAACTCTGGGCTCAACTGCGGAAAAATCCAGCGGTGTTGGCCGCCTGGCAGGCCGTGATCGACGCCCAGGATCGGGGCTGGGCGCTGAATGCGATCGACACCATGCGCCTGGAAAGCATGGGGCTGATCCGCACCGAGAACGGGCTGGCCTATCCGTTGTGTGACCTCTACCAACGCTTTTTTGCCGCCCAGTTCGAGACCCAGGCCTAGGGCTGGTCCTCACTGCGGTTGGGCACAGGCGGCCACCTGCTGGGGGGGCAGCCGCTCACTGGTGCCAAAGTAGTCGCGCACCCAGTCGCAGGCGTAGGCCATGGGATCGAGGGTGGAAATCTGCTGGAGATCCCAGGCCAGTACCTGGCTGTCGTCGCTGCCGGAGTAGAGGTAGTCGCCCCTGGGGTCGAAGGCCAGGCTGGTGACCAGGCCGGTGTGACCGGGCAGGGTATTTTGCAGAGAGCCCTCCCGGCTCCACAGCTTCACGGTGGTATCGATGCCGCCGGTGGCGATGGTCTGGCCGTCGGGGCTGAAGGCCACCCGGGTGAGCCCCTCGCTCTGGCCGTCAATGCGCTGGTGGTGACCATCGCTCAGCCGCCAGAGGTGCAGGCTGTCGTCCAGGCTGGTGGCGGCAACGAGATCGCCATCGGGGCTGAAGGCCACGCCCCAAAAGGCTCCCATCTGCTCGACCAGGGTCTCGATCAGGGTGCCGTCCCGCCGCCACAGCTTGACGGTGCCGTCCTCGCTGGCAGAAACCAGGCGATCGCCCGTGGGGCTGATGGCAATCTGCCAGATGCGAGACCGGTGGGCGGCAACGCTGCCCGTGAGGCGACCCACAGCGGTCCAGAAGCGCAGGCTGCCGTCGTCGCTGCCGGTGGCAATGTAGGGCGGGCCCGAGGCCCTAGGGGTACTGATCCCCACGGCGAAGGTGGATCCTCCCGGAAAGGTCCGCTGCCACAGGGGCACAGGGCGCTGCTGCAACAGCTGATCGACGCTGAACCCCTGGAGGCTGGAAAAGCCCGCCGTGATCAGGGTGCCGCCAGCGGCGTCAAAGGTGCCCGACAACTGCCTCAGCCTCAGGGAGGCTGTTGGGGAAGAGTTTTGCCAGAGCATCAGCTCATCGGCCCCCGCCACCGAGGCCACGGTTTTGCCGTCGGGGCTGACCACAATGCCCCACACCGTATCGCTGTGGCCCTCCAGGGATCGCAGCAGGTAGCGGTGGCGCTGCCACAGCCGCACAGTGCCGTCGTCGCTAGCGGAGGCGGCGACGGTGCCCTCTGGCCCCAGGGCCACGCCGCGAATCACGGCCCGGTGGCCCCGCAGGGTGCGAACGTAGGTACCGTCGGCGCGCCAGAGGGTGACGGCGTTGTTTTTGCCGCTGGCGGCGATAAATTCGTCGCCGCCACCGCCGCAATCGACGCTGAGCTGGGTGGCCGCGGCGGGGGGCTGGAGACTGTGCAGCAGGGCACCCTCGGCGTCCCATACCTTGACGGTGTGGTCGGAGCTGGCGGAGACCAGACGGTTCGACCCAGGGCAATAGGTGATATCCCACACCTCGCTCTGGTGGGCTAGCAGGGTGGGCAGGGGCTGCCCCTGGGGAGTCCAGCGGGGAATGGTGCCGTCGAGCAGGGCGGCGGCCACCTGGCGACCGTTGGGACTAAAGGCGACGGCCCAGGCCACCTCGCTGGTGGGCAGGGTGGCCTTGAGGGAGCCATCGGCGCGCCAGAGCTTGACGGTGCGATCGCTGCTGGCGGTGGCCATGAGTGCTCCATCGGCGCTGACCGCCACCCCCCAGACCGGCTGCGGGTGGGCCTGAATGTGGTGGAGGCGCTGGCCCGCCAGGCTCCAGACCTGGAGGGTGCCGTCCAGGCTGCCCGTGACCAGGCGATCGCCGGTGGGGCTAAAGGCCACCCGATGCACCGTGTCCTGGTGGACCAGGGTGTGCAGCAGAGTGCCGTCCTTGGCCCACAGGCGAGCGGTTTTGTCGTTGCCCCCGGTGAGGATATAGCGACCATCGGCGCTGATGTCCACCGTCAGCACCCCCCCGGCGTGGCGGGTCAGCCGGTTGAACTCATTGCTGCCAAACACCGCCTGGTTCAGGGCCTGATCCACCTGGTGCCGGAGGTCGGGCCGGGGGCGAGACAGTTGTCCCAGGGCCCCCTTGGCCCGGATGGCCGCCACCATGGCATCGAGCTGCTGGTGGGAGGCAAACAGGCCCTGGGAGGAGGCCGCCAGGGCCGCCACCTCGCTGGCCTTGGCCCGCTGATACTGCTGCCAGGTGAGGGTGCTCAGCCCCAAAGCCGCCGCCAGGGCCGCCGATACCACCCCCAGCAGCACCGTTTTCAGGCGGCTGACCTCCTGCCGCTGGCGCAGGCGAGCATTCTCCGCCTGGAGCTGGGCGGTATCCAACTGCTGCTGAATTTCGACCTGTTTAGCCGCCTCGCTGGCCTGCAAATACTGGTAATCCAATGCGCTGAGACTTTTGCCCTGCTGCCAGGCCTGGGCCTCGGCCAGGGCCGCCCCCCGCAGCAGGTAGGCCGAGTCGCCCTGGCCCGAGTCCACCCACTGCTGGAGCAGACCGCTGTAGGGGCACAGGGCCGCCAGGGCCTGGGCCACCCAGTCAGCATCAAAGATGACCTGGTAAATCGGGTTTTTGACCTGGAGCTGCCCCTGGTGGCGGCTGACCAGGCCCGTCAGCAGCAGGGCCGTCTGCTCCGGGTTGCCGGTGTAGGCGATCGCCCCCTTCCCCAGCAGGGTTTGGTACAGGCCCAGCAGTTGCCCCGTCCGCTGGGGCTGGCGCAGCAGGCGATCGCGGATGGTGCGCAGGTGTTCGGGGTCGTCCTGGGTCTCCCAGGTGTGGATCACCCGCCGCTGCACCAGATCCCCCACCCAGGCTGGGGCATTGGCCACCGTGAGGTTCACCTCGTCCTCCCCTTGGAGCTGCTGCCAGGCCAGACGACACAGCTTTTGGGTCAAGAAGGGCTGGCCCGCCGTCCAGTGCAGAATGGCAGCCAGCACCGCCTGGGCCGGGGCCGGAGGTAGGCCCAGCTCCGCCGCCAGGGGCTGGGCCTCATCCAGGGAAAACCCCGCCAGGGGAATGGCGCGACCGATGTTGAAGGGGGTGCGGCGGCGATCGCGAATCAGATCCGACGGCGTGGCCACCCCAAACAGCGCAAAGGTGAGCCGCTGCCAGGCTGGGGCGATCGCCCGCTGGTTGTAGGTGTAGCGAATCAGGGCAAAGACATCATCGACGGCGAACTTCAGCGCCAGCACGCTGTCCACCTCATCGACAAAGATGGCGATCGGGGCCTGGGACATGGCCTCGGCTACCGCCTGGGGCAAGCCATGCACCAGGTACTCCAGACAGGCCGCCAACTGCTGCACCGGCGGCCGCTCCGGCTGGGCCGTCCACCAGTCCTGAAACTCCCGGTAGCTGCCCATCTCCAGCCCCAGCCAGATCTGGGCACAGAGCCCCTTGTACCACTGCTTGGGCGTGATGTCCTCGGTGCCCAGGCCGCTGAGATCCAGGGCCACACAGCGCCAGCCCATGCGGCTAAGGCGGTGCTTGGTCCGCACCATCAGCGACGACTTCCCCATCTGGCGGGCGGTCAACACGTAGCACAGCTCCCCCTGGCGCAGCCCGTCGTACAGCGCCGTGTCGGCCTGCCGCTGGATGTAGGTGGGGTCATCGGCCCGCAGGGTGCCCCCCACCTGGAAGGGCACCTGCTGAATAGAACTCGCCGGACTCTGCATCGCCGCTGCTGTGACCTGAGGGCCTCTAGGGAAATAGAACCCTAGGATATCGCCCTGGGCTAGTGGAGCGTCAAAGCTAAAAATTATTGCCTTGGCAGACTACTAGGGTAATCGAGGGGTTGTTAATTGATAGCCATCGCCGTATTTACCACATCCAGGGGCTGAGACAAATCAACGGTCGATTTTCTGCTCCCAACGGTCCCTATGACCTGTCATCGGCCCTGGAGGAATCGGTGTAGGACAGTCGCCGCGCTCCACCCCTCACTCGTCCCGCAGCGAAAGCAGCTTTTCGTTCAGCGATCGCACGTAGGCCTGGCTGGTGTCTTCCGACAGCAGGCCCTTGCGGAGGGCATCGTTGACGGCCCCTTTTTCGGCCAGATAGAGGCGGCGGCGCAGGCCATCGAGCTGGCTCTGGTCTTCGAGGTGGTCGCGATCGCTAAAGGTGCGCTGGTTATAGAAGGCCCGTAGGTCGCGATCGGCAGCGGCAATCTGGGCCTGGTAGGCGGCAAACAGCTCTTCGTAGAGATTTTTGGGCAGGCTACCCGACTGCAGCAGGTTAGCCAGTTCCTGCTGGGCAGCTTTGGCGGCAATCAGATTGAGCTGGAGGGTTTCCATGCGCTGCCTGTGGCGCGAGGGAGCGCTCAGCCGCAGCCGTTTGACCAGAAAGGGGAGGCTCAGCCCCTGGCCCACCAGCGACACCAGCACCGTGCTAAAGACCAGGGCCACCACCTGCTGCCGCCCCGGCAGACCGGGGGGCAGGCTGAGCGCCAGCGCCATCGACAGCGACCCCTTAACATTGCCCAAGATCAGCACGTGCTGCCAGCGCAGGGGCAGCGGGCGATCGACAAAGCGCAGCAGGTACAGCAGGGGGTAGGTAGTCAAAATGCGGCCAGTTTGGTAAGCCACCACCGCAAACAGGGCCGCCGGAATGGTTTGCAGCAGCACGTCTGGGTCCACCTCGATGCCTACCAGCAAAAAGATAAAGGTATTGACCCCAAAGCCAGCGTACTCCCAAAAGTTGAGCAGGGTGACTTTGGTTGACGCCGAGGTCTGGCGAAAGCCCAGTTCGCCAATCACCAGGCCGGCCACCACAACGGCGATCGCGCTCGACACCCCCAGCGCCTGACCAATCTGAAACGTGCCCAAAGACACCGCCACCGTCAGCAGCAGGTTGCTGAGGGCGTCGTCGAGCTGCTGAAACAGGCCTACACACAGGTAGCCCAGCCCCAGGCCCAGCAATCCGCCGCCCACAAAGGCAATCACCACCTGCTGCACCCCCTCCCAGGCCGTAAATGACCCCTGGAGATGAATAGTGGTGAGAATGCCCAGCAGCACCAGAGCGGTGCCATCGTTAAACAGGCTTTCGCCCTCCACAATAGTGGCCAGCCGAGGGGGCACCGGCACCGTTCTGAAGGCGGCAATCACCGAAACTGTGTCGGTAATCGTCAAAATCACGCCAATGGCGGCGGCGGTGATGGTCGCCAACCCCAGCCCCCACTGCAGCAGGGCAGCGGTAATAATTGACGCCAGCAGCACCCCTGGCCCCGCGATCAGAGCAATGGGCTTAATCGTGCTGCGCAGTCGGCTAATGTCAGTGTTGATGGCCGCTTCGAAGATCAGAATTGGCAAAAACAGGTTGAGAATAATCTCCGGGTTGAGGCCCACCGACCCAGGCAAGAGCGACTTTGTAATCGTCAGCCCGGCCAGCACCAGCCCCACCACGTAGGGAATCCGCAGCCGCCGGGTGATCAGCGCCACCACGGTGGCCACCAGCAGCAGCACAATCAAGGTGTTGACCAACCCGGTGACATCGGAGCCAGGGCTGGGTTGGACAGAGAGCCCGTTGACGCCCGCAGGCGCCTGGGCCAGCCAGCTAAGCGGTGCCCCACCCAGCACCCAAGCCAGCAGTAGAGGTGGTGTACCCATGGGCGTTGACAACGTTAATAAATCGTTTCAATTTGCTCAAACTCTTCCCCATCCTACGGGGTGAACTCCTCTCCAGCGCCACGCAAACAAAAATTGCTGGCCCCCTGCTCCAGGTATACCCAGGCCGTAAGATGGGCCAAGGTATACGCATCCGGCCTAGGTGTTCCCTAATTACGGGGTGGCTGGTTACACTGGGTGTAGACGAACACCCGTTGGTTGATGGCCCCGTTGGTTGATGGCGATGAGCGGGCCAACTCAGCTATTGTTGTTAAGTCGTCTGGGGGCTTGTGGGGTTTTGCAGATGAGCGACCAAAATTCGTACGAACTGCTGGGGCTGACCGAGGCCTCGACCTTTGAAGAAATTCAGGAGGCCCGCGATCGCCTGGTCGGGCAGTACGCCGAGGAGCCCAAGCAGAAAGCCGCCGTGGAAGCCGCCTATGACGCCATTTTGATGGAGCGGCTGCGGCTGCGTCAGGAGGGCAAAATCAAAGTGCCCGATCGCATTCGCTTTGCCGAAAATACCCCCGAGCCACCGCCGCCCGCCAAAGCCACCCCCAGCCTGTCCCGCCCCGACTGGCTCAACAGCCTGGTGGACACCCCCAGCCGCGACGACATCCTCTGGCCTGCGGTGGTCTACGGAGGATTGGCGGTGCTGGGCTTTGCCGCCCCGTCCCTGGCCCTTGCGGTGGCGATTGGGGTCGCCATTTACTTCCTCAACCGCAAAGAGAACAAGTTCTGGCGCTCGGTGCTGCTCACCATCGGTGGTCTGGCGGTGGGTTTGGCCCTGGGTCTGACGGTGGGCCAGCTGCTGATTCCCCAGGGGGCTCAGTTTGCCTGGGCCAGCCCCGATGCGGTGGCGGCAGCGGTGACCTGCGTATCCCTCTGGAGCGTGACCAGCTTCCTGCGCTGAGGGCTGCCACCAACTAGGCTCCGCTGCCTCAAGCATCAAGGGTTACAGCCCCTCGCTTGCGGGTTGGCTCAGACATGGCAGCGCTGACAGTAAACGGTTTTTAGCCAGACTTGACCACCCGCCCTGGCCCTTCGCGGCTAGACCAGGCTGCCCCGTTTTAGTTGTTCGCGCTCGATCGCCTCAAACAGGGCCTGAAAGTTGCGTTCGCCAAACCCCTGGGCCTGCACGGCTTCCTCCTGCACCTGCACCACCTGCCGCTGGATCAGCTCGAAGAACACCGTTGGAATGTTCAGCAGCGGCTGAGTAAAGGTTTGCAGCAGCCGCGCCTGGGGCCGATGCGGTTCCCAGTCAACCAGAATTTCCAGCTGGGCGATCGCCGCCTCGCGCTGACGCAGCCAGTCCCCCTCCATGTCGTCCTGGGTCGAATACCCCGGTCGCCGCCGCAGCGTTTCGTAGTAGCTGGGGGGCACCGCCAGAAACCGCACGCCCCCGGCCCGCAGCTGCCCCACCGTCTGCACAATGTCGGTGGTGTGCAGGGCCACATGCTGCACCCCGCCCCCCCGGTTGTGGTCCAAAAACTCCTGTACCTGGGAGTTGGCGGTGGCGGGCTCGTTGATGGGCAGCTGGGCCTTGCCCTGGGGGTGGGCCAGCACCTGGCTGCGCAGCCCGGAGTGGGGGGTGTCGATGGTAAAGCGCTGACGGGGCTGGAAGCCGAGCTGATTGACATACCAGGCGATCGCCTCGGGCAGTTCGCCAGTCGGTACGTTGAGGACCGCGTGATCGATGGCGCTGATCAAGCTAGTACCAGAGATCAGCGGATGGCCAGGGGCAATGCCCGGCACCCAAATCTCCGGCTGACGCGACTCGATCAGCGTGTGGCTGAGCGAACCCCATCCCTGAATTTTGCTCCAGCGGCCACGACCCCAGGAATCGGTTTGAATCGGCTGCACCAGGCTTCCCCCGGCGGCCAGGACTTGCTCCAGCATCAACTCCAGTCCGTTGACCCGCAGTGCCACATCGCCAATGCCCGGCGGATGTCGGTGCAGGTAGGGGGCGACCACGGCCCTGTCGGCGACGATCAGCAGCGGCACCTGACCGATGTAGACCAGGGCTCGCTCCTGGGTTTGATCCGCCGTTTCCCCTGGGGTTGGACCAGCACAAACTGCGCCCCAGGCGTTGACAAACCAGTCGCGCCAGGGGGCCACCGCCTCCACATAAAAACTCAGATGGTTAAAATCCATAGGGCAAGGCTTGCGTTGGACCCGCTGTTATTGGAGCACAAACCTACGCCCTAACGTCCTACCTTTTAGAAGATTTTCTTTTAGATACTTAAAACCAACGACAACAGGAGCGCCTATCTGAGGTCCATCGGCTCCCTCGCCACCGAGGTCGCCGTCCCCCACCGGTGTCCAAAGCTAGCCTTGAACCGGGCACCGTAAACCTTCCACCTCGGGTCATAGCAACCGTCGTCACCGGATTGACTAAGGACTAGTTTCCAGCCACGGCCACCACCTGGTCCTGGGTTACGGCGGTGTAGCTGTTGGGCGGGTAGCGATCCAGATGGCGAAACAGGGCGATGGGCTTTTGCACCCGGCAGGAGTAAAACTCCACAATCACTTCGGAGTCCTGGCGCAGCACCACTTTGGGAGAAAAGTCTTCGGGCATTTTGGAGCGCCACTGCCAGGGAATCTGCTGGGGCGGGGCGGCGACAAAGCGGTGGTGAGTCCAGCGGGCATAGCGGCCAAAGCGGCCAAACTCCCGCAACTCGCGGGTAAAGATCGAGGCGGTTAGGAACGAGGCCAGGGAGCCATCGCCCTCGATGCCCGCCATCAGGTTGGGCAGTGCCCCCATGGGGCTGGGCACCTGGTCGGCGGCGGTGACGTTGGTGATCGCATCTTCTAAATATTCTGTGGTGCTCAGCAGCCCCGGCAGGGCCACCGTGGCCCCCATGCCGCCGTTGCCGTCCTGGCGCAGGTAGGTGACCAGACGAATGCCGGGCCGCATCCACAGGCCCGGCAGTTTGGTCAGGGCGTCGGCAGGGTCGAGGGTACTGACAAACCACCGTCCCTCTGTGTTGGGCGCCGGTACGTTGTCTTCCGGCATATCGCCCACTCGGAACAGATCGCCCAGGGCGTTGAGCGAGTCCGGGATTGGACTGTCGTCGTCGGCTTGGGTGGGGGCCTGGCCCGGCTGTTGTTCATGGGGAGGCAGCACCAGCGTTTCACGAATGAACTGGCTGACCTTTTGAACTGTAGCTAGGGGATATCTTTGGAACGACATGAATCACCGGACGGTGGCTAGAGGGTTCAGGGAATCTGGTTTGCACAATAAACCAAGGGCATTTGGGCAGCCAATCTTTAGTTACCCTAAGGATGCCCTTGAGGATACCGCTTCGCCCCAAGCCCGCCAGGTTACACAGCTAAATCAGGAACATTTCTATACCTGATCTGGGAGTGGAGACACCTCGACCCAGGTGTTTTGCCGATGGGAGGCGTGGGCCAAATCCATCAGCTGCTGCGATCGCACCCCGTCCCAAATGGAAGGGGCGGTGGCGAAGCCCCGATCGATATCGCTGACCCAGTGGTTGACCACCCGCACAAAGGGGGCGATGCGACCATCGCTGTAGGTGGTGGGAAACTGGAGCCGATCGGGAATCGGAATTTCGGCCAGGGGTGCTCCCCCCTGACTGCCCCAGAGCTTGAAGCCGTGGACGTAGTCGCTGAGGTTGTCGCTGCCCAGCACCAGGGTGCCGCGATCGCCGTAGGCCTCCACCCAGTGGCCGCGGCCAGCGTAGGTGACCGAGCTGATGGCGACCTGGCAGGGGGCACCATTCGCCAGGTCCAGCATCAAACTACAGGTGTCGTCGGCATCGACGGGCTTGAGCTCACCTGTGGCCGGGTCAGGGCGGTGGGGAATGGCGGTACTGAGGCGGGCGCACAGCCGCTGAATGGGGCCAAACAGCCAGGTAATGTAGTCAAAGCTGTGGGAGGCAAACGCCCCCAGGGCCCCGCCTCCCTGGTCCTGGCGGGCATACCAGTTCCAGGCGCGGCTGGGATCGGCGCGGCCCGGCACCGTCCAGGTGATGTTGACGAACCGCAGGTTGCCGACATAGCCCTCGGCTAGCCGTTCGGCCAGGTGCTGCCAGGCGGGCACAAAGCGAAACTCAAAGTCCAGGGTGGCCACCCGCTGGCGATCGCGGGCCAGTTCGGCAATGGCCTGGGCCTCGGTCACCGACAGGGCCGTGGGTTTTTCGAGCAGCAGGTGCTTACCGGCGGCAAGCACGGTTTGGGCCTGGGCGTGGTGCAGAAAGGGGGGCGTGGCAATGGTGACGGCGTCTACCTCCGGCAGGGCCACCACGGCCTCGACGGTGTCGCAGGCGTGGGGGATGCGGTGGGCGGCGGCGATCGCCTGGGCCTGGGCCAGATTGCGGTGGTACACCGCCACCACTTCGGTGCGGTGGTGCGCCTGTAAACCTGGAATGTGCACCTTCTGACCAAAGCCGGTGCCCACCACCGCCACCTTGAGGGAAGTTTCTGCCATGGCAACCTCGTCTAAAACCCTACGCCAAACCGTGACCCATGTCTGGGGCTGGGTCAATGCCTGGGGCCACCTGGATAGCCAGTGCCCTACCCCAGAGTAAGGGGCAAGCTGCGATCGCTACAATTAAACTGAGTAGTTTAGTTGGTCGCGTTCTGGCCACCTTTTGAATGGGGCTGCGGACTACGGCCGCTGGCCTCCAGACGCTGAATACAGGATTCAGGATTAAAGTATGCAGGTTCCTCTGATCGGTAAGGTGCGTCGTCCGCTGGTTTGGCTGCTGGCCGGGCTGGCCGCCGCCACGCTTGTAGCGGGCTCGGTGGGGTTTGGCCTCTGGCGCAGCCGCCAGACAGCCTACGATGTGGAGGCCCTGACCGCGCAGGCGGCGATCGAACCGCTGACGGTGCGGGTGAGCGCCAGCGGCACGGTGCGCCCGGTGCAGACGGTCAACCTCAGCCCCGAAAATGCCGGAATTTTGGAAGAACTTTTCGTAGAACAGGGCGATCGCGTCGAGGCGGGCCAGCCCATTGCCCGCATGCGCAGCCGCGACACCGCGGCCCAGGTGGCCCAGAACCGGGCGGCGGTGGCCGAAGCCGAGGCGGCCCTGGCGGATCTGCGCCGGGGCAGCCGCCCCGAGGAAATTGCCCAGGCCGAGGCGGGGGTGACGGCCAACCAGGCCCAGGTACGCGACGCCCAGGCGCGGCTCGATCTGGCCAGCAGCGAGCTGGCTCGCCGCCAGGCCCTGTTTGAGCGGGGAGCGGTGGCCGCCACCGACCTGGACACCGCCGCCCGCGAGCAGCGCAGCGCCCAGGCCGCCCTGGAGCAGGCCCAAGCCCGCGTCCTTGAGTCCCAGCGGCGGGTGGCAGACCTGCGCCAGGGGCCGAGAACCGAGGCGATCGCCCAGGCCGAGGCCCGCCTGGCCCAGGCCCGCGCTCAGCTTTCCGGCGCCCAGGTGCGGCAGGACGAAACTCTGATTCGAGCCCCCTTTGGCGGCGTGGTGACGCAGAAATTTGCCACCGAGGGGGCGTTTGTCACCCCCACCACCTCGGCCTCCGATCTGTCATCGGCGACCTCGACGGCGATCGTGGCCCTGGCCGAAGACCTGGAGGTGCTGGCCGAGGTGCCCGAAGCCGATATCAGCCTGATCGAGCCGGGCCAGGCGGTGGAGGTGGTGGCCGACGCCTTCCCAGAACAGACCTTTCGCGGGCGAGTCACCCTGGTGGCCCCAGAGGCCATCTCCCGGCAGAATGTCACCCTGTTTCAGGTGCGCATTGAGCTGCTCGACGGCAAGGAGCAGCTGCGATCGAACATGAATGTCAACGTGGCCTTCATTGGCGATCAGCTGGCCGATGCTCTGGTGGTACCCACGGTAGCGGTTGTCACCCAGGCGGGCGAAACCGGGGTGCTGGTGCCCGGTGCCACCCCCCGTGACATCCAGTTTCAGCCGGTTACCCTGGGGCCCCAGGTGGGCAACCAGATTCAAATTGTCAACGGGCTGGAGGCGGGCGATCGCGTCTTTATCGACCTGCCCCCGGGCCGCACCCTGGAGAACATCACCCTCCGCCAGGACCGCTAAAATTGTTAAAAGCCTTGTACTGTGGCCTCACTATGTCGCTTAAGACCAGTGATACGACAACCCCATTAAATGCTCCATCTCTATACGACACAGACTTTCTACTGTGGATAGAGACTACCGCCAACCTGCTGAAAAATCGCAGGTTTGAGAATCTTGATCTAGACAATCTAATTGAGGAGATTGAGAGTTTGGGCAGGCGTGATAAACGAGCTGTCTTAAGCTATCTGACTCGCCTCTGCGAACATCTTCTCAAAATCAAGTACTGGGATGCAGAGCGTCAGACATGTCTTCGAGGCTGGACTATAGAGGTTAACAACTTCCGCAAAGAAATTTACCGACTTTTAAAAGACAGCCCTAGCCTGAGGCAGCATCTATTAGAGAACTTTCAGTTTGAGTATCAAGATGCCCGAGACAATGTCTTAATTGCCAGCGACATGGCCTCAAACCTGATTCCAAAAGAGCCTGTTTTTTCTCTGGAGCAGGCTCTAGAGAAAGACTGGCTACCCCTGGCTGGGCCTCCAAAATCAATACCCTAATTGTCTATGAATCTGCAAGAAAGCCTGTCGATGGCGACGAAAACCCTGGCGGCCAACCGCCTGCGCAGCACCCTGACCATGCTGGGCATCATCATTGGCAACGCCTCGGTAATCACGATGGTGGGGTTGGGCGAGGGGGCGCAGCGCTTCGTCAACGCCCAGCTGGAAACCCTGGGGCCAAACGTGCTGTTTGTGGTGCCGGGCAGCCGGGAAACGCGGCAGCTGGGCTCCCTGGAGGTGCCCCGCACCCTGGTGCTGGCCGATGCGGAGGCGATCGCCGCCCAGGTGCCCTCGGTAAGCGCCGTGGCGGCGGAGTCCAGCGGTCGCCAGTTGGTCACCTTTCGCAACCGCAACGCCAACGTCAACGTGGTGGGCATTACCCCCGAATTTCTGACGGTGCGCAGCTTTGAGGTGGCGCGGGGGCGCTTCGTCAACGACCTGGACATGACCCGCAGCGCCCAGGTGGCGGTGATTGGCGGCACCCTGCAAGAGCGGTTGTTCGACCGTGAGTCGGCCCTGGGCCAGCAGATTCGGGTGGGAGGGGTCACCTTCGATGTGGTGGGCGTGCTGGAGCGCAAGGGCTCTAACCTTGGCCTCGACTACGACGATGCGGTCCTGGTGCCGCTGACCACCAAGGACACCCGCCTGGCCGGGGGCGAGCGATCGCCCTACGGCGTTGAGGTTTCGTTCATTACGGTGTCGGCCCGCGATCGCGCCAGCATGGCCACCGCCGAATTTCAGATCACCAACCTGCTGCGCCTGCGCCACAACATCCGCGACGAGGACGATTTCTACATCAGCAGCCAGGACACCCTGCTCACCATCGCCAACACCATTACCGGGGCGCTGACGATTATGCTGGCCGCGATCGCGGGGATTTCTCTCTTTGTCGGCGGCATCGGCATTATGAACATTATGCTGGTGTCGGTGCGGGAGCGGACCCAGGAAATTGGCCTCAGAAAAGCGATCGGCGCGTCCCAGGGGGACATTCTGGGCCAGTTTTTGATCGAGGCGATTATTCTCTCGGTGGCCGGGGGCATCATTGGCACTGCCCTGGGGGTCAGCGGCATTCTGCTGATTGGGGTGCTCAGCCCGTTTGAGGCTGGTATCTCCATTGGGGCGATCGTCATCGCGGTCAGCATTTCCGGCGGCATCGGGCTGTTTTTTGGCGTGGTTCCGGCCCGCCAGGCCGCCAAGCTCGACCCCATCGTGGCCCTGCGTACAGCCTGAGGCCCTACACCTATAGCCCTCTGCCCCCAACCCTGGAAGAATCTGAAGCCCCCAGAATTGGGGGTTTGGGGGCCAAAACTCGTACAGCCAAAAATCCCTGAAACAATACACCCCTCTGTGGGGGCGACAGCTAACTATCTAGATCTCATTAAATCGAAGCGGAATCGGTCGTTTGGTCAGTGAAGTTACTCCTCCCGGGCAGCCCCCCTGGCTGCCCTTCCCCTAACCTCCTCTATTGACCAAGTGACCCCAATGAATAGACCCCTTCGCCCCCTATTGCTGGCCGCCCTAGCTACCCTGACCGCTGGTGCAGGCCTGGCCCAAAACAACGATCTTCCGTCTAAGGCCATTCACGTGCCCACGGCGGTAGAGTCACCCACCGGGCAGCTGCGCTGTCGGGCCGTCATTACCGCCGGAGCGGGAGAGTCGGCGGTAATGACGGAGCTAGAGTTTGTCTACCCGCAGCTGCGCACCGCAGAGTATCTCCAGGTGCAGCTGGCCCCTCTGACCACTGATGCCGATCCCAATGGCCTTGAGTTAGACAGTCTTGAGCCAGGGGTGCAAAAAGCCTGGTTTAGCACCCCTGGGGAAGATAGCTACTGGACGGTGCCCGTTGTTTTTGGGGTCTCGCCAGTGGTAATTACCCTCGTAGCGGCCCCCCGCCAACCCGTCAACGATCGCTTTGTCGCCAGTTTCTGCGGCAGTCCTGCGGTTCCGGTTGTCTGTGAACCACTGTAGCGATCGCATTCTCAGTCCAAACAGCCCAGAGCCATGTCCTTTGAGATTGACCACCTCTTTATCTTATTCAATCCTGCTTCAGACCATGCACCTACGCCTAGCCACCGCCACCGACATACCTGCGATCGCCACGCTGTACCGAGAAACCGTCCTCACCCACGGCCCCGAGTACTACACCCCAGCCCAAACCGCCGCCTGGGCCACCGTAGACGCCGACAGTTCCAGCTTTCGCCAGTTCATTCTCGATGTCACGACCTACCTGGTTGAGGACGATACGGGGCTGCTGGGCTTTGCGGGACTGGGCCGCGATGGCCACGTGGCCTCAGCCTACGTACGCCACGATCGCCTGCACCAGGGGATTGGGACCAAGCTGATGCAGACTGTGCTGGAGCAGGCCCGGCGCGATCGCATGCCTCGACTCTACGCAGAAGCCAGCCAGTTCAGCCTGGGTCTATTCATCAAGTTTGGTTTTCGCCAGTACGACACCGAAGTGACAGAGCACAATGGGGTTCAGTTCACCCGCCACCTGGTAGAACTCATCCGGGCGTCCTGAAACCCTCTGAGCCCTACCTCCCAACGGAGCAGCCTTCCTCCGCATCCGTTAATAGCCGAGATTCTTGGCCGACCCTCAACCCTGGGTCTGCACATTCCTTCTCACCGTCACAAGTTTGTCACAACTGAAGCCCTATAGTAGGGAATTAGCTTTTACAAGTTGAAAACCAGCCATAACTTGCCGCTGCCCAAACTTTTTAAAACCCCTTGGGCAGCGGCCCAATTATTTTCCCATCCTTTTTCCTAGGCAGCAAAAAGTCTGCCCATAGAAGGTATTCCAGGCTCCCGCGATACAAATCGTTTAATTTACTCTCATTAGTTAATAAAAATCCAGTCACAGCCAATCATATTTCAGGCCATCGCTGCCAATTCCGCAAAGTAAGTCGAATCGAATCCGATCAGCCAAAGCCCTTGCCAGGCAAGGGCTTTGCTGCCGCAATGCAACGGCAACCCATCAAGTTTCAAAGTAGTCAGAGCATTTTCTCCTGCTACCCAAAACTCAATTTTGATTTACCTCAGTATTTACACGCATTTTTTCAAGACTTTGCCAAATCCCTCAGTGCTTACACGTATTCCCCTTGATAGATTGTTAATTTTCCATAAAGCTGGTAACACGAATTTGAAAATGACGTAAAGTCAAATTGTGTGAGCCCGACGATGATTGCTTAGGTAGAAACGTGATTACCTTAAGCTGATCCCAAGCAAAGCTACTGTGGCATAGGAAGGCAGGTGGTGCGGTTCAATCTCCAAAAATCTTCAATGGTTGATGCCTCAAGCTAACCGTCCTTGAGCCAGCGCCATAGCCCTACGGCAGGCGCTAACGATCGTTGAAAGTGGAAATTGAAAGTGGGAAACAGATCCACGGCTATTCTTGGTCAATGATGATCATGCAGTTAACTCAATTCTTGGGAACATCGGATGGTGCAGATCAGGGTCAATCACGACAAGCTTGCAAAAGCCTTAAACGTTAGCGATATCGATTTTTTTATACTTCTGCTGGTCATCAATCTGATCAAAACCTTTGGTCATCGCTACGGCAAGGTCATTGATGCAGTTTCAGTTGCGGCAAAATTTGCCGTCTACCTGACGTATCTGGAGGAGGGCAACAATTTAAGGCGAACGGGCTTTCTCCACCATGTCGAACCTCGACGGGTGAAAGAAATAGTCAGTGAGTTTGATACGCTGTTAGAGAATGGGGGTTCCCTCTGCCTGTTGGGCAGCGTAGAGCCGTCCTACCTAATTGGGTTTTCCTATATTTGGATTGAAAAATACTCCCTTAAAGAGGGTGAATCTGTTACCCGACTGTTTAACCTGACCGAGAGTGAACGCATAATCATAGAGGCAGGCTTTCCCGAAAATACACCAAAATGCCTGCTTCTGAGAGAGTGTGACGTTGAGGCTTTAATAAAGGATTTGCACGACAAAGCGCAATCTTTACTGCATGAGTCAAAGAGGACTGCGTTTAGCGAGGCACTGGCAGAACATGCTAAATATCGCTTACTTGCCGCAGAAACTATGCAAGAAATCAAAATCACTAAAGACACCTCAGCCTATTTACTGCTCAAGAAGGACTATTCTCCTAAGGGTAGACAGGCTCGCATGCAGACCATGATCCAAGACCTGACCCGCTCTTTTCGCTGGATGTATTCCTGGGTTGATGGCGAAGACGGTATCATGCGAGGCATTGAAACGTTAGAAATTGCGGAAGAGCAAAAAGAGGAAGCCCTACAGGAACTGGATCAAATGATGCGTGCCTGGGCCGATAAATATCACACGGAATCAGATGGCTCCAAGATCGTTGCCTTACAATTCTTGCTCGGTCCCCATCAAGAAATGACGATCTAGGGGTTGGGTTGGGGTAGCCGTCCATGGGGCTCGGCTAGCTGAGCGAAGTCACTTGCGCAATAGCCTTTTCCCAGGGTGAAAGCCAAACTTCCTGCAAATTTCACCTACACCTCCTTGTAGCCTTTGGCTAGGGGTTGCAGCGCTGCGATCGCAACCGGAATTGGCTCAAACCGTTAGGGGAAACCACTACTGATGCCAGGGAAGCACCAGCCCAGTAATCGTACGGTTAGCATGGGACGAAGGGTGCACTGTCGCGGCTGAGCCTGACTATTTCTAACCCTGGGACAGAGTCCAAACCATTGGTCCGGCGGGGACTCCTAGTTCGTTGTGCCCTGGTCACCAGTCTATTGGTTAGTCCCTCAGGGCGATCGCATGGCGACACTTCTTGAGGGCGGCGACCTTGATCTGTCGCACCCGTTCTCGGGTCACACCGCCTAAATACTGGCGTCCGATGTCATTCAAGCTCTGGTTGTGATTAAAGTGCAGGGTCAAAACCTTCAGCTCGCGCTCAGTCAGGTTGGCCTGGCCTAGAATATCTTCTAGCTCGTACGTGCTTTCAAGCGACTCAACCGCGCGCTCATGGCACTCATCGCGGAGAGAGTTGCCTAAGTTGAAATCTGAATCATCATTATTGAGAGAGGCATCTAGACTGGGATTGCGCTGCGTCATCAGGACCAGCTTTTGAAAATCAGCAAAGTCCATACCCAGCTCCTCCGCCAGAAATAGCTCCATTTCGGTCTGAGTAGGCGGTTGATTAAATTCCAATTGAAATTGATGTTGCCATTTTTTCACCCTATTCAACTTCTCAACCACGTGCATAGGAATGCGAATACTCTGACCCTGGTTAGCCAACGCTCGCGTAATGGACTGTCGTATCCACCAGCAGCTGTAGGTGCTAAAGCGATAGCCCCTCGCCGGTTCAAACTTTTCTACAGCCCGATTGAGGCCAATAATTCCCTCCGAGACTAAATCATCCAGATCTAGACCTCTGCCAAGATATTTTTTGGCGATGTAGACAACCAGTCTCAAATTGCCTTCAATCATGCGCTGTTTAGCTGCAATTCCTTCTTTAGCAATTTTCTGAGGAATGGGTCCATGGTAATCTACCATTCTTCGGACTCTTTGTCCCAGCTCAACCTCTTCTTCATGCTTCAGCATTGGGTATCGCTTGAGATATCCTAGATGATCTGAACCTTCTCCACCCATTTCTCCGCCTCCTAAAGTAAACAATCCATCGATGCAAAAACTGTTAGCGAGCGTAACCGTTGGTGCTTCTCCGCTGATTCGAGACAAAACTCAACTCCAGGTTGGCCTTAGCCTTGCTGATTTCGGATACAGGAGCCCGTTGGGATATGCGAGGGTTCTCCTTTGCCTGATTTTCCCGACAGGAAAATGGATTAATTACCGTTAGGGTGCCGTATAGGAGGGAAATGCCCAGCTTAAACTCTGCCCACTCGTCAACCTTAATAATCTCAGCATTCAAGTTTTCATTTTTTTTGTCTTCACCCTCTACGTCCTGAAGTCTTTCCAGCCTTTTTATTGCTTCCTGCAAAACTTCAGCTAAATCCTTGCCAAACAGTTTTGATGTTTTCTGAGTTGCTCCATTAGTTAGCCAGAGCAACCGAGAGTCGTCGTGCTGCAACACAGCATTTCTAATGGTTTTCAGCCTCTCTAGAAGCAATTCGATATTGCAAGCTGGAGGTTCAGAAGTTCCTGAAAGCTGCACCTCGCCCGACATCTCCAAAGGAACCCCATAGTCAACCAAATTACGTTTCAAGTTGAGCTTGATCTCACTTCTAAAAGCCAGTTCATTAAGCACATCCCACAGATCGATATCGGCATAGTTAGAAGCCAATAAATCTAATATTTCGCTAGCAGAATCCCCAACCCTCATCATCTTTTTCTCATTGATGGCGGTGCTAACACGCCGTTGGATTTCATCTAGTTGCTCAAAGGAAAGTTGGGTTAAATCTTCAATATTCATGGCTGATCTCCTTACTGGTTTGCAGTGGAAAGGTTGACGACAGGATCTGTAAACAAGGTTTGAACTACATCATCTTGAAGCTTACCTGATACATAAAAAGCTTCCCTGAGGCAGTGAACGATTAAGCATGATCCTCGACAATACAAATGGAGGGATTGCAAGTCGCCGGTCGTAAACCTTGGGAAGGTATCAGGCATACCAAAAGCTGTCATCCATAATTTGTACAGATTCCTTTCGCAAACTTTGCGATGGTAGGCTGATACTGTCTTCCCCTCTAACTGATGGCGGATTCGAGAAATTGTGGACAGTAGCTTCAACGCGTTTCTTTGGTTTATGAGCTTATAAGCCTGAGCTTTCTCAGAAAGAATGACAGCCAGATCAAGGAGTCGCTCTAACGACAAACCCTTCATTATCTTTGGATCAATATATTGACTGGAGCCTAGTTTCATAATGTCCACATTTTTGGCATTGAGCGAATGAATAATTTGACAGCCGGGATCCAATAGAGAGATTAACTCCTTAATTTTCTTAAGGATGCTGGAAATAACTACCTGATCATGACTGCGATCGCCAAATAGCAGAATAATTTCGAGCACCATAAATGCTACATAGCAGCGATTGGCGGCTTGATTGGAGGATATGCACACCTCTTCTGCGGCAGCCTCAACCCAACCCATAAAGCTGGCGAGACTGGAAGTATTGATATTTGAAAAAACACGCTTTTGAATAATTGAAAGCAAGTAGTCAGCGCCTTGCATACCGGCCAGAAAGATAAAAACATCTTTCCACTCAGAAGCATCTAAAAATTGATTAATTGCTTCATCCAGATTTTTCAAACTGTTCATCAAATAATGCGAGACTAAAATTTTTTGAATTAGTGGATTTCCAAAGTGGCATAAGCTTTCATCTCCATTGATAATAAAATCATTCAGGTTTTCTTCTCTGATAGACGCAAAGTCGGAAGCATCGTACTGAATTGACCTCTTCTGTACAATGGCTGAGTAGAGACGCTGAATCTCCATTTTGTGAAAGTAATGCCTACCACTCTTGAGGCAAACATAGGCCATTTCAGATAAAATTCCCAGACGGGCCTCAATGGAATTCTCTGATCCTTTGCAAAACAGGTTTAAAGTACCTGGCGAAATACTGGTTCCCAGCAGGTTTGACAAAATCTTTTCGTACAGTATGGTTCGGCCGGAGAGTTTACAGACTGAATCTTGGTAAAGCGACAGAACAATACTTAAACAAAATGGGTTGTGAACAACAAGTTTTGTGGCTTTATCATTTTCCCCAATTCGGTGCCAAATTTTTTGACATGCCGAGGCGGGTAACACTTCTCCACTTTGAACTTGGGTGGCTTTGAAAATAAATTTTTGAGCTTGGGCACTGCTGAACCCTAATATATTAATGGTATGGAACTGTGTCAAAGCCTGAGTCTTGAGTGACTTGCGACAAGCCACTACCACTCGATTATTTTTATAGAGATCCGAGAAACTTTTAATTTTGCCAACAATGCCGTCCTTGAATTGATTTGGTATAGCGTCAATTTCGTCGATTAAAATCAGCAACTTTCCACGCCTTAACGCCGAGTCGACAAAATCTTTGTACTCAGGAAAACCACATATCTTGAATTCTTCTTCAATCATGGTTTGAAGGTTAAATTCATCTTTTAGACATTGAGCTACCTGGACAAATACAGGAATACAGCCATTACTCGCCTGGTTTTCTTTCGTTCTAAAGGCTTCCAATCCTAATTTTTTCAGGAAAGTTGTCTTGCCAATTCCTGATTCGCCTTTAATGACTATATGCTTATACTGCTCAGTCAGTTCTCCGCTCTCGTAGGTTAGGTTTAGTTTTTTCAGGTAGTCAATTTCTCGATAGCAGACTGAGGCCTTTGCTCGGGGAGAGGCCGGTATTTCCTGATCTACTAGCGATGGCGACACATAGAGTTTAGGGAGTGATACGGACGGTCTAAATTCTTCCTGCCTGATAAATCCGTGCCTCGCAATATAGTTGGCCTGATATTCTTTAGATGCATAAAATATGCTTTGGCTTAGACGCTGGCTCAGTAACTTGTAAGTCTCGTCACGACTTTCCCAAAGAGACTTAAAGATCCAAAATGTGATACCTGAAATCAAATCTGGAGAAATCATGCCGCGCCGCCTGCTGACCTAACTGAAAGTGAGTTAAGAAACTTGGTAGATGGGGTAATCCTGGCGAGTAGTGGTATCGGTCTGCCGATAGTAAGGTTGGTTGGGATATTCAGCGGATGCCCAGGAGGAATCTTCGGACTGAGTTTGGTGAGTTTCCGAAATAATCTCGGCACTGGGAGGGGCAAAAATGAAAATTTTCTGGTCAATCTTTTCGACAGTTCCATCAAACATGAGTATTCCCCCTGCCAAAAAATCGATGCAGCGCTGGGCCTCCTCAAAATCCATCTGCATCAAGTTAAGAACAACCATTTGTTGATTTCTCAACGCTTGAATAGCCTCTGAAATTTCTGTGAATGCGCTAGGTTCTAAAATCACTATTTCAGTCGGGGAATTTTGTTTAAACACCTGGCGATTATAGGTTGGCGTAGTGGTATTCGTCACTTCGCTGGGGTAGTAGCTGTGGTTCTCTGAGTAATATGAGCTCATGGTCGCTAGATCCTAAATCCTGTAGTTCGTGGTTAGTTAAGCACTGAGGTGAATGACCAGCCGTTCACATTGACTTATTTTTTGGTTTGGCGTGTTTTTGTGCATGAGTTCTGATGCTTTCTTAGCACTGGAAGCGGCTGATTTTTCTCTGTCCTGAATGGTCATTTTTTGTTCTGAAACGGCCTGTTCTATTTGCTGCATTGGCTTGATTTTCTCCTGATTGGACTTAGTTACGCTATAGGTGCCCAAGTTGGCAAGTTGCTTGCAAACTACATCGGCGAAGTCATAGTCAAAGTGGTGAACCGGATAGCCCCTCATGTTCCAGGCGTTGAGGATACGGCTGACTGATTCAACCTTGTAGCGCCCTTGATAAATTGCTTCGACAATAGCGGCAACCACCCATTTACCTGGGTAGAGACTCAGCCAGCAAAAGACCATATCGGTAACGTTTGTCTCCGTTGGCTCAAAACTGTAGTTGGCAAGTAGCAGAAAAGTTGATTCAGCAGGATTTTTTTTCATTTTGCCCCCTAATATTGACCTGAGACTTAGACTTTTTGAATTAGAATGCTGAGAACTTCTTTGCCATTGGAGCGATTTTGAAAATCGCTCCACTCACTCAGGCTGGCAAAACCAGCCAAGTGAAGGGATTGGATTGTTTGTTTAACGGCTTGGCGTGAGCCCACCAGCAAAACTTTTAGTGGTTCTTTGCGGCCGGAGGAAGGTCGGGCTTTTGGTTTGCTAGCACTGTGCTTTCTAGCAAAACTGTTAGCTACTAGAACCGTACTCTGTTGGGGTTCGACCAGGATTCTGCCAGTGCCTCTGCTGCCGTATTCCTGTGGTTTTTGACTCATGGTTTTTGACTCCTCATCTAGAGCTTGCTGTATTTCAGATTCTGTGTAGAAACGACTTTCTACAAAACATGCCGGTTTGCATCTGTAGTAGCTGCTGGCTCGGCCTTTGATGTACCCATCTATTTCCCACCAGTGCCCATTCCTGAAAAACCGCATCCCCGGCAACCATTTGCCAGAGCCAGGCAATGGCTCCGGGGGTGCAGACAGCGGCAGGCTGTCGGGGTGGTGGCTTAAGGCGGTGTTTTTGCTGCTCATTTCGATACCTCACTAGGGCCTGAAGACTGGGGGCTTGCAGCTCCCTACGTCTCAATACGATTAATCTACCTGAGGCGTAGGGCGTTGTCAATGCTTTGCGTCTAAAATTCTACGTGAAGTGTAGATTAATGGTTTTGTGCTTTTATGGTTTTGGGCTTACCTGTACTGCTGCACCCCTATGCCAATTCGCTGGAAGCTACATGAGGTGATGGCGAGAAAGCGCATGCGCAACAAGGATCTCGCTGAATACCTGGACATTACGGAAAACTCGGTTTACCGCCTGCGGAAGGCAGATGATATGCCTCGCCTGACGCCTCAGCGTTTAGAAGGCATCTGCGCGGCCTTGCAGTGCCAACCCGGTGCTTTTATGGTTTTGGGCTTACCTGTACTGCTGCACCCCTATGCCAATTCGCTGGAAGCTACATGAGGTGATGGCGAGAAAGCGCATGCGCAACAAGGATCTCGCTGAATACCTGGACATTACGGAAAACTCGGTTTACCGCCTGCGGAAGGCAGATGATATGCCTCGCCTGACGCCTCAGCGTTTAGAAGGCATCTGCGCGGCCTTGCAGTGCCAACCCGGTGAGTTGCTAGTATGGGTGCCTGAGGAAGTGCCGCTGCCGGGGTCTGTGCTGAGTCAGGATGTTGCTCCCCCTGTGGGCGAGTCTGTGCCCTACAGTTCAGTGATTGTGCAGCAATCCCAACTGGATCAGAGAAACATTTCTAAGCTGGCCCTACAGCGTCTGACCCAGCACTATCAAACCATTCTGGCCTTAGCCTGGCGGGGCTATATGGAGTATGGGCCGGGAGCTGTAGTGTTTACTGATCTGGATGACGGACCCAAATTGGCCTTTATTGAACGGCAGAATCTCACCGATCGCAATTGCCTGGACGCTATCGATCAACTCGATCCCAAGCTTTCAGCAGTGGTTCTGTACTATGAAACCCTGGATTACACGAGCTCTGACTACGATCTCCTGACGCTGACCGGCCCTAAGTCGCCCCCCGAGTGTTTCGCCCTGAGCTACCGACCTTAGACCGCATCCAAACATCGGGCTTTTGAAGCTAGGGTCCAGCGGCAGCGCCCGTGTAGATGGGTGTTTGGGCATTGGTGCAGCTGGGAACGGGTCCATAGCTGCCGCCTCAAAATCGCCCGCCCCAGGACGATTAGGGATGGGCAACGCTTTCCAGGTAGCGTTTTTGGGCGTAGGCAAATTTGGTGGAATACTCGACTAGTTTGGCCTGAGCGATCGCATAGTGCTGATTGCTGCTAGAAACCGCCTGCATCTCTGCGAGGGCTGTCTGCCACATCGTCGCCGCGGCTTGCCAGTCTGCCGCCGTGTCGGCCTCAATAGCCAGTTTTGACGCGGCTTCTGCGGCTCTCACCCCGGCTCGAAATGGGGCCATGGCCAACTCCCGCCGCGCATAGTCGAGGTTGTTAAGGTACAGGGCTTTTTTGGTTTGAACCTTAGCCTGAAGGGGGCTGGTAGAGGGAACATAGGCGATGGTTTTGATCGCCAGTTGCCAGAGATGCACCACCTGTTGCCATTCCTGGCTGGTTTGGGCCTGCTGGGTTAGCTCTGCGGCTGCCTTGGCGTACTTTAGGCCCTCGCTGAAGTGCTGCTGATCCGCCGAAGGGGTAGGCAGACGCTTGGGGGTCAAAGGGCTGGCGTTCACTCGCTCGGGCAGGGATTGCACCATCTCACCGAGTTGCCCCTGCCAGGTCCCATAACATTGTTCAGCCCAGCAGGCGGTGACCGATGGCCACGCGGTGTCGACGGCCACGGCGGCGGCCCCCAGGAAAACCGAGACCCCCAAGGCGGGCGCAATCCAGTTGGCCGCTGACGGGTTTGGGATTTTCACCTCCAAGGGAGGTGACGGTTCAGCTTTGGACGGAGCGGGGGTTTGCAGCCGATCTCGCAGTTTGCAGACCGCTCCATAGGCTGTTTCGAGTTCAAAGGAGCTAAAATTTCGGTCTCTGGTTAGCATCGATCGCTCGTTGCGGTAAGGTTTGAGCACCGATTCTCCGGCCCTGGCGGGGGTAATTAGCAGTTGCTTCAGGGATGGTAAAGCTGAACTGCCCGGAGGGATAGGAACGGGTTGATCAATTACCTTGACATGGTCATCAACGTCACTGAAATAGGTGTCGATGTCGACTTTTTGAATCTCTTGCTTAAAAGTCATAGCCGTCTCCGCAGAAAAAATTAGGATTAAGGGTTAGCCGCAATAACCAGGCAAACGCTGCTTCCGTCTCAGCCATTTGACGCGAGGGTAAAAGGTTTGAAGAAAAGGATGCTGCCCTGCCCAGTGGCTTCCACCATGATTCCTGGATTGATAGGCAGTGGCAAGGAGATCAACAGTCCCTAGCTGTAAGGGGTGAAACCCCTGATCAAAAAGTCATCTCACCTCCCCCAGGCAGGAAAAATAGATTATTGTCCTCATTGGCAGGGTAGCTGGGCCCAAAAAAGGAATAAGTGCGGCCATACAAGTCTTTTTCAGCAACATTTTGCAAAATAAAAGTCAGGCAAGTTGATTTTCTTGAAAGTCTTCTTGATGCGCGGTAATAAGTTGACAATAATATTTACGTAAATCGAGTCGCCAAATTTTGACGACTCGATTAGTAGTTAGTCCATGTGATCGTTCAGTGGCCGCGGCGATCGCCTAATCCTGGGTTAGGACTGGCCCACTGCCTGGGGGCAAAACTAGGCAATGCCCGGCAGAGACTCCCGCTGAAACCCTTGATGAGGGGCCGGAGCAAGGTGCGCGGCCCCTTCAGCCTCTGCGGTAATCCGGCCGGAACCCCGGCCCCATTGCAGGCTAGGGGCCTCTGCGGAGGGTGACGGCTTGGACGAGGCGATCGCCAGCGTCCAGAGTTCTTGCATAGCCTGCTCAACGGGATCTTGTGCCGGCTGATGAACTACTGGCGCAGCCTCCGCCAGATCGTCAGCACTCTCCGCCGCCGCAGGGAGCTCAGCCTCGCTATCACTCCCATCGTCAACATTCTCGGCCGCCGCAGGGGGCTCAGCCTCGCTATCACTCCCATCGTCAGCCGAGACGGGCTCAGGAATGACCTCAGCCTCCGGCTGCTCCTCCACGGGCGGTGCAGCCAGATCGGCAGGGCTATCCTCGGCAGCAGTAACCACCGGCTCCGGGGCCGCCGTGGGGGGCTCCGCGGTCACAACGGACTCCACCGCCGCAGGGCTATGCTCCAGGGCGGGGGGCTCCGCTGGGGATGGCTCAACGGCCGCAGCGGGGGGTTCGCCAGCAATGGACTGTCCCGGATACATGCCGTAGTTATGCACCACATCACGGGCCACATTCACTAACCCGGCAAACATTTCCTGGTCAGCCTCCTGCAGCTTGATGTAGGCAATCCGGCTCCAGGCGTGCTGACTCAGCGTCACCTCGCAGCTGATCAGCTTCGACAGTTCCGACTCCTCCCAAAACGAACAACAGGCCAGCAGGAGCGCGATCTTTTCTCGATCGGACTCATCGGCAATGGTTTGAACGGCTTGATAGACATCGATATAGCTCTGTCCCAGTAGGCAAATGCCATCGGCAGCATTCTTGCAGGTTGCACATGCAGATAGCGTCATAGTTTTCCTCGCGATACAGAAACATTCAGCCTTGGCAAACCAGGACTGAACAGCGGGCACTATAACGACCTCAAATTTGCCCCCCCTAATCAGGGGAGGCAATAGCGGCAAAAACGTGCTTTTTAGAGATTTTGCGCTACGATGTTTGGCTTTTTGTCGCGATCGCCCTTACGCCTGGGGCGGGTCAACCCGCAACCGCTCACTTTCTGGCCACCCCGTCCACACGGGCGGCATGCTTGACCGCCGAGGCAACGGCCGCCGCCACGCGGTCATCAAAGACCGACGGAATAATGTGTTCGCTATCGAGTTCCTGGGGGCTGACCAGGGCCGCGATCGCATAGGCGGCCTCCAGGTACATCGACGGCGTAATCTCCTGGGCCCGGCAGTCGAGCGCCCCGCGCAGCACCCCAGGGAAGGCCAGCACATTGTTGATCTGGTTGGGGTAGTCGCTGCGGCCGGTGGCCATCACCGCCACCTTGCCCGTCACCAGTTCCGGCTGGATTTCGGGGATCGGGTTGGCCATGGCAAACACAATCGGGTCGGCGGCCATCGAGACCACCATCTCGACGCTCACTACCCCCGGCGCGCTGACCCCCAAAAAGATGTCGGCCCCCACCATGGCGTCGGCCAGGGTGCCCGACTCCTCAACGGCAAATTCGAGCTTTTGGGGGTTCAAGTCGTCGCGGCTGTGGCTGAGAATACCCCTCGAATCGCACAGCACGATCGCGGTAGCCCCGGCTTTTTGCAGCAGCTTGGCGATCGCCACCCCCGCCGCCCCGGCCCCGTTGATCACCACCTTGACCTGGGTGAGGGATTTGTTCACTAGCTTGAGGGCGTTGATCAGCGCCGCCAGGGTGACAATGGCGGTGCCGTGCTGGTCGTCGTGAAACACCGGAATATCCAGCTCTTTGCGCAGCCGTGCCTCGATCTCAAAGCAGCGGGGGGCACTGATGTCCTCCAGGTTGACGCCGCCAAACACCGGAGCGAGCTGCTTCACCGCCGTAACGATCGCATCGGTATCCTGGGTGTCGAGGCAGATGGGAAACGCATCCAGCCCGGCGAACTTCTTAAACAGGAGCGCCTTGCCCTCCATCACCGGCAAAGCAGCCGCTGGCCCCAGGTTCCCCAACCCCAGTACCGCACTGCCATCGGTGACGATCGCCACGGTGTTGCCCTTGATGGTGAGATCAAAGACGCGATCGGGGTGCTCGGCAATTTCCACACACACCCGCCCCACGCCGGGGGTGTAGGCCATGGCCAGGTCGTCCTGGCTGTGCAGCTGGAGCTTGCTCTCAACGCTGATCTTGCCGCCCTCGTGGATGGCGAAGGTGCGATCGCAGATCTCCAGAATCTCAACCTCCGCCACGGTTTTGACCGCCGCAATGATGTCTTCGACGTGGTCTTCCCCAGAGGCATCGACGTGCAGCACCCGCACCATGTCGTAGCGGCTGCGGCTGATCAGCTCAAAGTCGCCCAGGTTGCCGCCCGCCTCGGCAATGGCCTGGGTCACCCGTGCCAGCATGCCGGTTTTGTTGGGCAGCTTGAGCCGTAGACTGAGACTGTAACTGGGGTTGGGGGTGAGAGTTGCCATGGAAAACCTTTGGGCGATCGCGCCAGGGAAACAGACATGCCCTGCGGAGGGCATAGTTAAAGACTAATCAACCAGTGTAAGCGACCTGGTCTCTGAATCAACGGGACTCGCCTTTCACTGGGTACCCTCAGTGTGTGTGAAGATAGCAGTAGCGTCTGTTACCTATGCACGGTTTCTGGCTAACCCCCTCAACTGCCATGCCCAGCTTTTACAGCGAAGTTACCATCAACGCGCCCCGCTTTGCCGTTTGGGATGCCCTCGTCCGCAAAGAAGAATGGCACCGCTGGAACACCTTTCTGTACGACTGCGATCCCAACCTGCCCATCCGTCCCGGCGGCGAAATTTTCCTCGCCCTGCGTCGCCTGGAGGGCGAAGACGAAACCGAGTTTCAGCCCCGGGTGCTGGTGGTGCAGCCCAACCACTGCCTGCGGTGGATTTCCATCGGCCCCGGCTTCAAGAGTGAGCACGTCTTTGAACTCGAAGACGTCGGCCCCAACCGCACCAAATATATTCACCAGGAGCGCATCTCGGGCTTCCTCTCCCGCGCCTTTTTGCCCTTCATTCGCCGCGACGAAAAGGAGGGCATTCGCCGGATGGCCCGCCAGATCAAGCGCTACGTCGAGCACCACTACCGCAGGCAGTGGTAACCCCCAGGTGCGTTGACAGGGCCAAGGAACCCGATCAGCGGGGCAGTCGGCTAGTAGAAGGAACCCTATGCAGAGTCAGCATCTCCTGTTTGAGCCGCTCACGGCGGCCCATGCCGAAGAACTCTGGCCCATTTTGGCCACCCCCGCCGTGCTCGCCTGGATCGAGCCCCAGGGCAATCTACCCACCCTGGCAGATCTGAGGGCAGAGTACGCCGCCCGGGCCAACGGCCCGGTGCCATCCTCCCTATCCCAGGAAAGGTGGTTCAACGTGGCGATCCGATTAAAACAGCCCCCATCCCCGGCCATTGGCCGCCTTGAAGCCACCGCCTACGACGGCTGGGGCGAGGTCGCCTACCTGCTAGGCGAGGCCTGGTGGGGCAAAGGCCTGGCCTTTGAGGCGATGCTCTGGTGGCACAATTACCTCGCCACCGCTGCCCCCGGCACCGAATGGTGGGCCGCGGTGCACCCCATGAACTGGCGGAGCATCCGTCTGCTGGAGCGGCTGGGGTACAGGCCCGTGGAGGAGGGCGATCGCCCCCAGTTACAGTCCTACGACCCGGGCGATCGCTGCTTTGTTCTATAGCCGTAGCCAGTCTGGTTAGGACAGGTTCCCTAAAAACGTTTGAACGTTCAAACGTTGCTCAGATTCCTAAAGGTCTTAAGCTAATTAACTATGGCTATACCTGGCGTTCCATAACACGCTCACGGCAAAAACCCTTTGGCCATAATTTGGCTAACGGCGTAGGGGCAGTCTGGAGGGAAGGCAACCTCAGGTAGACCCGTTTCTGCCGCTGCCCGTTCTACAGCATCAGCGTAGGCTTTAGGGAGCACAGTCCCCAGGTAAGGCTTGAGGCTAGGAGATGTCTCTACGCTATCCTCCAAGCGCTGGCGATGTTCAACAATACTGGCCTTCCAACTATTGCTTTGTCTATCGGGCTGAAACTGCCATTTCAGCAAGTGCAGAAGCAAGATCACCAGGTTACTTTTCAGGCTTTGCCGCTCCCGTCGCCCCATATCCTCTAGTTCTTCAATCACGTTGGCCCAGTCGATCGCTCCGTAGTCCCCACGCTTGAGCGCGTCGGCTGTGGCTTCCAGCCAGCGGAGGTAGTCGGCGGCGTAGAGGGACAGGGCTGGGGCAGGGCGAGCTGGGGTCATGGGCGATCGCCGGGAGAAACTTGATTGACAGCAGTCTAACATTTGCCCCTCAGATGCTGAGCCGGGAAACCCCAGGACTCCGGACCTGGCGACCCAGCGCTAAACTTCTCTGGTTTATCTGCTAGGATGTAGCTTCGCCAGCCATCCGGTCTGCGCTGGCCAACGGAATTTGCTTAGCAGCCATTCTTTCAATCCCATTCACTGCTCTTAGACTGGGCCCAAGCTGATTTGGGATTAGGGGCACCACTAGGAGCTACAACTTCATGACATTCGATCAACTCGGTCTGACGACCGGTTTACTTCGCGCTGTTGCCGACCAGGGCTACAGCACGCCCACGCCGATTCAGCAGCAGGCGATCCCCGCCATTCTGCAGGGGCGAGACATTCTGGCCAGCGCCCAAACGGGCACCGGCAAAACCGCCGGGTTTACCCTACCGCTGTTGCAGCGGCTGGCCGAAACCCGCAGCAACGGCAAGCGCATGCCCCGCGCCCTGGTGCTCACCCCCACCCGCGAACTAGCGGTGCAGGTGGGCGAGAGCGTCATCACCTACGGCAAGCACATGCCGTTTCGGGCGGCGATGGTCTACGGTGGCGTCAGCTTTGGGGGCCAGGTTCGCCAGCTGCGACAGGGCATCGATATTTTAATTGCCACCCCCGGTCGCCTGCTCGACCACCTCAGCCAGGGCACCGTCGATCTCAGCGCCGTGGAAATTCTGGTGCTGGATGAGTGCGATCGCATGCTGGACATGGGCTTCATCCACGACATTCGCAAAATCATGGGTCGTCTGCCCGACGAGCGCCAGACCCTGATGTTCTCTGCCACCTTCTCCAAACCCATTCAGCAGCTGGCCCACAGCCTGCTGAACGATCCGGTGCAGATCGAGGTCGCCCCCCGCAACACCGCCGCCGAGCGGGTGGAGCAGGTGGTGCACCCCGTCGATCGCCACCGCAAGCGGGAGCTGCTCTCCCACATGATTGGCTTCCACGGCTGGCAGCAGGTGCTGGTGTTTACCCGCACCAAACACGGGGCCAACCGCCTGGCCGAACAGCTGGCCAAGGACGGCCTCAAGACCGCCGCCATCCACGGCAACAAAACCCAGGCCGCCCGGGCTCGCGCCCTGAGCGACTTCAAGCAGGGCAAAGTGCGGGTGCTGGTGGCCACCGATGTGGCGTCGCGCGGCATCGACATCGACCAGCTGCCCTACGTGGTCAACTTCGAGCTGCCCAATGTGGCCGAGGACTACGTCCACCGCATCGGCCGCACCGGCCGGGCGGGCAACGAAGGCCGCGCCGTGTCGCTGATCTGCGACGACGAACTGCCCCTGCTGGTGAACATTGAGCGCCTGCTGAAGCAGCCCATCCCCCAGGATGTGGTGGCGGGCTACGAGCCCTCCTTCTCCGCCGATACCGCCCAGGTCAACGCCGCAGCGGCCCCCGGCAAGCCCCGCCGTCAGCCCTCTCGGCGACGCCGCAGTGGCGGCGGCAAGCCCAGCGCTCCGCGTCGGGCCGCTGGGTCCAGAGGCTAGGCGGGACTGGATGGTAGCCTCTGGACCTCTCCAGAGGCTACGTCCCTACCGTCACCCGCGATCGCGCCTGAGAAAGTAGGTTTTCAACACCCCGTGGGTGCCCCGCTCCGCCTCCCCATCGCGGGGGCGACGCTGGGTAAAGGTGCCGTCAGCCGCCATCTCCCAGGCCTGGCGATTGTCGTCCAGCAGGGTGTCGAGAATGGTTTGCAGCTCGCTCACCAGGGCCGGATCTTCGATCGGCACCACCGCCTCAACCCGGCGATCGAGGTTGCGGGTCATCCAGTCGGCGCTGCCGATGTAGTACTCGGGCTGGCCATTGTTGTGGAAGCAAAAGATGCGCGAGTGCTCTAAGAACGCACCGATGACGCTAATCACCCGAATGTTGTCGCTGACGCCGGGCAGCCCAGGCCGCAGGCAGCAGATGCCGCGCACAATTAGATCCACCTCCACACCCGCCTGGGAGGCCTGGTAGAGCAGTTTGATCATGGCGTAGTCGACCAGAGAGTTCATCTTGGCAACAATTTTGCCCTGACCACCGCCCTGGGCGTGGTCAATCTCGCGGTGGATCAGGGCCTCCATGCGATCGCGCAGGGTCAGCGGAGCCACCAGCAGTTTGCGGTAGGCTTTTTGCCGCGAGTAGCCGGTCAAGAAGTTGAACAGGTCGCTCAGGTCAGCCCCCAACTCCTCCCGACAGCTAAACAGCCCCAGATCGGTGTAAAGCTTGGAGGTTTTGGGGTTGTAGTTGCCGGTGCCAATGTGCACGTAGCGGCGAATCTCGTTGCCCTCCTCGCGCACCACCAGGATGGTTTTGGTGTGGGTTTTGAGCCCGACAATGCCGTAGACCACGTGCACCCCAGCATCTTCCAGCTTTTTGGCCCACTCGATGTTGTTGGCCTCGTCAAAGCGGGCCTTGAGTTCCACCAGGGCCACCACCTGCTTGCGGTTGGCCGCCGCCGCAATCAACGCCTTGACGATGGGGGAGTCGCCGGAGGTGCGGTAAAGCGTAATTTTGATCGCCAGCACCTTGGGGTCGTTGGCCGCCTGGGTGACAAACTCCTGCACCGAGGCCGCAAAGGACTCGTAGGGATGGTGCACTAGAATGTCGCCCTCCCGCAGGGTGGCGAAGATGTTGGGAGGATGCTCGGAGTAGCTGCTGTTGCCGTCCTCGTCGAGGTCTACGATCGGCTTTAGCTTGGGCGGCACCAGCGCCACCCAGGGTTTGTCCTTTAGTTCCGGCAGGGGCAGCGACAGAAAAAAGAACAGGTCCTTCAGGTTCAGCAGTCCGTCTATTTCGTAGACGCGATCGCCACTGACCCTGAGCTCGCGCATCAGCCCTTCCTTAACCTCGTCGGGCATGGTGCTCTCTAGCTCCAACCGACAGATAAAGCCCTCCAGCCGTCGCTTGTTGATCTCCTTTTCTATTGCGATTAAGAGATCGTCGGCCTCGTCTTCTAACACCGGAAAGTCAGCATCGCGGGTGATGCGAAACAGGTGGTGGCCCACAATCGTCATGCCTGGAAACAGGTAGCTCAGGTTTTCGGCAATCACCTGCTCCAGGGGCACCCCAATCCAGACGCAGGGGTCACCCTTATAGGTGCACAGGGGCTCGGGCATGCCCACAAACCGGGGCAGGCTGCTGGGTACCTTAACCCGCGCAAACCGCTCAATCCCGGTTTCGGGGTCAACCACGTTCACCGCCAGGTTCAGGCTCAGGTTCGACATCCGGGGAAACGGGTGCGACGGGTCAACGCTGAGCGGGGTCAGCACCGGAAAAATGCGCTTCTCAAAGTAGTCGCGCAGGTAGAAAGTCTGCTCTTTGGTCAGGTCGCGGTAGTTTTCCAGGTACACGCCGTGCTCGGTCAGCGCCGGCCGCAGATGCTGCTCAAAGGTCTGGTGCTGCAGTTGCACTTTGTCCACCAGGTGCGATCGCATGATCTCCAGCTGCTTGGTGGGCGAGGTCTTGTCCGGCGTCTCCGGGTGCACCCCGGCGTCGGCCTGCTCCATCACCCCGGAGATCCGCACCATAAAGAACTCATCCAGGTTAGAGCTGTAAATCGCCAAAAACTTTAGCCGCTCCAGCAGCGGGGTACGCAGATCCAGCGCCTCCTGCAGCACCCGCTCGTTAAACCCCAGCCAGCTCACCTCGCGGTTGATGTAGTAGCGAGCATCGCTGAGATCTATATCCTGGGTGGTCAGCTTAGCTTTAGTCATGGCGGTGTTGATGTTGTGATTCAGGGCATTCTACGGCTCCAACCTGATGGTTTGGTTAAGGGGCAGAGCCGCCTGAGTTGCCCAGGAAACAGGCCAGGCCGGTAAATTCTCAGGGGAGTAGATAAATCAGCGCAATCGTCGTAGGCTGTCACGCTCTAGTGATACTCTGAATGATGGCGCTTTAAAACGTAACAGTAATCAATAAAGCGCCTGAAACAGCTGATCATACGAGATAGGCGCAAGGCATGGTCACCACAGCAGAAAAAACAAACGTTGGTTACGTCACGCAAGTCATTGGTCCGGTCGTAGACATCAAGTTTCCGGCGGGCGAGATGCCCAAAATCTACAACGCCCTCAAAATTCAGGGCACCAACCCCGCTGGCGAAGACGTTTCCGTCACCTGCGAAGTACAGCAGCTTCTCGGCGACTCCCAGGTGCGGGCCGTATCCATGAGCTCCACCGACGGTCTGGTGCGAGGAATGAAAGCCGAAGACACCGGCTCCCCCATCAGCGTGCCCGTCGGTGCGCCCACCCTGGGACGCATCTTCAACGTGCTGGGTGAACCGGTCGACGAAAAAGGCCCTGTCAACGTTGACACCACCTCCCCCATCCACCGGTCAGCGCCCAAGTTCACCGAGCTGGAAACCCAGCCCACGGTGTTTGAAACCGGCATCAAAGTGATCGACCTGCTGGCCCCCTACCGTCGCGGCGGCAAAGTCGGCCTGTTTGGCGGGGCTGGCGTCGGCAAAACCGTACTGATTCAGGAACTGATCAACAACATCGCCAAAGAGCACGGCGGTGTATCCGTGTTTGGCGGCGTGGGTGAGCGCACCCGCGAGGGCAACGACCTCTACAACGAATTTATCGAATCGGGCGTGATCAACGCCGACGACCTCAGCAAGTCGAAGGTAGCCCTGGTCTACGGTCAGATGAACGAACCCCCCGGGGCCCGTATGCGGGTCGCCCTTTCGGCGCTGACCATGGCCGAATACTTCCGCGATGTCAACAAGCAGGACGTGCTGCTATTCATCGACAACATCTTCCGGTTTGTGCAGGCGGGTTCCGAGGTGTCGGCGCTGCTGGGCCGCATGCCCTCCGCTGTGGGCTACCAGCCCACCCTGGGTACCGACATGGGTGACCTGCAGGAGCGCATCACCTCCACCCTCGAGGGCTCAATCACCTCCATTCAGGCGGTGTACGTGCCGGCGGACGACCTCACCGACCCCGCTCCGGCCACCACCTTTGCCCACCTCGACGCCACCACCGTTCTGTCTCGGGCCCTGGCCTCCAAGGGCATCTACCCGGCTGTAGACCCCCTGGACTCGGCTTCCACCATGCTCCAGCCCAGCGTAGTGGGCGAAGAGCACTACAAGACGGCCCGCGCGGTGCAGTCTACCCTCCAGCGCTACAAAGAGCTGCAGGACATCATCGCCATTCTGGGTCTGGACGAACTGTCTGAGGACGACCGACTGGTGGTTGCCCGCGCCCGCAAAATCGAGCGTTTCCTCTCCCAGCCCTTCTTTGTGGCTGAGGTCTTCACCGGTGCCCCCGGCAAGTACGTATCTCTAGAAGACAACATCCGCGCCTTCAACCAGATTCTCTCTGGCGAGCTAGATGACATCCCTGAGCAGTGCTTCTACCTCAAGGGCGGCATTGAAGAAGTCCTGGAAGCCGCTGAAAAGCTCAAGGCTGAGAAGTAGTTTGGCCCGTTGGGGGGAGGCGAGCTGTCTCCCCCCAACCCCGTGTAATCGTTCCTATTTCATCCTTGCTATGGCATTAACCGTTCGTGTAATTGCCCCAGACAAAACCGTCTGGGACTCCGAGGCAGAAGAGGTGATTCTGCCCAGCACCACTGGTCAGTTGGGCATTTTGGCTGGCCACGCTCCGCTTCTGACCGCCCTCGATGTGGGCGTGATGCGGGTTAGATCCGACAAAGAGTGGGTGCCCATTGCCCTGATGGGCGGCTTTGCCGAAGTGGACAGCAACGAAGTGATCATTCTGGTCAACGGCGCTGAGCGCGGCGACGCCATCGATGCGGCCAAGGCCCAGACGGCCTACCAGGAAGCCGAAACTCGTCTGAGCCAGGTTGACCCTGAGGACAAGCAGGCCACCATTCAGGCCCGCCAGGGTTTGAAGCGGGCGCGGGCTCGCCTCCAGGCGGCCGGCGGGCTGAAGTAGCTCGTCCCTGACCAGGTTCAGACGGAATCTGCTTGGGGTTGATTCTGCCTATCTAAAAAGCCCACAGCTCTAGTCAGAACCAGGGCTGCGGGCTTTTTACTGGGGCCAGTGCCCCCCTTGGGGCATTGCGTAGGGAGCATGGATGGAACCTCGACTGCGGGGGTATCCCCTGCGGCCTGGGCCAGCTATCACGAACTACCGGTAAAGGTAATCTCGGGGAAGCGATCTTGAGCTTCGGTGAGGGGCTTACCCTTACCTTCTTCCTGCCAATAGTTGATGATTTCGGTAGCCTGGTTGAGAATTTCAACCCGCTCCTCCTCTTCAATCCAGGGCTTTCCCTCTAGCTCGGTTTTCATTTGTTCCCAGGCATCGTTGCGGGGCCAGAAGAAATAAGAGGTGAGCGGGCTGGTGCCCTTACCTACCACCTGATCAACCGCCAGCGCAACGTCATTTTCTAGCCAGAGTACTTTTAGGACAAATCTGGACAAGTAGACCTCCGCTGCAATTCAAAAAAATACTACAGTCTATAATCCTATCACCTCATTTCCTTCAGCTCTACCCCCAGCTCTACCCCAAGTGTGCAGTCTATGACTTTTTTGGCGGCCCCCCTCGCGATCGCGGTGTTTGATATCGACGGCGTACTGCGGGATGTGGGCAACTCCTATCGCCGGGCCCTGGCCGATACAGTGGAGGCGTTTACCCAGGGCCAGTACCGCCCCTCCAGTGAGGACATTGACCGTCTGAAGGGGGAGGGGATTTGGAATAACGACTGGGAAGGGTCCCAGGAGCTGGTCTACCGCTACTTCGAAGCCCAGGGGCAGCGGCGGGAGGCGGTAGCCCTCAGCTACGAGGCGATCGTGGATTTTTTCCAACGTCGCTATCGCGGCCCAAACCCTGAGGACCCCGACCAGTGGACGGGCTACATTACCCAGGAACCACTGCTGGTTGAAAAAGCCTACTTTGAATCCCTGACGCGCGATCGCGTGGCCTGGGGGTTCTTTAGCGGCGCGACCCGAGGCTCGGCCAACTTTGTGCTGGAGCGCCGCCTGGGGCTACACGACCCGGTGCTGGTGGCGATGGAAGATGCCCCCGGCAAACCCGACCCCACTGGCCTGGTCGCCGTGGTCAACCGCTTGGTTCAGCAAGCTTCGCTGCCCACCGACCTGCCCATTGTCTACGCGGGTGACACCGTTGCCGATATGCAGACGGTGGTGCAGGCTAAAACCCTGGATGCCCCAGGCCGGTGGCTGGGGATTGGGGTGCTACCTCCCCACGTTGTCGCCGCAGAGGAGCCCTACCGACAGGCCTATCGCGATGGGCTGCAAAGGGCTGGGGCCGACGCCGTGGTCAGCCGAGTGACGGACTTGACCGCCGACTTTATCCAGGCGCTAACCCAGGCCTGATGCCAAACCCAGGCTATTCCAGGCCGGAAAGGCCCAACGGTCGTTTGCCGCCTGGCTCTACGGGGCTGACAGCTCCTGGGTCTCAGGGGAGAGCACAAGCGGCCATGGTTTAATACAAGAAATGGTCAGGCGCTTGCTTGCAGCACCGCTACCCTTCACCGCTACCCCTCACCGCTCACTGTCAGGGACATCGCCGCTGAACTGCCCATCACCTGTCCCCGGAGATGACGTTTCAAAGCCCGCCCGGCACAACCGCTCTCAATCGATCGTCCCGCCGCGTCACCCTTCAAGCTGCCCTCAATCAGGTGGTATCCCAGGAGGCCCACCGCAACGAGCTCCAGCTATCCTATGTGCGGGCGGGAGTGTTATTTATCTCCCTGCTGCTGGATATAGCGGTGTTTTTGTTTCCGCAGGCGCTGCTGGGCAAAGACCATGTGCCCCCTACGGTTGTCATTATCAGCACCTGCGCCAATCTGTTTGCCCTGGGGCTGGTGGTTATTCTGCGGCAAGGCCTCTCCATGGAAGCGCTGCAGCGCTGGCAGGTGATTATTCCCATCTTTGACAATCTGTTGCTGTGGGCGTTTATCACCAACATCTGGCGCGTGCTGGGGGAAACCCAGCCGCTGATCTTGACCAATGTGGTCGCCTTTTGCAGTTTGGTGGCCATCTCCGGGGGGCTGCGCCTGAGCCGTCGGGCCGCCCTACTCACGTCGCTGCTGGCCCTGGTCAACTTTGCCTATGGAGCCGTGCTGTTTCAGCTCAACCCAGCCCTGGCGCTGTTTGCCGGGATTACCGTTTTGGGCACCGGCTTTTTGGGTATGCGGATGGCGGTGATCGTGCGCCGCCACGTCAAGAATGAATCGGGCCGGGTTCTGATGGCCCAGTTTTTGCCCAAAACTGTGGTTGAAGCTGCCTTTGAGTCGCCCCTGGACCTGCTGCAACAGCCGCAGAAGTGCCAGGTGACCATTGTGGTGACCGACCTGCGGCAGTTCACGCACTTTGCCGAGTCCCTGGAGCCCCAGGCTGCGCTCGATTTTCTCGATCGCTACCAGGGGGTGCTGGCCACGATTGTGGAACGCCAAGGGGGCTGGGTTGATAAATTTATGGGCGACGGCATGCTGGCGGTGTTTGGAGCCCCCGACCCGCTTGAGAACCACGCCTGCAGCGCCCTGACAGCGGCCACGGCAATGGTGCGGGAGGTCCAGCAGATCTCACCCCTGGCGATGGGAATAGGGGTCCATTCGGGGCCGGTGGTGGCCGGCTGCCTGGGCACGGTTGGCCGGCTGGAGTTTACGGTGATTGGCGACACGGTGAATGTGGCCGCCCGGCTGGAAGCCCTGACCAAAACCCTGGGCCACGGGCTGCTGGTCAGCGAAACCACCCAGCGGCAGGCCGGGGCGTTTCCGCTGCGATCGGTGGGTCGTCACAGCCTGCGCGGTAGAGCCCAAACCCTGGAGCTGTTTACCCTCAGCTAGGTTCATAGAACCGGGCACCTCTGACCATAGAGAGGAATGTATCCTTCGATAGAGGTTGAGGCCCAGGGACTATGGCATTTCTAAGGTTAGGTTCTCGCCTTTTGGCTACGGAATACCGCTGGGATCATCAAGTCTCCGGTAGCTGTGGAGTTTCGGTATCGTAAGTTATCGATACCATAGGTATAGAGAGCACCGCACCGCATGGTTTTGAACTGAATAATGTCTCCGGATCCTTCCAATGAACTCTATGCAATTCTGGCCGTAGACGATTCTCCGGACAATTTGTTTTTGATCGAGTCTATTTTGGATGACCCTGAGTACCACATTACCTGCGTGGAGAGTGGCCATGCAGCCCTGGAGGTGGTGGCAGACATCCCGCCCGATCTGATTTTGCTCGATGTGATGATGCCAGGGCTTGATGGCTATGCGGTTACCCAGCGCATTCGCGACAATCCCAACCTGCCCTATATTCCCATCCTGCTGATTACGGCCCACGACCAATCGAGTCTGGTGCAGGGGCTGGATGCGGGGGCTGACGACTTTATTCGCAAACCCGTGGATGTCAACGAACTGCGGGCAAGGGTGCGATCGCTGCTTCGGCTCAAGCGCAGCATTGACGCCCAGTCCGCCATGCTTCGCCAGCGCGACGACTTTGTCGCCCGCCTCACCCACGACCTGCGCACCCCCCTGGTGGCGGCCAACCGCATGCTCAAGCTGTGCCAGAACGATGCCTTTGGCCCCATGCCCGACGACGGCAAGCATGCCCTCGCCACCATCGTGGACAGCAACCGCCACCTGCTCAGTATGGTGAATACCCTGCTTGAGGTGTACCGCCACGAGGCGGGGCATAAGGCCCTGACTCTGTCGCCGGTCGACCTGTTTAAGCTGACCGAAACCGTGGTCATGGAGCTGGCCCCGATGGCGGCGGAGAAAGACCTCGCCTGTCTACTGTGCCGCTCCGACCGAGTTGATCGCCTGGGGCCTGCCCCTGGCGATCGCGACCTGCCTTCCGGCCCTCAGGCCAACTACTCTTCCCCCACGACTGTGGCAGAGACTGTCGCAGAAACCATTGACAGGGAACCTATGACGGTGGAGAGCGAAGTATTCACCGTGCTGGGAGACCACCTGGAACTGCGGCGGGTGATTACCAACCTGATTGGCAACGCCATCAAATTTACCGACTCCGGCAGCGTGACCACCACTCTGGGCACCACCTCCCATCTGCCCGCTGGCGTCGATATACCCGGTGTCAGTGGCTCTGCCTGGGTATGGGTCAGCGTCGCCGATACCGGCATTGGCGTTCCCGAGGCCGAGCAGCAGGCGGTGTTTGAGTGGTTCCGCCAGGGCAACCAGGCCCGCTCTGGCCACGGCCTGGGGCTGCACCTGTCGCAGCGCATCGCCAGAATGCACGGCGGCACCATTACCCTGACCTCCCAGGTGGGCGAGGGCAGTTGTTTCACGCTCTATCTGCCTCAGCCCGTCGGTTGAGCAGGCTGGGTTAATTTAGCCTTAGTTGGCTATGGGAATCGAGGGTTGGGCTGAGCCAGTTTTGAGCCGCAACCCTCAGCACTGATACCGTCTGACTGCTTCGGGTTTAGTAGGATGGAACTACTCCATTCTCTATTCAGGCACCCCTATGCGCATCGGGCTACCCAAGGAAATCAAGGACCAGGAGTTTCGCGTTGGCCTTACCCCGGCGGCAGTGCAGAGCCTTTGCCAGCAGGGACACCAGGTGTTCGTGCAGACGGGGGCCGGAGCGGGGTCCGGCTTTGGCGATGACGACTACCAAAAAGCGGGGGCCAGCCTGGTCACCGAGGCCGCCAAGGCCTGGGCCCAGGAGATGGTAGTCAAGGTTAAGGAACCCCAGCCCTCGGAGTATGGGTACTTTCGCTCCGATCTGATTTTGTTTACCTACCTGCACCTGGCGGCGGAGCGATCGCTGACCGAGGCGCTGATCCAGAGCGGCATCGAGGCGATCGCCTACGAAACGGTGGTCGCCCCCGACGGTCGCCTGCCCCTGCTCACCCCCATGAGCATCATCGCCGGGCGGCTGTCGGTGCAGTTTGGGGCCCGCTACCTGGAGCGCCAGCAGGGGGGACGCGGGGTGCTGCTGGGGGGTATGCCCGGCGTTTCTCCAGGCACCGTGGTGATTTTGGGCGGCGGCGTGGTCGGCACCGAAGCCGCCAAGATGGCCGTTGGCCTGGGGGCCAGGGTGCAGATTATCGACCTCAATGTCGAGCGGCTGGCCTACCTGGAAACCCTATTTGGTTCTCGGGTGGAGCTGCTCTACAGCAGCTCAGCCCAGATTGCCACCAGTGTCCCCCAGGCCGATCTGCTGATTGGGGCGGTGCTGGTGCCCGGCCGTAAGGCTCCCACCCTGGTAGCTAAGGATCTGGTCGCCCAAATGCGCCCTGGTTCGGTAATTATTGATGTCGCGGTGGACCAGGGCGGCTGTATCGAAACCCTGCGCCCCACCTCCCACAGCCAGCCCACCTATGTGGAGCAGGGGGTCGTGCATTTTGGCGTGCCCAACATGCCCGGCGCGGTACCCTGGACCGCCACCCAGGCGCTCAACAACGCCACCCTGCCCTACGTGCTCAAGCTGGCCAACCAGGGGATGGAGGCCCTGGCGAGCGATTGCGGTTTGCAGGGCGGGCTCAACGTGTCTGCCGGTAAACTCGTCCACCCGGCGGTGCGCGATGTTTTTCCCGATCTGGCCAGCCAGTCGGCAGCGATGGCGGCGATCTAGCGCTGGTTGGTTGCGGTTAAGGTCTCTCGGGGGGGGTAGGTGTTAGGTGTCAGGTGTCAGGTCTAGGGGGTCAGGTTACAGCTGGTGGTAAGCCAAAAAATGACGGGATCTACGGGTCAGGGTATACGGTTCACGGTTCACGGTATAAGGCCAGGCCTGTACCTGAAACCCAACACCTGAAACCCTACTGCCCCATCATCTTTAGCCTGACAAACCACAAACTGCCGACTCAGTTCACCACGGCGCTGCCGTGGGCGCGGGGGTCGTCGTTGACGGCCCGCTGGCGCGATAGCACATCCCCTTCGATCGCCGACAGGCGGCCAAAGTTTTGCTGATGGGGCAGGGGGGCCTGGGCAATCAGCGCATCGAGGTTTTCGCTGAGAATCTGGCGCGGCTGCTCGCCAATGGCCACCGCGATCGGGCTGCCGTCGGCGCCTGAGTAGACAAAGTGGGGAATGCCCTCCACCCGGTAGGCCAGCATTTCGGGCAGCCACTTGTTGTTGTCAATGTTGAGCATGACAAAGTTGACGCGATCGCCGTAGGTCTCCCGCAGGTCAGCCATATCGGCGGCCATCGCCTGGCAGGTGGTGCACCAGTTGGCGTAAAACTCCAGCAGGGTTGGCTTACCGTTGGTTTGGGCCTCTTCGTAAGGCACGGCACTGGCCGCCAGATCACCGAGAGAAGGCATCGCCGACTGGGTGCGAATGCCCAAAAACAGGGCCACCGCCAGCACAACAGCGGCCACCGCCACCACCAGGTTGCGGGCACGACTGGGGGGAGTATCTTGGGTTAGGGGCAGGTTTTCTGGCATGGGAGGAGGGGTTTGCTTGGCTAGACTAGGGCAGTGGAACCGCTTGGGTCGCTCAATGTCTCGGTTGGGCCAGTTAGGATAAAAGCAGCCCACTGGTTTTAGTGTAAAAGAATTGGGGTGTGGAGTCGGCGATGAAAAAACGGGTCAAGCTGATTTTCCCCAAGCGGTCGGTGCACATGCCGATTACCTACAGGCTGGCCAAAGACTTTGACATTGCCGCCAATATCATTCGCGCCCAGGTGGCCCCCAACCAGGTGGGTACGCTGGTGGTTGAGCTGTCCGGCGATATCGATCGGCTCAACGACGCTGTCGACTGGCTCGAAATCCAGGGCATTGAGGTCTCTGGGGCCAGTGGCGAAATTGTTGTAGACGAGGACCTCTGCGTCCACTGCGGGCTGTGTACAGGGGTCTGCCCCACCCGCGCCCTCTCCCTCGATGGGGAAACCTACCGGCTGACGTTTGCGCGATCGCGCTGTATTGTCTGCGAGCAGTGCGTACCCACCTGTCCCGTACAGGCCATTTCCACCAACCTGTAGCTGCGGCTGAGGCGCGATCGCCATGGAACAAGACCGCTCACTGCGCACCCTGATTAAGGTTCACTGGCTCTCCTGGACCCTCATGGTGGTAGCCCACGCCACCTACGGCGGGTTCTTGCACGACCGCGCGGCGGGGCCAGCGGCCTGGGCGGTTAGCGTGGTGCTCGCGATCGCGGGGGCGGCCGCCATCACCCTCTGTTGGCCCCTGCTGCGTCGGGTCATTTTGCTGGGCTTTCAGTCCGATATGGGCTATTTCATCATGGCCCTGAGCGTGGCTTCTCTAGCGGTGGTGGCCGTGACGCAGTTCCACCTGTTCGCCTACTTCACAATGCTGGTGGCCGTGTCTCTGCTGGCCCGCGTCGACAATCTCATCCTCGGCATCAGCGACACCAGGGCCTTTTTCTGGCTAGCGTCCCTGGCGCTGCTGGGGCTCGCCTTCAGCTGGATACCAACGCTGTTGAGAGGCTCTATCGCAGGGTGATGCATCGACTGCGCGGCTGCGATTGGCTCCGCACTATTGCCCTCCTCTAGAATCGCAATGGTGTGGGTCGTAGTCCTGCCCCGTCCCTGTGTAGGATGGTTAACAGGTCTTGTCGCTGTATACAATGTCGGGCCTGGTGGGCGCCGTGCTCTCGGTGCAGCTTGGGCAAGGGCAATACTTTATTGACGCTAGTTAGGGGTTTACGCATGACGGCTGCCAGCACGCAATCGATTCCCGCCTTTTGTGAAGGTATTCAACATTTTGGCGGGCTCCCTCCCGAGTTCGCCACCTACGGTCAGACAGCGGCGATCGCCCCCGAGCAGAGCGCGATCGCATCCCCCAGTGATCCCGCCGCCGTCTACCAAACCCTGCTGGCTGCCGATGCCCTGCGCTACCTCACCCTGCAGATGACCGCTACCAAAGAGTCGGGCCACCCCGGCGGGTTTGCCAGCATTGCCGATGCGATCGCCGCCCTGGTCATGCTGGGTCACAAAAACATCGTCACCGAGGTGGGCCACCACGCCCCCGGCTTCTACAGCAACGTGTTCCTCGACCGCTCCCTTGAAGCCATGGGCATCGAGACCGTGCAGCAACTGTGCGATCGCTTCCGCGAAACCCACGGTCTACTGGGCCACCTGTCCGGCCAGATTCCTGGCCTGCTGGCCCCCGCTGGTCCCCTCGGCCAGGGTCAGCACTTTGCTATGGCCGGGGCCAAGCTGAACCCCGGCGTCCTGTTCCCCGTCACCATCGGCGATGGGGGCCTGGGCGAGCCGTACATCATGAGCAGCTTTGGTCACTTCAACACCGCCTACCCCGACATCACCAACGTGTTGCCCATCCTGGTCTGGAATGGTTTCTCCCAGGAACACCACAGCATGGTCTCCACCAAAACCAACCAGGCCATGATCGACTACTGGCGCGGCAACGGCTTCCAGGAAATTGTGCTGGTCGATGCCAAAGACTACGACGACACCGACCAGCCCGGCGACTACGTCGACAGCACTCTATTCTCCTTTCCCCAGCGGTTTGCCTTCACCCAGGCGGTGCTAGAAGCCACCGACAAAGCCGCCAAGCTGGCCCTAAGCGGCACCCTGACGGTGCTGATCGTCAAGCAGCTCAAGGGCGCAGGCGTCCACAAGCGGGGGGCGCAGTCCCATAACCTCTACCCCGGCGACTCCCTCCAGCGTGACTACATTGTCAGCGCCCTGAGCAGCCGCGCCCTGCACGCCGATGCCTGGCATCTCGTCCGTACCAACTACGAGCGGGCTGGAGGTGGCCCCGGCTCAAAAACAGCGGTGACAGAATCCGTTCTGCCCCTGGCCGACCTGGGCAGCCTGCCCCTCAACGAATTTCCCGTCGGGGGCGACAAACAGGTGGCCACCACGGCCATGGGCGCCCTGGTGGGCTACGTGGGTCAAACCGACGCTCAGTTTGTGGTCACCAACGCCGACGGCAACGCCGCCTCGGGCATTAACAACATCAACCAGGCGCTCAAGATCATTCACCCCACCACAGATGACACCTACTTTCAGCAGCCCCACGGCCAGGTCTACGAGCCCCTCAGCGAAGACGCCTGCGCCGGTTTAGCGGCGGCTCAAGCCCTGTTTGGGGCTCGGTCCCTCTGGTGTTCCTACGAATCGTTTGCCGTCAACGGATTGCCCATCTGGCAAACCGTTACCCAGGCCATGGCCGAGCTGCGCCGCCCCACCCCATCCACCATTGCCCTGTTTACCGCCGGTGCCCTGGAGCAGGGCCGCAACGGCTGGACCCACCAGCGCCCCGAAATCGAAAACTACTTTGCCGGGATGATGCGCAACGGCAACGTCTATCCTTTGTTTCCAACCGATGCCAACGGTATTCAGGTGTGCTACGACTGGGCATTAAGCACCCGAAACAAGGGGATCACCATTACCGCCAGCAAGTCCCCCCTACCCATCCGCACCACCTTTGAGCAAACTCGCCAAGCCCTAGCTGAGGGGGCCATTGAGTTAGCCAGCTGGTCCGGCGACAAAACAGTCGTGTTTGCTGTGATTGGCGACATGACCCTATTGCCAGTGTTTGAGGCTGCCGAACAGCTGGCCGCCAGCGGCATTGGCAGCCGCATCCTGTCGGTGGTCAACCCGCGCCAGCTGTACCGACCCACCGACGTCGCCTGGGATATGTGCTCTGAGCCCAATGACGGCTTCCTGTCGGATGCAGGCTTTGCCCGGTTGTTTGCAGGCGACGTTCTACTGGGTATCACGGGCGGCTCCAGCGCCATGCTGGAACCCATCATGCTGCGCAGCCCCGCTCCCCGCGACACCTTCGCCTGGAAGCGGGGCGAAACTACGGCCAGTGCTGGCCAAATCATGGCCATCAACGGCTTGACCGCCGCCAACTTTGTCACCAGAGCCAAAGCCCTGCTAGCCTAGTGCCACTGTGCAGAACGGGCCATACCAAGCCCGAGTTCAAAAACCTCGGTTCAAAACAGGTAGCCCGCAGGGGCAAGCGGTTGCTTGCCCTGCACTAATAGGAGGTAGGTAAGCAGGATTTAGGGTAACTCAGGTCAGCCAGCCGAACCCCGAAAGGCCTGGATTCTCAAACCAACAAAAAGGGGCCGGTTTACACCGGCCCCTTTTTGATCTTTAGGAAAAATAATTCACGGTGTCCCTACCGGCCCTCTTCCTGGGAACGGATGTAGTTCAGCACCTCGGTGGATGGAAACAGCCGCACCTGCTGGAGCTGGGCATCGAGGGCAGGGTCGGTGCTATTGGTCATGGTCGTCAGCAGCCACTCCAGGGAAAGCACCTGAATCACGACATTGTTCGCCGCCTCAGCGTTCGACTCTCGGTACCGGTTGAGCAGCGTCTGCAAATCGTTACGGGAGAAGAACATCGGGAGCGAAGTCTCCCCATCGTGGTTGATGGTGAGGTAAGGACCATCGGCCCCTTGGCGGGCAATAAACAGAGGAACGCCCTGGAAATTGGCCTGAAGCTGAGTCGCTCGCTCCAGCTCACCGCTAATCGGCAAATAGAGCAGCGGCACCTGCTGGCTATCGTTGAGCACGGTTTCTTGGTAGAGCGTGCCCAGGTCCACCAGAGCGACTGCCGCACTGGGGTCTTCCTGGCGAGCACGGGCCAAAAATTCCTCGGCAGCAGCCCCGTCAATAAACACTACGGGTACTTTCACTTCCTGATTATTGACCTCAGCGGCAGCCGTCAGCGGCTGACCATCGGAGTTCAGGATAATGAAAACAGGCACCTGTTCTAGCTTATCGACAATGGCCTCTTCACTGAGGGCTTCGGCAGGTAGAGGCATGATCAAACCACCCCCCAGAAGGCTGCCGCTAACGAGGGCAGTGATCAGGGGGAGAGGCCGCAAAAAGGAGGAAAATAACTTTCGCATAGGAAACTCTGGCGTAGTTAACGATAAGGGGGATAGGGCAAGGGCCACCAACGTTACTGACTATAGATACTACACACTCAGGGGAGTAACACAGAGCCCTGTGCCAGTCGTTTTAGTCGCTCAGGGGAAAATTTTAAATTCAAAATCGGGATGACAGGATTTGAACCTGCGACATCCTGCTCCCAAAGCAGGCGCGCTACCAAGCTGCGCTACATCCCGTAGTCTGCTACCGTCATCAGTATAGCCTGCTTTTTTGCGCAACTGTCATAGCCAAGGATGCAGTCGGGGCCACCCCGTTCTGCGCTACGCTGCTCCTATGCCTATTTCTACCTACCCTCTGGATCAACTTCCTGGGCTGAGCCCTACCCATGCCCAGGGTCTGGCTCAGCTGGGCCTGACCAGCACCGAACAACTCCGCCGCTACGGTGCATCTGCGGCGCAGCGTCAAACCCTGGCCAAAAAGATGCAGGTGCCGCTGCGCTACGTGACCAAGTGGGTGATTTTGGCCGACCTGGCTCGGGTGCCTGCGGTGGGCTGTGAGTTTAGCGGCCTGCTGCTGCACGCGGGCATCATGTCAGTGCCACAGCTGGCAGAATGTACGGCCCAAGGGCTGTTTACCCGCCTAAGGCGGCTGCATGTCGCCACCCTCCAGCGCAATGACCTCTGCCCCAGCGCCGACCAGGTCAACCTGTGGATTCAGCAGGCGCGAACCCTTGCCAAACCATCGTGAAACTCGCAGATACCTCTGTCTCCCGTAAGGCTAATACTGTGAGGCTAGACCACCCGCTGACTAAGGCCTGGAGGCAGCCACAGGGGAATCTGGAGACTAGTCCGGGTACCAAAACATGCCCTTAATCCCCTCCGGATCGGGCATAAAACCCAGCCTCTTGTAGAAGTCGACGACCTGAGGATCGGCAAACAGGGTCACGTTGCTGATGTCTTCGCTGCGCAACTTTTTGATCAGCTGGCGCATGAGTTCTTTGCCCAAGCCACGACCCTGGAAGTCAGGGTGAACGACCACATCCCAAATGGTGGCGTTGAAGGCGTGGTCGGAGGTGGCGCGGGAAAAGCCCACCAGGCGGCGACGGGCTCCCCGCTGCTCCCACATGGTGACAACCAGATAGCTGTGCTGGATGGCTTTTTTGACCTTACGGATAGGCCGACGGGCCCACCCTACCGCATTGCACAACTCCTCTAGCTCGTAGAGGTCGAGGTCGCGATCGGTGCTAAAGACAATTGTCGACCCCTCCCCCTGCTCAGGCAGGGCTTCTAGCACGGTATTCGCCGACCTTGTCTCCCCAGCCGAAGCATCGTCAGACCCGACAAAAAGACTTTTCCAAAAACCCATGCAGGCCCTTTCTGTTGATGAAATGGCACAGCGTCCAAGGGGATAAGCCTAAGCCTTTACACAGCTCGCACGATCGCTACAGCTAAGGCTAAACTTAGGGCTTGAACACCGTTTCTCATAGTATATCCCCATAAAATCCCGATGCCTCTGGCGATGCCGAGATTTATGTGGATTGCGTGAGCAAAGGTGAACCCTGCTGGTGCCTGGCTGCGATCGCCCTAGCGAGTTCAGCAGAATGCGGCGGCCCTGGGCCCATCGGTGACTGGGAACAGTAAACCGTCGCCAACCCTGGGGTTTTTTCCGTCGACAGCGCCTGAAAAAAGCGCTAGGACGGAGGTATGTATTGCTGGGCTAGGGTTTCCCGATGCGGCAGATGCTAACGTTACCTCCATGGAGTTCCGTCCTTCCAACCATGGCCGCTGGCTTAAACCCCTCAACGGTTGAGTTGCTGAAGCGCTTCAACCGTGCTTTTCCCCAGTTCTATGAGCAGTTTGTCAGCAGCGAGATTCAGCTGCAGAACCTCCGCCTGGCTTACCAGCTCTACAAGCAGCGAAAGGCAGTGCTCGACATTAAGCCCGAGGGGAGCAAGAGTGCGCTGCACTTTGTCTACCGCAACCAGTCGTTTTTGTTGAGCGATATCTTTGGGGTGCTGGCGGCCTACGGCCTCACCATTCACAACCTCAGCCTCTACGGTCAGATCTACCCACCCATGCTGGTGTTCATCAAGCTGGTGGTATCCCGGGGCGGCAAAGCCCTGAGTCCTAAGACCACGGACAACGTCTGCCGGGCGATTCAAGAGACCCTAGCGGGGCGTTTTGAAGTTGAAGAAATGCTGACTGTGGAGTTTAACTTGGACGCGGGGCTGGAACGAGTTGAGACTGAGTTCTATGTGGATCCGGTATTCCATTTACCAGCCCTGCTAATCGAAGCGGACAACCAGCCGGGTCTCTTTTACAAGGTGATGTATGCCATCTGGCAGGAGGATTTGCTGGTAGTCAACGCCAACCTGCTCGTCTGGCGAGGGCGGACCCGGCTTATTCTGTACCTCCTGGGCCCCAACGAAAGCTTAATCCCCGACTATCTGGGTCAAAAAATTGCCGAGGGCATGCGCTACCGCCTCATGAGCTAGGGTACGATGATCGAAGATGGCCTCAGAGGCCCCCTCCATGGCGACGGCGACTGTCTTTGGTGTATCCCACTACTACGAACTTACGGGGGCCGGCCGCAGCCCCGTCCTGGTCTTCATCCACGGCTGGCTGCTCAGCCATCGGTACTGGCGGCCCGTCATTGACTCTCTGGCATCGCACTACACCTGTCTAAGCTACGACCTGCGGGGCTTCGGCGAGTCGCGCTACGGCCTGGAGAACTTTAGCGGCGGGGTGCCCGCCGCCGCCGCCGCCCTGGGAGCAACGGCCTCGCCCTACGGGTTAGGAGCCTATGCCCACGACCTGGCCATGCTTCTGGAACAGTTGGATCTGGGGCCCGTGTGGTTGGTGGGCCATTCCCTGGGCGGCAGCATTGCCCTGTGGATGGCCCACTGCTATCCACAGCAGGTGCAGGGGGTGGTGTGCCTCAACGCGGGTGGGGGCATTTACCTGGAGCGCGAGTTCCAGCAGTTTCGGCAGGCGGGACAGTACATCGTGAGCTGGCGGCGCTCCTGGTTGCGCCATACACTGCTGCCCCTACTACTAACTCGAATGATGGTGCAGCGGCCCCTGGACTACGACTGGGGGCGCGATCGCTGTATCGACCTGCTGCAGGCTGACACCGCCGCTGCCCTGGGGACCTTACTAGAATCCACCACCGAGGCTGAGGTGCATCTGCTGCCCAGGCTGGTGGCGGCCCTGCGGGTGCCGACATACTTTTTGGCCGGCCGCCAGGACAGGGTGATGAACACGCGCTACGTGCACCACCTGGCAGGCTATCTGCCCATGGCAGGGGAGGGGCAAACTCCGGTGATTGAGCTGGAGAACTGCGGCCATCTGGCGATGCTAGAACAGCCTCAGGTGGTGGCCAACGTCTTGCGGAACATTCTTACAGGGCCGCGTTTCAGCGCCTCCGATCCAACGTCCTCGGCTGCGGTGACCTGAGCACCCAGGTCTGTGCACCCTCGCCCTTAACCTCTCAGCTTTAACGCTTCAGACTGGCCCTCGACTGTCGCCGGACTGGCTAAGGCTATAGCAACCGCAAAAAATACTCTACAAAACAAAAGAGATGCCGACGACTGGCCGTGTTTCGTCTCGGCATCTCTTCTGGTTCGCTCCTCACACAATTGAATTATAGGGTCAGGCCGGAGGAATGTCATCCCTATAATTCAGTTTGAATGAACAGAATTTCTTATAGGAGGGGCGCTGAGTTAGAGATTGGGCCAGGTCTGGAAGGTCAAGTCCCTAAGTAGAGAAATCTGCGCCAAAGCAGGGGCATATGAGTATATATCAAACGCCCAAAAGGATCCAAGTATGTCTTTGGATACCGGCAAAGGCTACGAAAAAATACGGGACTCTGTATTAGTATTGGATCGTTTGCGTAACTTTTACGATGACAAAGTTTCAAGAATGGACTATGCCATCGTTTGCGCCTCACAGGAGAACTCCGGGCAAGGCTGAGCTTAAGTTCTTAAGTACCCAGTACCCCCGATTTAGCGCCGACTTTAGCCCGGTGGAGGGGTACATCTCCCTGGCTCGTGCGGCTAATTTGGTTTATTATGCTGCGATTCTACGCGATCGCGCTTTCCCCATCGTTCAATCCGTGGTCATGGTCTGTACCGTTTCACCCAGCTATTGCTATGCAATCATCCCAGCCCTCCGATCAGGCCCGACCCTTTCTGACCTGGCAGCGCATCACTGACTGGGCCCATGCCCACTACCGGGCCAGGACCTTCAACAAGGACGAGCGTATTCCCACCCGGTCGGGGCTGCTGTACCTGGTCGAGCGGGGGGCCGTGCGGCTGGTGGGAACTGCCCAGGGAGCCAGCCCAGAACTGAGCAGTCCCGACCTCGACGATGGCGGCGACGATGAGGGGTCTAACGCCCTCGCTCTGGGGTTGAGTGAAGAGGCGTTTCTGGGCTTTGTCGGCGCGGGGCAGCCCTTTGAAATTGTGGCCCAATCGCCTTTCCTGCTGCAGAGCTTTGCCCATGTCGATCAAACCACGGTCCTCTGGCTCTACTGGAGCGACCTGGACAACTGGCCCCACTTTCGCCGAGAAGTGCTGGACGCCTTTCGCTATCAGCACCAGCGCAAGCTTCTGTGGCTGAGCACCCTGGGCCAACGCCGCACCATAGACCGCCTGCTGGGGTTTCTCACCCTGCTGATCGAAGAATTTGGCGAACCTTGCGAGTCGGGCTACTACCTGCCCTGGTCTTTGACCCACGCCCAGATTGGTAGCGCCATTGGCTCCACCCGGGTAACGGTGACGCGCCTGATGGGCAAACTGCGCCAGCGCAAGCTGATTTACATCCATAAAGACGGACTGATTGCCATTCCCGCCGAGCAGGTTACGGCCCCTGAAGCACTGGGTTAGGGCGTAGAGCTAGGGCGTCGGGTACAGGGGCTCTGGGGGGGGAGAGGTCGGCTTAGCTCCGTTTTTTTCGGCTCCAGACTTGTCGCCACCGATGGGCTTGAAGTTGAGGGGTAGGTTGGTAAACTGCGGTAGAACTTCGGTGGTGAAGGCGGCAGCGGCTTTGGAGCGGTAGCGGTTGGGGTTAAAAATTACCGAGAGGGTGCGGTTGACCACCACCGAATCAATTTTGGCCCGGTGCAGCACGCCCATCTGCAGCTCTTTTTCGATCGCCGAGTTGGACACAAAGGCCACCCCCAGCCCCGACTGGACGGCGGTTTTAATCGCTTCGATCGAGTTTAGCTCCATCTCAATCTTGAGCCGACGCGTCTCAATGCCGCAGCGGGTCAGCACCTGGTCGATTACTTTGCGGATGGTGGACTGGGAGTCGAGGGCAATGAAGTGCAGCTTGTAGAGGTCTTCCCGCTGAATCACCGCCTGACTAGCCAGGGGATGGAACATCGGCATGATCAGTGCGAGTTCATCCTCGGCGTAGGGCACTCTTTCTAAAGAGTCCTGTAGTTCGGGAGGAAGTTCACCCCCAATAATCGCCAGGTCAACCTGACCATTGGCCACGCTCCAGGCGGTGCGCCGGGTGGAGTGGACGTGGAGCTGTACGGCCACATCGGCGTACTTTTGCCGAAACAGGCCAATCATGCGGGGCAGGAGATAGGTGCCTGTGGTTTGGCTGGCGCCGATGATCAGGGTGCCCCCCTGCAGGTTCTGGAGGTCCTCAATAGCGCGGCAGGTCTCCTGGCACAGACTGAGAATGCGATCGCCATAGCTCAGCAGCAGGTGTCCCGCTTCGGTGAGCTGTGCCCGTCGCCCGCCCCGATCAAACAGCGGCACGTCTAGCTGGCGCTCCAGGTTTTGTACCTGTAGACTGACCGCTGGCTGGGAGACGTACAAGCTATCCGCGGCTCGTTTGAAACTGCCCTCCGCTGCAATGGCCTTGAGAATACGCAGTTGATCGAGGGTAAAAGGAAGGTCAGACATGGGCATTAACCCTAACGTACGATAATCCTGGGATGCCAACAAACCATGATAGTAGTGCCGGCCTGCCCGTGGCTGTCGTCGCAACCCCTGTCGCCCCAACAACCCCAAATGCAGTCATAGCCACAAGCCGAGTGTCGAATTAAGTCTGCCATCCCTAGATTACTTGGTTCAGGACACTCGACAACACAATTTAGAGCGAGACCCCAAAGGATTTATGAAACGTCAGGTAATCCAGAATGTCCTCAATCTCCCCGGCATCTCTGGGATGGCGCTCATTGACGGGCGTAACCGCCCCTTCTTTTTTGGGCCGGATATCAGCCTCAACTCCCATCAGCAGGACGCCCTGGCCCAGGGAATTCAGCAGGTGGTCGATACCACACCGACCCATTTCGAAACCTTTTCCTTTCGGTTTGCCAATCAGCTCACCCATATCTACAAACTCGATCAGGGGCTAATTTTGCTGGTCCTCGTCACCGACCAGATGCCCCTCACCGACTACCGCAGCGCTATTGACGAACTCAAGGCCACCCTGGTCGAAGCGCCACACAATGCCGTGCCCACCTTCCGGCTGCTGGCGGGCTGTGTCACCCTGGGCAGCGCCACGGCCAGCGATCTGCCTGAGCATGAGAAGCCTCGGCCTGAGGCAACGGCTGGCGAACAGGGTACTCTAACCCCAGGCCTTCAGGAGGTAATTGCCGCCCTCAATCACCTCAGCGATAGCGCCACCCAGTACCTGGGCAAAACTATCGTTGTCAATACCTGGAAGCAGTCGCGCCCCGATCACCCCTGGCTCGGGCAGTTTGAAGTTCAAAAAGATGGCCACTTTGCAGCTTCCCTCGATGGGCCGATGACGCTGACGGCGGAACAGCACCAGTGGGTGAAAGACTGGGTCGCGGCCTTCTTGGGTCGTGGTGGCAGAACCATCCGCAACTTCCAAGCCCTGGTCAGTGGTTCGTTGACGGCTCAGGAGCAGGCCTGTTTGCTCGATTCCCCCGCCGCCTAGGGCCGCTTAGCGCTCCGCTCTGTGAGCCTCTGACGGCGATCGCCTTTTCGTTGTTTCTATTCCTCTACCCCCCTGCACCCCATGGCTAAAACCGTTCGCCTAGAGCCCATTGCCCAAGAGACCTCCGTTGAGACCAACGGCAACCTGCTCTCCGTACTGCTCAACAAGGATCTAGACGTTCTCAAGGAGTGCGGCGGTCGGGGCATGTGCGCGACCTGCCACATCTACGTGCAGTCGGGAATGGAGGCACTCACCCCCATCAACCGCCGCGAGCAGCGCACGCTGGAGGTGATCACCTCCTGCAAGCCCAACTCACGGCTGGCCTGTCAGGCTCGGGTGATGGCCAATGGGGTTGTAGTTGAGCTGCCGCCGGGGATGTACGTCAACTCGCTGCAGGATATTGAGGCGCTGATTGGCCGCCGGGCGGAACAAGACCTGCTGCACCCGATTACCGGCGAGGTGCTGGTGGAACAGGGCAAGCTGATTACGCGATCGGTGATCACTCAGCTGGAAAATACCGCTAGCTTTAAAGTTGGTGAATTTTTCACCCAGAGCAAGGACCTGTAGGTCTGGGGAATGATCGCGAACCCCAGAAAACATCTGTTATGGTAAGGCAATGCCGTAGTTGAGTTTTATACCAACCCCCTATGGACTCTGCCTTTCCCCTGAGTGCTCGCCATCAGCAAGTGCTACAGGCAACCATTCGTCACTACATTGCCACAGCAGAGCCAGTAGGGTCTCGGGCCCTGGCCCAGGAATACGACCTGAAGGTCAGCCCCGCCACCGTGCGCAACACGATGGGACTACTCGAGAAATACGGCCTGCTGTACCAGCCTCACACCTCGGCAGGACGGGTGCCCTCCGACTCGGGCTATCGGCTCTACGTCGATCGCTTGATGTCCCCCTCGACCCGGGTGGGGCGACGGGTGGATGCGGCCTTCTCGGAGGAGCTGGACTGGATGGGTCACAGCCTGGAATCGCTGCTGCGATCGGCCACCCAGATTCTGGCCCAGATCAGTGGTTACCTGGCCCTGATTACGGTGCCCCAGGCGAGCAGCGCGCTGATTCGCCACATCCAGCTGGTGGCTGTGGACGGGGAACAGGTGCTGATGGTGGTGCTGCTAGACTCGCTGGCCACCCAGTCGGTGGTGTTGCAGCTACCGCCGGGGCTGGGCGGTTCTACCCTACCCGTCGAGGAGCTTGAGCGTCGCCATCTGGAAATTTTGTCGAATTTTCTCAGCCACCATCTGCGCGGACGTCCACTGTCGGAGGTTACGGCTCTCCAGTGGGGCGATCTCGATGCGGAGTTTCAGCACTACGGAACGCTGCTCTGCCAGGCCCTGAGCCACCTGGGACAGCGATCGCGGGCTCCAGAAACGCCCCATCTGGTCATCAGCGGTCTGTCGGAGGTGCTGCGCCAGCCTGAATTTTCCGATGCCCAGCGCATTCAGGCGATCGTGCGTCTGCTGGAGGAAGACCAGTCGCAGCTATGGCCTCTGTTGTGCGATACTCCCCCCGCGGCGAGCCAACCGCCCAAAGGTGTAGATGTTAAAGTTTGGATTGGCGCTGAAAATCCGCTGGAACCCATGCAGGGCTGTGCACTGGTGGTGTCGACCTACACCCGCTGCGATGCTTCGGTGGGCAGTGTGGGGGTGCTGGGACCAACTCGGATGGTTTACGAGAATGCCGTAGCGGTCGTCAAGGCCGCGTCAGATTACCTATCCACCGCCCTCAGCGGATAGCGAGGTCTCCAGGCGCGGCGCCAGCGGGAAAGGGAATGCCGTGATAATCACTGAACTACTAGCCATTCTATCGATCGCGGCGGCGACGGGACTGCGGTTGGCATTGCCCCTGCTGTTGATTGGGTTGATGTCTGGTCCCCAGCTGTGGTCTAACGTGCCGCTGCTGTCGCGTCTGCCCCCTGCCCTGGTGCTGGGGGTGCTGGCCGCCTGGTCGACCGCCGAGCTAATGTTGTCCAAGGATCGCTACAGCCAGCGATTCTTTCAAATCCTGGAGCTGCTGCTCAGCCCCGGAGTGGGCGCCCTGGCCGGTCTGGCTGTGGCCAGAACCCTGGACCTGGACGGCTGGATCAACCCGCTAATTGCCCTGATTAGTGCCCTGCTGGCTCTGGTGATTCAGCTGCTGCAGGTGGGCTGGTTTTACCGTCCTCGCCGTCCGCCCCTGTGGATTTTCTTCGTGATCGATGGCCTGTGTATTGTGCTGGCGGTGCTGGCCTTTGATGCCCCCAACCAGGGGGGCATTATTGCCCTGTTGCTGCTGTGGCTGGTGATTCGCACCTCGTACCTGTGGCGGCACTGGCCCCGGCGCCGCAGACCCAAAGGGTAACGGCTGGAGGGTAATGGCTAGAGAATACCGACAAAGTGCAGGGGACCGCGACCGCTGACCAACTCCAGCAGCAGCGCCAGAAACCCTACCATAGCCAGCCGACCGTTCCACACCTCGGCAACGGGGGTGAGGCCCCAGGCCGAGCGCTCCTGCGGGTAGATTTTGACCTTTTTATCGGGCTGCACCACGTCTGAGAACAGCTGACGGGGGGCAACCAGGGCCTCATTGACCATATCGGCCATATCGGCAATGAAGCGGGGGTGGGTGTTGAGGGCCGGGACACGGTGAAAGCCATGAATACCGGCTTCTTCGGCGATTTCGCGGTACTCGATGTCGATTTCCTGGAGCGTCTCAATGTGCTCGGAGACAAAGCTAATCGGCACCACGACCAGGTCCTTAACCCCCTGCTGGGCCAGCTGTTCGATCGCGTCTTCGGTGTAGGGCTGGAGCCACTCCACGGGGCCGACCCGGCTCTGGTAGGCCAGGGTGTGGGGGTTGGGGCGGTTCAGCGCCTGCATGATCAGCTCGGTGCAGTGCTCAATTTCGCGCTGGTAGGGGTCGCCCGCCTCTTCGACGTAGCTCACCGGGACGCCGTGGGCGCTAAAGAAAATATGCGCCTGGTCGGGGTGGTCGAGCTTGTCCAGCTCCTGGGCAATCAGGTCGGCCATGGCGGCGGTGTAACCGGGGCGATCGTACCAGGAGGGGATGGCGGTGTAAACAATGCGCTGGAGGGCGGGGTCTTCGAGCCAGAGTCGCTCTAGCAGGCGAAAGCTGGAGCCACTGGTGCTGATCGAAAACTGGGGATAGAGGGGCAGCACCACCAACTTTTCGATGCCGTCGCGCTTGATCTGGGCGACGGCCTCCTCGGTGAAGGGGTACCAGTAGCGCATGCCAATGTAGATGTTGGCCTCAGTGCCCTGGTCGGACAGCACCTGCTTGAGCGCCTCGGCCTGTTCTTCGGTGATGCGGCGCAGGGGCGATCCACCGCCAATCTGCTGGTAGTTTTCCTGGGACTGCTGGGCACGGGAACTGGAGATCAACCAGGCCAGGGGACGCTGGAGCCAGGGAAAGGGCAGGCGAATAATTTCTGGATCGGCAAACAAATTGAACAGAAAGGGACGAACATCGTCGAGCTGCTCTGGACCCCCCAAATTTAGCAATAAGACCCCGACACGACCCATGGCACTGCTGTGGCTCTAAAGTAAGTACTCATATCTGACCATATTCTACAAGCTGGACGAACGGTTTCCGACCCCGATGGCTGCCTCTGCTTCCCTCGATCGCGCGATCGCAGCGCTCAATGCCCGTTTGAAGGCGGCCCGCCTGGGGCTACAGGTGGAGTGCCGGGGCGATCGCCTCAGCCTCCGCGGCACTCTGCCACCCCGCCCCGACAGCCCTAAAACCCGCCCCCACCAGCAGCGCATTCCCCTCAAACTGCCCGCCACCACCGCCGGGCTGAAGCAGATTGAGCGCGAAGCCAAAGTCATTGCCGCCCAGCTGATCGAGCGGCGGTTTAGCTGGGCCGACTACCTGCCCCAGGGGGACGCCCCCCAGCCCGAGGGCATCCCCCTGGCGGAACGGGTGGCCCAGTTTGAGGCCGAGGTGCTGGCCCAGGCAGGTCCTGGGGCGGCTGCCCTGGCCTCGCGCAAAACTACCTGGGAGAAAGCCTACGCCCCCTATCTCAAAAAGCTACTGGCCCAGGCCGAGCAGCAGCCCCGACAGCCGCTGGAGGCGGCCATCGTCGCCACCCTCGAAGCCCTGCCGCCCCACTCGCGCAGCCGCCAGGTGGCCTGCACCGCCCTGAAGGCCTTTGCTGACTTTCAGGGGGTGGTGCTGCCGGAGATGGTGGATAAGCTGGGCGGCCAGTACGGCAGCAGCAAGGCCCAGCGACGGCTACTGCCCTCCGACGAGGTGATCGTCGAGTGGTGCGATCGCATTCCCAACCCCACCTGGCGCTTTGTGTACGGCGTGATGGCCACCTACGGTCTGCGCAACCACGAAGTATTCTTCTGTGACTACCAGGGGCTGCGCCAGGGCGACCCCGAGGGGCGCATTACCGTGCTGGAGACCACCAAGACGGGCCTGCACGATGTCTGGCCCTTCTACCCGGAATGGGTCGATCGCTTTGACCTGCGCCAGGGCCATCTACCCGCCATCAATACCGACCTCACCACTACCACGCTCCAGCGGGTGGGCCAGCAGGTGGCGATTCAGTTTAAGCGCTACGGGGTGCCCTTTTCCCCCTACGACCTGCGCCACGCCTGGGCGGTGCGAACCATTCACTTTGGCCTGCCCGACACGGTGGCCGCCCGCATGATGGGCCACTCGGTAGCAATTCACAACCGCACCTACCACCGCTGGATCACGCACCGCGACCAGCGGCAGGCGGTGCAGACCGCCCTCCAGCAGCGCCCTTGGCAGGCTCCCCTTTGAGGGCTATATCTGATGCCAGTACCTTTGGGTAGAAAAGATCAAACCTTAACGATATGCTAAGAAACATCAAAAGTTTGTGTGCGCCCGCCGACTCAGCCCAGACCCGCTGACGGGCTGGCTCTGTTTCTGTTAAGGCATTCTGCTTCGCCCCAACTCATGGTGCCGTTTGTGCCGTAGGGATGTGCCTCACCATGAAAATTCTGCTTGTTGAGGATGACCCAACCACCCGCGACCTGCTGGTGTTTCACCTGACGGCGGCCCGCTACACCGTGGAACAGGCCGCCGATGGCATTACCGCCCAGGAGCTGGCGGCGATGTGGAACTACGATCTGATTTTGCTCGACATCAATATTCCCCGGCTGGACGGCATCAGCCTGTGCCGCCGACTGCGGGGGCAGGGGGTCTCAACCCCAATTTTGATGCTCACGGCCCAGGCCCAGGACGAAGATGTGATCACCGGGCTGGATGCGGGGGCCGATGACTACGTGACCAAGCCCTTCGAAGTCTCCCAGGTGCTGGCCCGTATTCGCGCCCTGCTGCGGCGGGGGGCCAGGGCAGCGACCATTCCATCGCTGGTATGGGGGCAGCTGTGCCTCGACCCCACCTTGGCCCAGGTGACCTACGATGGCCAGGTTGTGCCCCTGACCCCCAAGGAGTACAACCTGCTGGAGCTCTTTTTGCGCCATCCCCAGCGGGTGTTTAGCCGCAGCACCATTCTCGACCACCTGTGGACAATTGATGATTCGCCCACGGAAGGGGCGGTTACCAACCTGGTGAAGGATCTGCGCAACCGGCTAAAGCGCAGCGGCGTGGTTGAAAATGTAATTCAGACGGTGTACGGCCTGGGCTATCGTCTGCGCGACCTGCCGTCCGGCCCGGACGCCCACGGCTCAGGGGGTAAACGGAACAGCCAGGGAACTGGAAACCCAGGCGGTTCCAGTAGTTCTGGCTCTAGAACTGGCACACCGATGCTAGAACCCGTGGGCTCGCCCTCAGTGGCAGGTAACGGGGCGGGATCCAAAACCCTGGAGGCGATCGCGGCTCGGTTTCAAACCTCGCTCCAGGCGCGGCTGGCGCTGGTGGAGGAGGCAGTGCGATCGCTTCAGGCGGGAGAGCTGCCCCCCCAGCAGCGGATCATTGCCCAGGATGAGGCCCACCGTCTGGCCGGGGGGCTGGGGACCTTTGGCTACGAGGAGGGGTCGATCCACGCCCGTCAGATTGAGCAGCTGCTGGCGGAGGCCGCCCCCAAAACCGCCCAGGTAGACCAGCTGTCACGATCGCTGCTGGCCCTCAAGCAAACCCTGGCCCTGGGCCTCAGACCACCGGAGCGATCGCGTCCGCCCGCCCCCAGGGCTCCCACGGTGCGCCACTGGGGCGTGGCTCTGGCGGTAGAGCCCGGTCTACTCGATCGCCTACAGGCTGATGCCGCCGAGCGCGGCTGGCACCTCCATCGGACTACAACCCTGAGCGAGCTGATGCAGGTGCTGGCCCAGGGGGAAGCCGAAGCCGTGGTCATAACCCTCGACCAGGGGGCAACCCTGGCCGAAAAGCTAGCTCCCCTGCGCGAGGTAAAACACAGCTACCCCCAGCTGCCAGTGCTGGTGCTCACCTGCCAGGACAGCCTGGAGGAACGGGTGCAGGTAGCCCGGCTGCAGGGCGATCGCTACCTGGTGGCCCCCGCCACCGCCCGCCAAATCTTTGATGGCCTTGAACAGCTCCTGCCCGATGCCCAGGCCCCAGAAGCGCAGATCCTGGTGGTGGATAACGACCCAATCACCCGCGCTGCGATTGCCGAGTTGCTTACACCCTGGGGGCTGCAGGTCACCGAACTGGGCGATCCGGGTCAGTTCTGGGAGGTGCTGCGGCAAAGCCAGCCCGACCTGCTGTTGCTGGCCCTGGAAATGCCCACCTTTAGCGGTATTGAACTCTGCCAGGTGGTACGCCAGGACTCCCGCTTTGGCAACCTGCCAATTTTGATGGTAGCCTCCCACCCTGACACGGTCACGGTGCGACAGGTCTTTGAAGTGGGGGGCGACGACCTGATTGGTAAGCCCATTGTGGGGCCCGAACTGGTCACGCGGGTGCTGAGCCGGATCGAGCGATCGCGGCTGCGTCAGCAGATCGAGCAAATGCGCCACCGCCAGGCCCTCTACTGGGATCAGCAGGACAGCACCGACCCCCTCACCCAGGTGGCCAACAGCCAACACTTCGATGCCTTTCTACAACAGCAGTGGGAACGCCACTGCCAGGATCAGGCTCCCATTGCGCTGGTTTTGTGCAGCCCAGACCATCTAGAAATCTACTACCAGGTCTACGGTCAAAAGGCTGGAGATGCCGCTCTACGGCGCATTGCCCGTACTCTGCACTACACGATCAACCCCAACATCGATCTGGTGGCCCGCTGCGGCGACAAGGAATTTGCGGTGGTGTTGCCCAATACCAACCTCGACGGGGCCTTGCGGGTGGTGGCGCGCATGCAACAGGCGGTTACCGATCTTAAAATTCCTTACCCCTCATCGGAGTCGGGCGGCTGTGTTACGCTCAGCCTGGGCATTGGCGGCACTACGCCTACTCAGACCATCTCCAGCGACCACCTGCTCAAGACCGCCGACCAGGCCCTGAAGGACGCTAGGGGGCGCGGTGGCGATACATTTTGTCTGTATCCCATGTGTAGCTAACCAGGGCACCAGGGATGAAGTTTTCGCTGCGCAATCTGTTGATCGTGCCGTTCCTGGCCCAGGTCATCGGGCTGACAGGGATTGTGGGCTATCTGTCCTACCGCAGCGGCGAGCGAGCGGTCACAGAGATGACCCAGCGGCTGATGGCCAAAACCGGTCAACAGGCGGACGCCCGGCTAGATGGGTATCTCCAGAGGCCCCGGTTTGTGACGGACAGCACCGTCTATCTGCTGGAAGCGGGCCACCTGCCCAGCGCTGAGCTGGTTCCCATGGAGCAGTACTTTGTTAACCATCTGCAGCAATTTCCCGAGCTGACCGACCTGACGATCGCCAACGAGGCGGGCGCTTTTCTGCATGTCACCCGCCAGGCCGATCAGAGTTTTGCCATGCGCCAGCGCTACGTCCGGCAGCAGGATGGGTGGCTATACCACTACCGCCTCGATGCCGAAGGGCTAAGTCCTGTGCCCAGCGACCTGCCCCGCCGCCAGTACGACCCCCACCGCGCCCCACCAGAAGACCCCTGGTATGCCACTGCCCAGGCCCATCCCGACGGACTCTGGCGGCTGGTGGTCAGCCTCGATCAGGGGTATGACAAACCCCAGCTAGTCATGGTCCGCTTCAAGCCCTTTTATGGCCCCGATGGGGAGATGAGCGGCGTAGTGGGTGCTGGGATTGGGCTGGTGGCGCTGGGCTCCCTGCTGGAGGAGTTGGCCGGGGATGGCGGCCAGCTGCTGTTGATTGAACCCAATGGCAATCTGGTGGCCACCTCCACAGGTGAACAGCCCTTTGACGCCCAGGCCCGGCCTGACTACGCCCAGAACGTGACGGTACAGCCCCGGCGGCTGGCCATGGCCCAGAGTCACCACGGTCTCACCCAGGCTGTGGCCGCCGCCCTGCAGGGCAACTCCCCCGACTTTCGCCACCTCCAGCAGCCGGTTTTTCTACAGCTGCGCTACGAGTCGCACCACTACTATGTCAACTTCATTCCCATGGAGGGGGACCTGGACTGGGGACTGATTACCGTGGTGCCCGCCGCTGAGTTTATGACGGAAATCTATCTCAACGTGGGCCGCACGGTGCTGTTCTGCGCTCTAACGCTGATGGGAACGATCGGCCTGGGCCTGTGGACGGCGGGCTAGATTACCCGGCCCATTCTCTCGCTCCAGCGGGCCACCCAAGCTCTGACCGAGGGAACGACCGAGGTGCCCGCCACCCAGCCCACTTCCATTCGGGAGGTGGAAGCGCTGCGCCAGGGCTTTGATCTGATGGTGGGACAGCTGACCGCCTCGTTTCAAAACCTCAAGGATAGGGAGAACACGCTGGCCACCTTTCTCAACAGCGTCCCCCTGGCCCTTAGCGTCCACGACCAGACGGGGCAAATCCTGTTTCTCAACGCCAAGGGTAAGGAACTCCTGGTCAGGGGCATTGCCCTGGCCAACACAGACCAGCTGGCTGAAACCTACCAACTGTTCCGGGCCGGCAGCGATACCCTCTACCCCACCGCAGAACTGCCGGTGGTGCGGGGGCTGCGCGGGGAGACGGCCTACACCGACGACCTTGAAATTGACCGGGGCGATCGCCGTGTCCCCCTGGAGGTACACACGATTCCGGTCTTCAATGGCCAGGGGCAGGTGCTCTACGCCATCAACACGTTTCAGGATATTTCTGAGCGGCGGCAGGCCGAGCGGTTGCGGGCCAACTACCAGCAGGAGCTGGAACGCCAGGTGGCCGAGCAAACCGCTTCCCTGGCCGCCAGTGAGACCACCAAGCAGGCGCTGATTAACGCCATTCCCGATCTGCTGATGCGGCTGGGCTGCGACGGCCGCCCCAGGGAGATCTACAACCTGGAGGCGCTCAACTGGATAGGGGACAAGGCCCAGATCCATACCATTCCCATGTATGTCAACTTGCCCGCCGCCATTGCCCAGGAGCGCCAGCGCTGCGTGGAGGAGGCCCTGTCCACTGGCATCATTCAGCAGCATGAGTACGAACTTTCCCAGGCGGGCCACACCTTCTATGAAGAGGCCAGGATTATCCCGGTTACTCAGGATGAGGTGCTGGTGGTGATCCGCGATATCAGCGATCGCCACAAGGTCGACCGGCTCAAAGATGAATTTATTTCCATTGTCAGCCACGAGCTGCGCACGCCCCTGACGGCCATTCGCGGAGCGCTCGGCATCTTGGAGGCGGGGGTGCTGCAAGACCGGCCCCACAAGACCCAGCAAATGCTGCAGATGGCCCTCAACAACAGCGAGCGGCTGATTCGGTTGGTCAACGATATTCTGGACCTGGAGCGGCTCACCTCAGGCAGCGTGGCTCCCAGGCTGGAGCCCTGCTCCATGGCCGATCTGATGGCGCTGGCGGTGAACGGGGTAGAATCGATCGCCCTGGAGGCGGGCGTGACCCTCCAGGTTGGGCCTACCGAGGCGATTGTGATGGCAGCCCCAGATGCCATTGTGCAAACGCTGACCAATTTGCTCAGCAATGCGATCAAATTTTCCGGCACGGGTAGTAAAATTTACCTGTCTGCAGAAATCACCACTGGCTCAGGCCTAGAGGATAATTCAAACCGCCTTGCTCCGGTGCTGCGGGTGGCGGTTCAAGATCAGGGACGAGGCATTCCAGCGGATCGCCTGCAGCTGATTTTTGAACGATTTCAACAGGTCGATGTGTCCGACTCACGCCAGCGGGGCGGCACAGGGCTGGGCTTAGCGATCTGCAAACAGATTGTGAAGCAGCATGGGGGCGACATTTGGGCCGAAAGTACGCTGGGCCAGGGCAGTACGTTTTACTTTACGCTGCCGCTTCGGGGTGTATGAGCAAGCGGATTTTAGTCATTGATGACGAGTTGGACATTCGGGAGGTGGTTTGCCTGTCGCTTGAGGAGTTTGGCGGCTGGCAAACCGATAGCGCTGGCTCGGGCCTAGAGGGGATCGAGAAGGCGATCGCAGAGCCCTGGGATGCGATTTTGCTGGATGTGTCCATGCCTGACCTGGACGGGTTTGCCGTGTACAGTCAGCTCCAGGCTAACCCCAAGGCCCGCACGATCCCGGTGATTTTGTTGACGGCGAAAGTACTCACCAGCGATTTTGAGCGCCTGGCAACTCTGGGGGTCGCTGGCGTCATCCCAAAACCCTTTAACCCCGTTACGGTATGGCAACAGGTAGCCCAGATTGTCAACTGGGCCACCTGAACAAATCAGGAGAACAAACCCCAGAGGCAGGTCGATTCTGGGGCACGGGAGGCTGATTGATTCCAGTCCCTAGGCGGGGGTGATCATGAGGACCAGAGCCTTTTTGTCGAGCGCCTGGACTTTGCCGGCATCGCCAATGTCCTTGACAATTCTGTCGAGCAGCTCGCCAGCGCGATCGCGGTGCTGGTGCTCCCGACCCCGCAAACGGACCAAAAACTTAACCGAGTCTCCCTTTGAGAGCCACTCGACCGAGCGCCGAATCCGGAGTTGATAGTCAGACTCGCCCACGTTGGGGCGCAGCTTGACTTCTTTCAAAGACGGCTTAGAGCTTTGCTTCTGCCGCTTACTCTGCTGGTACTGAAGCTTGCCGTAGTCCAGAATTTTGGCCACGGGGGCATCTTTGCCGTTAGAGACAACCACCAGGTCAAGTCCTGCATCCTCGGCCAGCGTAAGGGCATCGCGAGTATCCATAAGACCACGGTTCTGGTTCTCATGGTCGATGAGGAACACCTGAGGTGAGCGAATTTGCCGGTTTACCAGTTGCGTCTTAGAAATAAGTCTTTCCTCTCAAAATTCGACAGATGGCCGGGGCGATGGCTGAGGCTGGAAAAATCCCAGGGTTGCTTTGGCCAAGCAACCATAGACCCACCGGGGTAAAACCCATCAAGGGTTATTATCCATCAAGATATCCATAGAATAGCTTAGCTTTTGAGTCAGAGCTGTGTCCAAATATTCGGTCTTAACAAAATGGTAGACGCCTTACCCAACCTGGGTTTGCTCTCATTGCCTCAGGGCCGAGAGGCCGGGGTATCACTGGCACCAGCACAAGGTTAGAGGAGACCCCTATGGCTACCTTTTTTGCCACCGTGGCCCGCGGGCTTGAGACCCTGGCGGCCACCGAACTTGAACATCTGGGGGCTGAGCAGGTCGAGCCAGGGTTTTGTGGAGTGGCCTTTACGGGCGATCGCGCCCTGCTGTACCGAGTCAATCTCTGGTCGCGGCTGGCCTTTCGGGTGCTGCTCCAGCTGGCCGAGTTTCCCTGCGTCGATGCCGAGGACCTCTACTGCGGCATTCAGGCCATCGACTGGCGGCCTTACCTGCCTCCGGAGCTGACCTTTGCTGTGGACGCCACCGGCAAAACCCGCCGCCTCAACCACACCCACTTCACTGCGCTCCAGGTCAAAAACGCCGTGGTGGACCAGCAGCGCCAGCACTGGGGCGATCGCTCCACCATCGACACCCAGCACCCCGAGGTACGGCTGAATGTGCATCTGCACGGTGACACCTGCACCGTCAGCCTCGACAGCTCGGGCAGCAGCCTGCATCGGCGCGGCTATCGCCCTGCCGTGGGGGCTGCACCGCTGAAGGAATCCCTGGCGGCGGCCCTGGTCTCGCTGACGGACTGGACAGGCGATGTGCCCCTGCTCGATCCGCTATGCGGATCGGGGACGCTGCCTCTGGAGGCCAGCCTGATGGCCCTGGATATGGCCCCCGGCCTGTTTCGAGAAGAATTTGGCTTTCACACCTGGCCCGACTTTGACGGCGACCTGTGGGACGAGCTGTACCAGGAGGCAGAAGAACGCCGCAAGCCAGAGCTAGGCACCTGGGTGGGGGGATGCGATCGCGACCCCGCCGTTGTTCACCAGGCCCGCGTCAATGCCCAGCGCTGCGACCTGGCCGAGCAACTCCACTTCTGGGCCGAGGACCTGGCTGACCTGGAGGCCCCCGCCGACAGCGGCTACCTGTTGTGCAATCCCCCCTACGGCGAGCGGCTGGGGGCCAACGACGACCTCGGCGCTTTCTACAAGCTCCTGGGCGACGTGCTGAAGCAGCGCTTCAAGGGCTGGACGGCCTTTGTGCTCAGCGGCAACAAAGACCTGGCCCGACACATTGGGCTCAAGTCGGCTCAGCGGGTGGCTGTCTACAACGGGTCGCTGCCCTGCCAGTGGCTCAAGTATGAGCTGTATTGAGCGCCTCAGTATTAAGCGCCTCATCCAGGCTGTGGCCAAGTTTGTCAGCAATGCCGGCCACCCAGGCTTCGTCCTGGCGGGTGTAGCTGCGGGGGGCATTGGCGGCCAGAATCAGCGCTCCGGCCTGGCCCATAGGCTGACAGATCACGCCCTGGGTGTTCTCCGGCAGGTAGTCAAACTCGATGCGACCCGGATAAATACTGAGTTTGACCAGGTACACAGCTTTGCCAGTCTCCAGCACCCGCTTCAAAATGGGGCCGGGGGTGGCCTCGGCCTTGGGGGCCAAAATGCCGCGCCGCAGCAGAGTTTTTCCCTGGTAGTAGACCACCACAGAACGGGTGACGGTGTTGGTCAGCAGCAGGTGAGAAGCCCAGGCCAGCTCAGTTTGAATCGCCTCCGGGAGATCGCCATCCAGGTCAAAGCCCTCGTCGCCCACCAGGGTGACAGCCTCGGGGGCAATGGGCTGCACCCGCTGCCACAGCAGACCAGTCAAAACCAGCAGCGCGCTTAAAATCACCCCCATCACATCCGATCGCGCCTGGGACTCGCTGAGGGCGGGGGTCAGCACCCGGTTGAGCAGCAGCAGGGTGCCGCCCAGGCCTCCGGCGACCAGGGGCAGCCGCCGCAGCACTCGGTTTGGGTCTGTTTGCGCCATGTTTAAACCATCCCCCTCGCTTGCGGCCCTCTTCAGTTTACGGGAGCCAGGGACTGCGAGCTAGAACAGCGCCAGGGCATGGGAGATTCAAACCATGAAACCCCCTGAACCTATCCGAATCAGGCCAGGGGGTGGGGTGGGCAGTGCCCCACCAGACCAGCATCCTGTATTCGGATAGGCCGTTGAAATCTGTTGCTGGCATTAGCTAGCTGTTGCAGCCACAGCCAGTGTGGCCGCAGCCCGAGGAACCCTCGGGGTGGCCGTTGGCACAGGCGTCGCTGCAGAAGTAATGCCCGTCTTTTTCGATGGCCTGGCTGGTATCGACAATGCACAGGCAGGAGTCACAGGCACATTTCATTTGGGTAACGGTAGTCATGGCAGGTTTCCTTGGGACTAAGTGAACTAAACTGATGCTCAAACACCTGAACACCTGTTCATAGGTCACTATAACATATGAACAGGTATTCATGGGTTATCAAGTCTCGGCTGTTTGTTGCGCGTTTGGGATCCAGTCTGGGTCTGCAGCTACCATGTGGTGTAAACAGCGTCCTGTAGAGAAGCGTCATGGCTGGCGATCGCCCCCCCGTTGAAGCCCCTGCCTGCAATCCCCCGGCCTCGCCGTCGGGGGAAGCAATTTTGAGTGTGGAGAAGGCCCAGCGGATGGCCGAGTTTTTTGGCGTGCTGGGCGACCCCAATCGCTGGCGCATTCTGTCGGCCCTGGCCCTGGGAGAACGGCGGGTGGGGGAGCTGGCCGCGGCAGTGGGGATGAGCGAGTCGGCGGTGTCCCATCAGCTGCGCATTTTGCGGGCGACGCGGCTGGTCAGCTATCGCAAGCGGGGCCGCAATGTTTTCTACTGCCTCAAGGATGACCACGTGTTTAGCCTCTACCGGGAGGCGTCGGCCCACCTCGATGAACCAGCGGACGATTAGGGGCAGCAGCCGAAGCGGTAGACTGAAGTATTGCGGGACTGTTCGAAGCCATGACTGTTTTTTCCCTGACCCAAGACACCGCCCAGCCGCTGCTGGCGATCGCCCAGGCCAGCCGTCAGGCGGCTCAAACCCTGGCCAGCCTCTCCACCGACGACAAAAATCGCGCCATTGAGGCGATCGCGGCGGCCCTGGAGGCCCGCGCCAGCGAGATCGTGCTGGCCAACCGGGCCGACTGTGAGGCGGCGGTAGCCGACAACCTGGCCAAACCCCTCTACGAGCGACTGAAGCTGGACCGGGTGAAGCTGGCCGGGGCGATCGCCGGGGTGCGCGACGTTGCCCGCCTGAGCGATCCGGTCGGCACAGTGCAGCTGCACCGCGAGCTCGACGAGGGCCTGGTGCTGAAGCGGGTGTCGGTGCCCCTGGGTGTCTTGGGAGTAATTTTTGAGTCGCGCCCCGACGCGGTCATGCAGATTTCGGCCCTGGCGATTAAATCGGGCAACGGGGTAATTCTCAAGGGCGGCAAAGAGGCGATTGGCTCCTGCATTGCCCTGGTGCAGGCGATTCAGCAGGGGCTGGAGCAGGCGGGGGTAGACCCGGCGGCGGTGCAGCTGCTGACCACCCGCGAAGAAACCCGCGCTCTGCTCGATCTGGAGGGCTACGTGGACCTGATCATCCCGCGCGGATCCAATGCCTTTGTGCGGTTTGTGCAGGAAAATACCCGCATTCCGGTGCTGGGGCACGCCGACGGCATCTGCCACCTCTACGTGGACAGCGAGGCGGATCTGGAGCAGGCGATCGCGATCGCGATCGACGCCAAAACCGCGTATCCCTCGGCCTGTAATGCGATCGAAACCCTGCTGATTCATCAGGATCTGGCCGCCGAGGCCCTGCCAGCCCTGATCACTACCCTGCGGGAGGCCCAGGTGGAGCTGCGGGGGGATGAGCAGGCCCGCGCAATCGTGCCCTATCTGGTTCCCACCACCGAGGAAGACTGGAGTACGGAGTACAGCGACCTGATTCTCTCCGTCAAGGTGGTGGAGTCGGTGGAGGGGGCGATCGCCCATATCAACACCTATGGGTCGCGGCACACGGAGGCGATCGTTACCCGCAACCCCGCCACCGCCGCCTACTTTATGGACCGTGTAGACGCCGCTGGGGTTTACCACAACTGCTCAACCCGCTTTGCCGACGGATTCCGCTACGGCTTTGGGGCCGAGGTCGGCATCAGCACCCAAAAAATGCCGCCCCGTGGGCCCGTGGGCCTGGAGGGATTGGTCACCTACAAGTACCAGCTGGTGGGCAACGGTCACGTTTCAACCACCTACAGCGGCAGCGAGGCCAAACCCTTTACCCATCGAGATTTGCTTTAGGACACCGCTCTCAGCCCAGGGCGTATTAATCCATTGCCGCCAAAAGCCCGGCATGCCACCCCTTGCCACGCCCGCCCCAAAGGACAGGCTAGTGCAGCGTCAAAGCTAAATAGGGTTTCTTTAAGTTGGGTGAAGCGGAGCAGATGCTATTGGCGAATTATTTCTTCAAAGAATTGCTCGGCGTTAGCCCCCTAAATCCCCCAAAGTTGATACTGCTGGCGAAATATTTTGCAACCAAATTTCTCGGTGCTCGGCCCCCTAAATCCCCCTATTCAGGGGGACGTGGAAAGCTCTTGCTCCCCCTATTTTTTAGGGGGGGGTGGGGGGCCTTCGAGGGCAACTTTCCCTCAAGTTTGTTACGAAATGTGGATTTCGCCATTGGTATCAAAGTTGGGGGACTTTGACTTTCCGGCACCCCCAAAATTGAGGGCTGGGGGGCCTTTGGGGGCAACTTTTCCAGGAGTATTTTGCAGATTGTTGATTTCGCCAACAGCATCAGCGGAGCGTAACCCAACGGCAGTCAGCCCGGTTGGGTTATGCTAGCGCGCCACCCAACCTACGAATTTAGGCTTGACAGAGCACTAGCTCCCCAGGGCTTCGTCCAGAGTTTGCCGGGCTTCCTCGGCCTGGGCGCGGGCTTCTTTGAAGCGCAGATTGCTCTGGGCAAAAGACTTGAGGACCTTAAAGCCGTCCTTCAGCTCGCTCAGCTGGTCCTCGGTCATGGGGTCGTCGGTAAACAGCAGGTCAACCAACTGCCGCACCTGGAGCGCTTCGTCCCGGCTGGCCTGTACCTTTACCTTGAGGGTAGCCAACTGGTTGAGCACCTGAATGGCCTCTACAACGGCATCCTCCTGCTGCTGCACGGCGGCAGAACTGGTGGGAGGCTGGACTTCGACCAGCTGTTCGGCGCTAAAGCCATCGGCTAGGGCGGTGGGCAGAGTGCCCTCGTCCAGCATGGCCATGAGCTGATCGAGCGCCTTTTCACGAGCTTTATGAGAGTCTTTGCCCGATACCGTAAGTACGACATCCGGACTTTGAGCCAGGGTGTATTGAACCATTGACATAGGTCGTGTGTACTATGACAGTATACACGACCTGGTCTGCCACAGCGCAGGAAACAGCTTGGGTTGTGGGCATTGCAATCAGCCGTAAATATGCTCAATCGCAGGTTCCCTAACAGGACGATATTCCCAGTGTAGGCCAGAGGGATAGAGCCAAACATAGGCCAATCTTTCTACCTGGCCTTAGGTCAGCTTGAGCACCGCCATAAAGGCTTCCTGAGGCACATCAACGGTACCAACGGCCTTCATGCGCTTTTTACCCTTGGCCTGCTTTTGCAGCAGCTTTTTCTTCCGCGAGATATCGCCGCCGTAGCACTTGGCCAGCACGTCTTTGCGCAGGGCCGGAATACTCTCGCTGGCGATAATGCGGCTACCGATCGCCGCCTGGATGGGAATCTTGAACTGGTGGCGAGGAATCAGTTCCTTCAGTTTTTCAACCAGGGCCTTGCCCACGTAGTAGGCCTTGTCACGGTGCACAATGGAGGCCAGCGAATCGACCGGGTCGCCGTTGATCAGCACGTCGAGGCGCGCCAGGTGGTTTTCGCGGTAGCCAATCAGGTGGTACTCCATACTGGCGTAGCCCTTACTGCGCGACTTCATCTGGTCAAAGAAGTCGGTAACGACCTCGGCCAGGGGCACCTCGTAGATCAGGGTAGTGCGGCCCTGGGCCAGGTATTTCATGTCTTTGAACTCGCCCCGGCGGTTCTGGCACAGCTCCATCAGCGCCCCCACGTATTCTTCGGGGGTGATCATGTCGAGCTGCACGTAGGGCTCCTCGATTTTTTCGCGGGCCTGGGGGTCGGGCAGGGTGCTGGGGTTGTCAATTTCGAGCACCTCGCCCTGGATGGTGGTGACCTGGTAGATTACCGAAGGGGCAGTGGTAATCAGGTCGAGGTTGTACTCCCGCTCCAGGCGTTCCTGCACAATTTCCATGTGCAGCAGGCCCAAAAAGCCGCAGCGGAAGCCGAAGCCCATAGCGCTGGAGGTTTCGGGCTCGTACTGGAGGGCGGCGTCGCTGAGGCGCAGTTTTTCCAGAGCTTCGCGCAGTTCTTCAAACTGGTCAGACACCGTGGGAAACAGGCCGCAGAACACCATCGGTTTGGCTTCAGCGTAGCCCGGCAGGGCCTCTGCGGCTGGGTTTTGCACCAGGGTGATGGTGTCGCCCACGCGGGCATCTTCCACGGCTTTGATGGAGGCGGCAAAGTAGCCCACTTCCCCAGCGTGGAGTTCTTCGACCTGCACCTGGGTGGGGGCCAGCACCCCCAGTTCGTCAATTTCGTACTCTTTACCCGAGGCCATCAGCCGCACTTTGTCCTTGCGGCGAATGGTGCCATCCATCACCCGGAAATAGACAATTACGCCCCGGTAGCTGTCGTAGTAGCTGTCGAAGATCAGCGCCCGCAGGGGCTCGGCCACGGTGTCGGCGGGGGGCGGCACCAGGTAGACGATGGATTCTAGAATTTCGTCGATGCCCACCCCCTGCTTGGCGGAGGCGTGAATGGCACCGCTGCAGTCGAGGCCAATGATGTCTTCGATTTCCTGCTTGATGCGATCGGGTTCGGCCCCCGGCAGGTCAATCTTGTTGAGAACGGGGATGATTTCGAGGTCGTTCTCCAGGGCCAGGTAGACATTGGCCAGGGTTTGGGCCTCGACCCCCTGGGAGGCATCCACCACCAGCAGTGCCCCTTCGCAGGCGATGAGAGAGCGAGACACTTCGTAGGAAAAGTCCACGTGCCCAGGGGTGTCGATCAGGTTCAGCACGTAGTCTTTGCCGTCCTGGGCCCTGTAGTTCATGCGGGCGGCCTGAAGCTTGATGGTGATGCCCCGCTCCCGCTCCAGGTCCATGCTGTCGAGGAACTGCGCCTTCATTTCGCGATCGCTGACCGTGCCGGTGCGCTGCAGCAGCCGGTCGGCCAGGGTCGATTTGCCGTGGTCAATGTGGGCAATGATCGAAAAGTTGCGAATTTGAGAGACGGGAACCTCTGTCATACAAGACTTACCAGTGGCAAAGGGTTTACAGACTTTAATATTGTAAGCCCTGGCCCGGACGAATGCTCGTGCGGGGAGGGAGCCGCCAGCGGCAGGCCAGTCAAATCGCCGGGCGGGGGGAGTCACGGCACGATGAAGGTTGTTTGAAGCAGGGGTGGAAAGGCGTAATATGGATCGGCCCAGCCGCTAAACTTGTTATGTCAAGATCCTCAGACCTAATTGCCGTGGGGGATAGGAATGACCGCCCTAAACCTGCTCACCCTAGGGCTTAGACTGAAGATAGTTACACCATCACCGACCTGGCAGTCAGGTTAATCACTATGCAAAACTCTGCCTCCCCTGCCGGCGAACGGTCGGCGGAAAAAGTTGATCTCTCCGTCCAAATTGACAAAGATCTGCTAGACCAGGTGAGCCATCTCAGCTCTGACCCCAGCAAAGTTATCGATGTCGCCCTGAGGCAGTGGCTGCGCGGCGATCGCCGCTACGAAGACGATCTGGTGCGCCATCTGCCCCGCAACCCGACGGTGCCCCCTAAGGGCGAGTGGAACGACTAGGGGAATGGGGTGCAGGGTATCGGGCCGCCCATGAGATCTGAAACCTGAAAGCCTGCACCCCTCTGACACCCTAAACCTTTCCAATTCCCTCCCAACTAGAGCCATCCGGGCAGTCGGTTGGTTAACATGGGAACGTTCTGGCTCCATACCCCTATGCGATCGCCACGTTCCACGTCTGCTTTGGCTACAGATAGCCAGACGAATGATTCCTCCGCCTGGATTATGGTGCTGAACCCCAGCGGCACTGTGGAATCGGTGCAAACGGTGGGTGACAGGGCCCTGCCGGCAACGCTGACCGCCAGCTGGGTAGGGCGATCGCTGGGCGAAATTGTCTCCTTTGCCAATGCCCAGGCCCTGACCCAGGCCCTCAACACCCTGGCCAACCGCCATAAAACGGTACAGATCCCCGGTCGCTGTCCCCTGGGGTCCCACAGCCTCGACATGCAGTGGATCCTTCAACCCCTGCTCGGCCCCGATGGCGCGCTGTTTCGAGTAGCCGCAACCGGCTATCTGGGCAATCCGCAGGGTTTAACCGACAGCCCCTGGCTCCAGAGCGGCAATAGTACCCTGGGACCGACCGCCGAAATTTGTACCCAACTTCAAGTTTACTCCCCCCGGCTGAACCAGATTACCCGCAACGTGCGCTGGACCCTCGATCTGGAAATTATTCGGCAGCAGACCGTGGAGGGTCTGGGAGACCTCTTTGGCGTCGATCGCTGCCTGGTCTTTAGCTGCGATGCCGCCCCCAGCCTGCCCCCCGAAGCCGCCACCGTCGCGGCCGAATACCTGCGATCGAGCGAGTTGCCCCTGCTGCAGGGGCAGGTCTGGCTGGTGGCCGAGACGCCCTGCCTCAGCGGGGCGGCCCAGTCCTCGGGGGCTGTAGTCCCTCCCCGACAGCCTGCCGACCCCGCCACCGTTGCGGTTGCCACCCGCTACCAGAGCACCATCAACGGCTTCATTGTGCTTCACGATCGCCCCGATCGCCTCTGGTCGGAGGTCGAGCTCAACCTGCTCACCGATCTGGCCGATCAGGTGGGCACCGCGATCGCCCACGCCACTCTGTTCAGCGACAGCCACGCCCTGGCCATCAAGCTGCAGCAGGCCAACGCCAGCCTGATGGAAAAGCAGCGCGAGTTTCAGGAGGCCCGCCGCCAGGCCGAAGAGGCCCGCCGCCAGGCCGAAGAAGCCTCCCGCCTCAAAAGCGAGTTTCTGGCCAACACCTCCCACGAGCTGCGCACCCCCCTCAACGGCATGATCGGCTTCCTCAAGCTGGTGCTCGACGGTATGGCCGACGACCCCGCCGAGCAGGAAGATTTTATTGAAGAGGCCCACAAGTCGGCCATTCACCTGCTGCAGCTGATCAACGACGTGCTCGACATCGCCAAGATCGAAGCGGGCAAAATGCAGATCGAAATGGGGCCGATTAGCCTCAAGGAACTGCTGGCCGACCTGGAAAACTTTATGCGCCACCAGGCCGACCAAAAGGGCCTGAATTTTGAGATTTTGCTCCCCGCCACTCGCGACGACATCACCGTCAACGGCAATTATCAGCGGCTGCTCCAGGTACTGATGAATCTGGTAGGCAATGCGATCAAGTTCACCCACGAGGGCGGAATTACCATCAGCGCCGAGGTGAAGCCGCAAAAGGTGGAGCGCCAGGGCAAAACCTGGCCGGGGCTGGTGAAAATTAGCGTCGCCGACACGGGCATCGGCGTATCGCTGGAGAAGCAGGACCGTCTGTTTCAGAGCTTTAGCCAGGTAGATGGCGATCGCACCCGCCAGTATGGCGGCACTGGCCTGGGCCTGGCCATTTCCCAGCGCCTGGTAGAGGCGATGGGCGGCGTGGTGCAGTTCATCAGCATGGGGGAAGGGCTGGGCTCCACGGTTACCTTTACGGCCCTGCTCTACCAGGAACCCGTGGTGATCGACAAAGAGCCGGTGTACCCGCCGAAGTAGACGGGGTGTCGCTTCAGCGTTTGCGGTTACGATAAGGCTGTCTTTGCAACATTGCCGCTATGGTCAGTGAACGCGCTACCACGCTCAAACAAGCCTTTCAGGTCTGTGAACTGGGGGCGCTCACAGGGACGGCCATCGATCGCTACTACGTCGATCTCTCCGCTGTGCGCAGCGCCCAATCGATCGCCAGCGTCAGCAAGCGGATCGATTATCTTGACCCAGGCCAGCCCGCCGCGATTCTCTTTACCGGGCACCGGGGCTGTGGCAAGAGCACCGAGCTGCAGCGCATCAAGCGCCGCTGGGAGCTGGCGTACAACGTCATCTACATCAAAGCCACCGACGAGCTAGACATCAACGACGCTGACTACAAAGACATTTACCTGGTGATCGTCAAGTATCTGACCCAGGCCCTGCAAAGCTGGGGATTGGCCAGCGATCCGGCCCTGGTTAGCGCCTTTGAAGACTGGTTCAAAGACATCACCCAGGAAACCGAGCGGACCAGAGAAGCCGCTGTGTCTGTGGAAAGTAAGGCAGGTGTGGGCGGCGGCATCCCCAATTTGCTGACCATGTCTGTCAACCTGCTGGCTCAGATCAAGGGATCGGAGAAACGCAAACGACTGATCCGTGAAAGCTTGCAGCAGGGCTTTTCACGCCTGCAAGAGCACACCAATGCCCTGCTGGCCGATGCGTTTGAAAAACTGAAGCAAAAACAGCCCAACACCAAAGGCTTTCTGTTCATCTTCGACAACCTCGACCGGGTACCGCCCCAGGTGGGGGAGCACCTATTTCTCAAATATGCCAATCAACTGGCGGAGCTGCACTGCACGGTCATCTACACCGTCCCGATTTCGGTCATCTACTCGGGCAATAACTACGCCAACGTCTTCGGCGACCTCAATGTGATGCCCATGGTCAATATCTACCAGTTCGACCGGAACCAGGCCGAATTAGCCCACAACCCCGATGGTCTAACCGCCATGGTCACTCTGATTGACAAGCGGATCGACACTGAACGCCTATTTGAAACCCCAGACGTGCTGCTGAAACTGGTGCGGCTCAGCGGCGGGCACGTGCGCCAGCTCATGCAGCTAATTCGCACCGCCTGCTTGAATGCCCAGGGCGGCCAAATTTCGGCCACGGATGTGGAACGCGCCGCCGCTAAGGAGCAAAACCACTTCGAGCGCTTTATTCCCAGCGACCACTACCCGGTGCTGGTAGATATCTACCGCAATAAGGGAGTGCAGCTCGATCCGGCGGCTCAAGCTATGATGCAATCAATGCTGTTCAACATCACCGTGCTGGAGTACGAAAAGTTGGACGACGACCTGCAAGCCTGGAAATATATCAACCCACTGGTGAGGCGAACTAATGCCTTTCGGGAAGCTCTTCGGGCGCAATAAGCCCTCTCAACCATCGCCAACTTCAAAGCCCTCTCCCCCTGAGCAGGTCGTTTCCCCGTGGGAAGCCCAAAACGAAGACACAATTGCAGAACTGGCCCGATTTATCGACTTTGCCGAAGGCTTTACAATTGGCTTTGTAGAAATTAGCTTTCCTGACGATGTTGATGACCTGCTCAAGGTGTTGCGTCGGCGTCCAGAGTGCCGTCTAACAGAGTTTTACGTCTTGGACTTATCAGACCCGAACCTCACCTACCTACAAGATGAACTGATCCAGCGCATCAATCAGATTGCCCCATCGACGTCTCTCTTGATGACTCCTCAGAGGGTAATTTTGATAAAGGGTCTAGAAAATTCCATTGGCTTATTTGGCGACTATCCACCGGTACTGCAAGACCTTAACTTTGTGCGCGATGCCCTGGCCGATTCCGTGCCCTACCCGATACTGTTTTGCTTGCCCAGTTATGCCATCAACCGGGTGATTAAATTTGCCCCTGACTTCTGGAGCTGGAAATCTGGCTTGTTTAAAGTAAAAAGTGTTCAAAACAGCGAAGACAATGCTTCGATTCGAGCCTTATATGCGACCAAACTTTTAGGTAGCCTTAGCCAGCTTGAACGGCAGGAACGCGTACAGCTTTTAGAACGCTTAGTCCAAGAGTTTTCACCGCTTGAAGGACATCGCCACAAAGACGATTTGCGAGTTTGTGTAAAAGCACTGATTCAACTAGCAGCCATCCATACAAATTTTGATGAATACTCAAAAAGTGAGATGGTTCTAGATCAAACAATAAAAATTCTTGACTCTCCTGACTGGCAACCTGAGAGATTACAAGATGCCGTTCTCCGGCTACAATACTTTAGATGGCGCGGATTTCTAAGTCTACTTTTAGATGATATCGTTGATGCAGAAGCCAGCTTTAAAGCTTCCCTCATAATAAATAATGAGATCAATGAGTTCGAAAAAGGGCATATACTTGAGTTATTAGGAAGGGTAGAGGCGAAAAAGGGCAATCTAGATAAAGCAACTACTCTGTATAAGCAATCCTTAGCTATAGCAGAGCAGATCAGTAATGCAGGACGAAAAGCCGCAACTTTGCATTCTATGGCTGAACTTCAAGCTATGCAGGGGCAAAAAGAGGAGGCGATCGCGCTCTTTCAGCAATCTTTAGAAATCTATGATTGTATCGGCAATGTCCAAGACAAAGCCAACACTCTGCACAAACTTGCCAGCATCAAAGCGCAACAGGGCCAGATGGAGGAGGCGGTTGCGCTCCTTCATCTGGCCTCAGACCTCGAAGAGCGCATTGGTAACGCTCAGGGCAAAGCCAACACCCTGCATACACTTGCCAGTATCAAAGCGCAACAGGGCCAGATGGAGGAGGCGATTGCGCTCCTTCAGCAGTCTTTAGAAATCTTGGAGTGTATCGGTTCCCCCGATGCCGCCACGGTGCAAGCCCACCTTGAGCAAGCTCAAACCCAGGTAGAGGAGATGGGTTTAGCTAACGCCATCGCTGAGGGTGAAGAAACCGATTTTGTCGATGAATCTGATATTCAACCTCTTCTTAAGGGCGAAGCATAAGGTCAGATTCAGAGGTACCTTTAAGCCCGACATTCCGCAGGTTGACAAATAATTTTTGATATGGCTTGATTTTGAGGCAACTGAAAGCCTTGGCAAATGGCGATCTCAGTTTTCGGAGCCTTTCGCCCAAACGATTGAGAAATATTAAGCTGCCGCTTGCGTCAGCAAACTGCTCTTTTGCCAGGATCCTCTAGCTAAGAGGCTTTCGGCGATCGACGTGGGCAATGACAGTAAAAAATGATCGTCAACCTGCGGAATGTAAGTTAAGCAGGTTTGATATAAGCAGGGCGAGTAGTTTGGGCTTGAGTCAGGGCATTGTGTAATGCGTCCCAATCTTCAGCGGTAATCAGAATTTTGATCTGCTCTAGCTGCTGCTGATACTGGGTTAGGGATTCCAGCAGCGCCACCCGGTTATGGCGGGCCATCAGCATTCCCAGCTCCGGTACGCCGCCGCCGACCCGGCTGGTGTCTTGAAAGCCGGAGCTGGCAAGGGTTTGAGCCAGGGCCAGAATAGCGGGGTCAGCTTCCCCCTGGCAGGCGAGGATGAGGCTGCTGCTGACCATCACCGGCAGGTGCGAGATCCAGGCGACGGCGCGATCGTGCTGGTCGGGGTGGCACTGGCAGAGGTTCGCCTGTAGGGAAGCGGCGATCGCCCGCACCCGCTCCAGTGCCGCCGGGTTCGTGGCCTCGGTGGGGGTCAGCACGTAGGGGCGACCGGCAAACAATCCCGCCTCGGCCACCGCCAGCCCCGCCTCCGCCTTGCCCGCCATCGGGTGCCCGCCGACAAAGTTGGGCCACAGCGCCTCCATCGCCGGGACAATGTCCCCTTTTACCGACGCTACATCGGTGATTACCGCCTCCGGGCTCAGGTGAGGGGCGATCGCCTTCGCCGTGGCCGCCACCGCATCGATGGGGGTGCAGATGAACACCACATCGGCCTCGGCCACCAGGGCCAGATCGGTACCGGCTGCGGTGACGGCACCCATGGTCAGCGCCTGCTCAGCCGTTTTCGCGCGGCGGGCAATACCGACGACAGGATGACCGTACCGGCTCAGGTCGAGCCCCAGCGATCCGCCAATCAGGCCCAAACCAACAATGGCAATCCGTTCCATAGCCGTACCCCCTCCCACAGCGCACCCTATCAGCATATCGGCGGAGGGATACCCGGAGACCCCGGCGAGTTATCTATGCGACAATAGACGCCTGTGGTTTGAGCGGCAACCTCCCGCCTGCTCCAGTCGTCAACGGTTCAGCTCATTCTTTCTAAAGGCAGCGGCGTTTCCCCTGTGATTGAGGCCCAAGTACACCAACAACTGCGCGCCCTGCTGCGGGAATGGGGAGAGCCAAGCTGGCCCCACCACCTGACCCTGGCGCGGCTTGTGGCGCGGGCGCTGCGGCTGGGTCGCAGTGCCCTGCTGCAGGTGGGCGGGCTGTCGGCCTACCAGGGCGAATACCGCCTCAGCTACCTGATTGCGCTGATGATGTGGCCTGGGCCCGCCATTGTGGTGGCTCCAGAGGCGACCGCCCAGCGCCTGCTGGTGGCTGACCTGCCGCGCCTGCAGGAAAAGCTGCGGCTGCACAAGCCCGTACACCGGGGCGATCGCTGGCCCGGCGATGGCTTTAATGGTTTGCTGATCACCACCCCCGAAGCCTGGCTGGGCGATCGCCTCAACCGCGAGGGCCAGTTTCCCGACGGCATTCCCACCCTGATTGACGATGCCGACCACCTGGAGCAGTGGGTGCAGCAGCAGCTCACTGTCGACCTTGGCCCCCTCGACTGGAACCAGCTGGCCCTGGCCTACCCCAACCACCAGCGGCTGATTCAAGATACCCACGTGGCCCTCACCCACACGGCCTTTCAGCGTCCGGCCAACCCCTACCAGCGCTACCTGCTAGACGAGCAGGACTGCCAACAGCTCCAGCGCTTGCACCAGGTGCTGACCGCCAGCCGGATGGCCTCCACCGAAGGCCCCATGCCAGCGCCGTGGGAACGGTTTTGGCAGCAGTTCAACCCGCCGGACCACCTGCTGTGGTTTACCGTCGATCGCGATCGCGGCCGTATGGGGCTGCACTGCGCCCCGGTCAATCTGGCTTTGCCGCTGGAATCCCTGTGGTCGCGGCAGCCGGTGGTGCTGATTGGCGCGGCCCTGGACCCCGAGCCGGGGGCCGACAACTTTCGCCAGCGGCTGGGGCTGGGCGATCTGACCTGCCTCCAGTTCACCCCCAATCGCCAGCACGACGCCATTCAGCTCTACCTGCCCACCCACCTGCCCCTGCCCAACACGCCGCAGTTCCAGGGCGTGCTGCACCAGGAGGTCCGCCGCCTGCTCAGCCGTAGGGTCGGGCCTGACCCTCACCTTGAGGCGGAGCCCGACGACGGCTCGGTTCAGCCCAGTTTTACCGTCATTTTGCTGGACGACTTGCCCCTCCGGGGTCAGCTGGGGGCGACCCTGGCGGGGGAGTTTGGTTCGCGGGTGCAGGTGGAGCAGACTGCGATCGCCCACCACGGTATTTTGGTCAGCGGCTGGGGCTTTTGGCAGCGGCACCGGGCGCTGCTGCCGCCCCCCACCCTGCTGATTGTCGCCACCCTGCCCCTGCCCTCCCTAGAAAACCCGATGGTGGCGGCGCGGGTCGCCTTTCACAAACGCCGACGGCAGGACTGGTTTCGGCTGTACCTGTTTCCTACGGCGGTGACCGAGTTGCAGCGGGCGATCGCCCCCTCCCGCCAGCACCAGGGCACCGTGGCCCTGCTGGATACCCGCGTCCACTACCGCAGCTACGGCGGGCAAATTTTGGAGGCGCTCAGTCCGGCAGCCTGCACGCGATCGCTGCCGCTGGACTGGGGCTAGGAGTGCCCATCCGAGCAATACAGTTCGGGGCCAGGAGCCTGCCAAGGAACTCGCAGGCGGGGTTAGATTACATTCTTTGAATCCTGAATCGTCTACCCCAGATCCCTCGCCCAGGTCGCGTAGGATTTAGTTCAGTATGGAGTAGTAGTACCGAACGGAGCGACGTAGACCCGTGGGCGAATCAAAACGACGCAAAGAGCAGCTGGGCGAAAAATATGGCCAGGCAGAACCTATTCTGCCCTGGCTACCCATTACCAAGGAGCAGTCGCAGCAGTTTGTCAAATGGACCACCCGCGGCGCCTGGGGGGGCATCATTTTGGTAATCGCATTTTGGATCACCCTGCGGTTTATCGGCCCTGGGCTGGGCTGGTGGAGCCTAGCCGACTGAGGCGCCAAATCTCAAGGTTTACACACATACAGGGAGCCAAATGCCCCGTTCCCGCTAAAGAAACATAATGAGTGGTTTTTGTCTTCCATAAATTCTAGGTAGAGTTAGGGGAGGTGGTTGCGCGGGAGTTTACGGAACTATGCTGAGCCAACAACGGCAGTCTGGCCCCCAGCGGGGAGAGTCTTTGATCGATGGGGTCGCCAAGGACTTTAATTTGGTGATGGATGGGGACGAGGCAGCCCTCTCCCTGCCCGAAATTTTGACTCCATCGGCACCCAAGGGCGGTCAGTCGTGGCGATTGCTACTGATCTCGCTCCTGAGCTGTGGAGCCGCTAGCACGGCAGCCTTTGGCGCATTTTTATGGCTGATCAACCTGCCGCCCACCGCCAACTGTGAAAATACCGCCACGGTAACTACCGATCGCGCCCAGCTCTTCTGTGCTCAAACCGCGGCCCAATCAGGCGAATTGACCGATATTCTGGCCGCCCTCGACTTGGTGGGCGGCTGGACGGCAGAACACTCGCTCCACTACGAGGTGCAGCCCCTGGTGGACCAGTGGTCACGGGTGGCGCTGCAGGCGGCTGAACAGGAGCTGCGCGGTAACGGCAGCATGGCCGAGGCCAAGGCTCTGGTGGGCCATATTCCAGCCCACAGCCCGGTGTTTGCCACCGCAGAAGCTACCCTCGGCGGCTGGCAGACGGAGTGGGATCAGGGCGAGGCCATTCTGGCTAAGGCCCAGACGGCCCTCCAGAAACAGGACTGGGGAACAGCCACCCAGCAGGTCCAGGCCCTGGCCGAACTCAAGAATTCCCACTGGCGGGTGGAGCAGGTATCGGCTCTCGCGCGCCAGATCCGGCAGGAGCGCCAGGCCCGGCAGCTGCTAGCGGAGGCGATCACCACCGCAGAGCCTGGGGGCAGCGATCGCCTGGGGGCTGCCCTGCGCACCGCCAGCAAAATTGGGGAGAACACCTACACCCGCCAGCAGGCCCAGCCCTACCTCGATCGCTGGAGCGACCTACTGCTCACGTTGGGGCAGGACAAGTGGTATGCCTCTGAGCTGGACGCCGCGATCGCCCTGGGGCGCAGTGCCGCCCTCAACCCCAACCGGGCCAAGCCCGCCCAGGAGCTGATCTGGATCAGTCAGGCCCGCCAAATGGCCCAGCAGAGCCTGACCACCTGGCGCACCGCCCCCGACCAGCTGGTCACCCTCTATCGGGCCATGCTGCTGGCCAACCGGCTGCCCCCCGACAGCCCCTACTATCCCCAGGCCCAATCCAGCGTGGCCACCTGGCGCACCCACCTGAGCGAGCTGACCCGCCTCCAGACGGCCCAGGCGATCGGGCAGGTGCGCGATGTTAACGCGCTCAAAGTCGCGATCGATCAGGCGGCCAAAGTGCCCCTGGGCCATCCCCGCCGGGTCCAGGCCCAAACCCTGCTCGCCCACTGGCGGCAGGAAGTTGAGCGCTTAGAGGACCGGCCCCAGCTAGTCAAGGCCCACGAACTGGCCAGCGGCAAGACCTACGAAGGACTGCAGGCGGCGATTCAAACCGCCAACGCCATCGCCCTGCCCCGCGCCCTGCGCAGCGAAGCCCAGAGCTGGATCTACATTTGGACCAGCGAACTCCAGGCCATGGAGGATCGTCCCCTGCTCAACCGGGCCCGATCGCTGGCCGCCCAGGGCAACCTCTCCCAGGCGATTGCCGAAGCCAGCGGCATTCGATCCGGGCGATCGCTCTACGACGAGGCCAGCGCCGCGATCGCCCAGTGGCAGGCAGAGATTGCCGCCGCCGAGCGGGCCCGGCTGCGCGCGCTGCAGGAAGCAGCCGCCCGCAGGGCCGCGATCGCGGCCCCCGCCGAGAACATCCCCGCGAGCGTTGAGGCCAGTGATGCTGCCGCCGAGGCGTTGGTGCCGGCAGCGGAGGCCCTGCCCGTGGCCCCCGCGCCTGCGGAGCCGCGTCTGCCGCGTCCCGCCCTGCCCAGCCGGATCGAAACCGTGCCTGGCCCCGCCCCTGGCCCCGCCGAGGCGATCGCCCCGACCCCTGCGGTCCTGGAGCCAGCTACTCCGCCGCCAGCGGTGGTGGCTCCGCCTCCCCTGCGGGCCCCTGCACCCAACCCCGTGCCAGCTCCCCTGGAGGCACCTGTGGCCCCGGCTCCACTGCCTGCCAATTTAGCCCCCGAGCCAGCGCCCCCCGCAGCAGAGCCTCAGGCCACCACCGGGCCTAGGGTGTCGACCCAGCCCCAACCCGAAGCGCAACTTCCCCTGCCGCTGGGCTGGACAGCCGCATAAGGCTAGCGGCTCCTGACGCGGCTACCACCCCGTGATAACGGCCTGACTAGAGGCATAGCCGCTTCCGGGTGACCGCAGCCAGCCCCGACTGGTGAGTGGGCTGTGCTCCCACAGTCCCATAAAGGCCCAGGGTGATACCCTAGCGGGTCAGCACCGCCGCTGACATGACAACCTTGCCCCATAGATCCCCTGGGTCGATATAAAATGGTGACTGGCCAAATTTGCCGGGCGGGCCGCACCGGGGTCAAGCTCAGCGGTCAGGGCCTTTTTAGCGGCAGCCCTCCACCCTCTGACCTGGACTAGGTTAATCTATGGCTCTCCTCCAAAAATTGCCCCAGGTGCCCGACACGCTGCGGGGCCGCACCGTAGGCCGCAGTTTTCAGGCCGTGTTTTTGCTGGCGCTGATCTCGGCGCTGCTGGTCGGAGCCTTTGGGCTGCGGTTGTTTCAGCTTCAGGTGGTGAACGGCGATCGCAACCGCCAGCTGGCCGATACCAACCGCATTCGCCTGGTGCCCAAACGTCCGGCCCGAGGCACGATCTTTGATCGCAACGGCAAAATTCTTGCCGGTAGCCGCCTATCCCATACCGTATCGGTCTGGCCCATTGCCCTACCCCGCCACCAGTGGCCTGCGGTGATCGACCGCCTGGCGCAGGTGCTGAACGTGCCTCCCGCCGAAATTCAGTCGCGCTTAGAGCAGGCGGGCTACGAGTCGATTGAGTCGATCACCATTGCCCAGGGTATTAGCCCTGCCCAGGCCACCGCCCTGGCCGAGTACACCAACGAGCTGCCCGGGGTGCGCCTAGAAGCCGAAGCGGTGCGCAACTATCCCAACGGCGACCTCGCCGCCCACGTCCTTGGCTACACCGGCGAACTCACCGACGAGCAGCTCAAAGCCCGCCTCGATCAAGGGTACCGGCTGGGTGATGTAGTGGGCCAGATGGGGGCTGAGGCCGCCTTTGAGCGGACTCTCCGCGGCGCCTGGGGTGGGCAACAGGTCGAGGTTGACAGTTCCGGGCGCATCATCAGTATTTTGGGCGATAAGCCCGCCACCGCCGGTCGAGATCTTCAACTCACCATTGACCTGGAGCTCCAGCGGGCCGCAGAGGCCGCCTTGGGCGATCGCAAGGGCGCGATCGTCGCCATGGACCCGCGCAATGGCGCTATCTTAGCGATGGCTAGCTGGCCCACCTACGACCCCAATATTTTTACCGCCCGCATCAGCGAGGCCCAGTGGCAGCAGCTCCAGGGAGTTGATAAGCCGTTCTTAAACCGATCGCTGCAGGCCTTTCCGCCCGCCAGCACATTTAAGGTTGTCACCACGGTGGCCGCGATTGAGTCGGGCCATTACTCGCCGAATACAGTGCTATCGACCTCTGGCTACATTCAGGTAGGGGGCATTCGGTTTGGCGAGTGGAACCGAGCCGGCTTTGGGCCCCTGGGCTTTACCGGGGCCCTGGCTCAGAGTGCCAATACCTTTTTCTACCAGGTGGGGATGCGCATCGGTGGTCCTACCCTGATTGAAACGACCCGTCGCTTTGGCTTTGGCCGCAAAACCGGCATTGAGATTGGGGCTGAAGAAAGCGCTGGCCTGGTACCCAACGATGCCTGGAAGCGCGAAACCCTAGATACCCCGTGGGTGCCCGGAGATACCATCAATATGTCCATCGGCCAGGGATTTATGCGGGCGACGCCGCTACAGGTGGCTAATATGTTCGCAGTCGTGGCCAACAACGGCTACCGGGTCACCCCACACCTGCTCAAAGACGGTGAGGAGCACCGCAACTGGAAAGAATCGCTCGAACTGAGTAACGCCACCATCGATGTGTTGCAGCGGGGGCTGCGACAGGCGGTTGCCAGCGGCACTGCTCGAGCCCTAAATGTCTCTCACATTCCTCCTGTGGCGGGTAAAACCGGCACCGCCGAGGCACCGCCCGGGCCGTCTCACGCCTGGTTTGGCGGCTACGCCCCGCTAGATAACCCCGAAATCGTGGTCGTGGCCTTTGCTGAAAACAGCGGTGGCGGCGGCGGCGGCATAGCTGCCCCGATGGCGCTCCGGGTGTTAGAAGCCTACTTTGGCTATGAGCAAGAAGCCGCTGAATAGGGCGGCCTAGGGGCTGTGCTGCTGCATTCGCAAAATCAAGGGTTGCAGCCCCTAGCTTATCTGTTGGGTAGGGCGTGGCAAGGCTTAATACTCGGGACTTTTCGCCTCAATTGATGACACGCCCTAGGTGCGGCTAGCGAGGCTAAAGTTACGAAAGTGCTGGGCCTGGGCCTCGATGCGGCAAGCCAGGCGATCGCAGACCATGCCGCAGAGGTCGAAAATAAGCTCGTCGGCTACGCTGTAGTAGGCGGAGGTGCCCTCGGTGCGGCGGCTCAAAATGCCCGCCTGCAGCATGACCTTCAAGTGCTTGGAAACGTTAGCCTGGCTGGTTTGAGTGGCGTCTACCAGCTCCTGGACGCACTTTTCTCCCCCCCGCAACAGATTGAGAATCCGCAGTCGCATGGGCTCGCTCAGCACGCTAAAGTACTCAGCCACTTGCTGCACGACTTCAACTGAAACCGGTTCTACAGGATCCATCAGGGTTAGTAGGTAGGCTCGTGTGTGCGAACGATGCTCAGTAATCTTAACAACTATTTTATTTTGGCAGCTATCAATAGCGATACAGTCATCAAATCTTGTCAATTGTTTAGGAATGATCCCCGTGGGGTTCCGATTGGAACCAGGGGCCGGGATGGAGGGTAGGCGCTTAGGTTTAGATCTTGGGCCAGGGGCCGTACCGTGAGATTCTTTAAAGACAACGTTCACTCACCCCTGAGGACTGCCGTGAAAGCCATCACCCTGCTAGGTTCAACCGGGTCTATTGGCACCCAAACCCTGGATATTCTGGAGCACCATCCCGACCAGTTCCGCCTGGTGGGCATTGCTGCGGGCAACAATGTCGACCTGTTGGCCCAGCAGGTGCGCCAGTTCAAGCCAGAGGTGGTGGCCATCTGCAACCCCGACAAGCTAGGTGACCTGCGGGCAGCCCTGGCTGGGCTTGACCCCATGCCCCAAATTTTGGCTGGGGACGATGGGGTGGTAGAAGTGGCTCGCTACGGCGATGCCGAGGCCGTGGTGACCGGGATCGTTGGCTGCGCCGGGCTGCTGCCCACCCTGGCCGCGATCGAGGCGGGCAAGGACATTGCCCTGGCCAACAAAGAGACCCTGATTGCGGGTGGTCCTGCCGTGCTGCCCCTGGTCGAGAAGCACGGCGTCAAGCTACTGCCTGCCGATTCCGAGCACTCGGCCATTTTTCAGTGTTTGCAGGGGGTACCTGCGGGTGGGCTGCGGCGCATTTTGCTGACCGCCTCGGGGGGTGCCTTCCGCGACTGGCCCACCGAACGGCTAGCCCAGGTGACGGTGGCCGATGCCCTCAAGCACCCCAACTGGTCCATGGGCCGCAAGATCACCGTTGACTCCGCCACGCTGATGAACAAGGGACTGGAGGTTATCGAGGCCCACTATCTATTCGGCATGGACTACGACAACATCGACATCGTTATCCATCCCCAGAGCATTATTCACTCGCTGATCGAGCTGCAGGATACCTCGGTGCTGGCCCAACTGGGCTGGCCCGACATGCGTTTGCCCCTGCTCTATGCCCTCTCCTGGCCCGATCGCATCTACACCGACTGGGAGCCGCTGGACCTGGTCAAGGCGGGTGACCTCACCTTCCGCGAGCCCGACCACGCCAAGTACCCCTGCATGGACCTGGCCTACGCCGCCGGACGAGCCGGGGGCACCATGACCGCAGTGCTCAACGCCGCCAATGAGCAGGCCGTGGCGCTGTTTTTAGACGAAAAGATTCACTTTTTGGAGATTCCCAAGGTGATTGAGGGGGTGTGCGATCGCCACCGCTCTCACAATGTGGTTCAGCCTGGGCTGGCCGATATTCTGGCCGCCGACCAGTGGGCCAGGGCTGAGGTGCTCAGCGTCAGCCAGAGCCTGGCCCTGGCCAACTTTGTTTCGCTGGGGTAGGCATCGTGGAACTGCTGATTGTCCTGGGGGCGATTGTCGTCGTGGTGGTGGTGTTTGGCTGGCTGTTTAAGCTGGTCAGAAACACCATTCAAACGGTGCTGCTGGTCGCCTTTTTGCTACTGGCACTGTATTTTCTGTTTGGCATTGGCCCCGGTGTTGTGTGGGAGCAGATCCGGGCCTGGCTTGGGGGCTGGTGGGAGAGTAGGTAGTGGCTAGGGCCGAGGCACCAGGGCCAGGCTGACGACCTGCCAGGGGGTGACCATAGCGGGTAGCGGGTTGTCCTGGTGCTGCTCCAGCAGATCGACCGGACCAAGCATGTGGACGGGCAGAATGCCGCCCAGGGAGAGGGAGGCGCTGGTGCCGTTGCTCTCGTAGAGGCGCAGAATATAGCGATCGTCCCGGTCTTCTGACTGCTTCAGGGCGGCCAGCACCAGGGAACTGTCGCCCAAATTGAGCCAGCTAGCGGCTGTGGGACCTGACGATGGTGTAGCGGTCGAGCCAGCTAAACAAGCCTGAATCGGGATGTTGAAACTGCGGGCCGCCTGAACGGTTTTGGCCTGGGGCCAGCCCTGGGCGTGGGGGTAGATGGCGTAGCTGAAGGTCTGGAGGCCGCGATCGCAGCCCGGATCGGGCCAGACGGGCGCTTTCAGCAGGGTCAGCCGCAGCTGGCTGGGGGTGGCATCAAACCCGTGCTTGTAGTCGGTGAGAAGACTCACGCCCCGCTCACCATCACTCAGATCGGCCCAGCGCAGGGCGGGCACCTCCCACTTGGCGGCGTCCTGGGGGGTGAGGGGGGCGGTGGCGCGGGCGATCGCGCCAAAGGGCATCTCGTAGGTGGCCTCGGCCGCAGTCACCGTCAGCGGAAAGGCCGCTTTTAGCACCACCTGGGTCTCCTGCCAATCGACCTGGGTGTGGACCGCCAGTGCTGGCGACCCAACATCCAGGCTGTAGTCCTGGGTGATGGTGGACTGATTGAAGGTCTGAACTACACGCAGGGTTTGCCGCACCGGACCGTGCTCCACCCAGTAGATCTGCTTGAGGCGAAAGTTCTCCAGGGGATGGTCCTGGTAGTCGGGGGCGATGTTCCAGGCATCCCAGTACTGGCCCTGGTCCTTAAACACCTGGAGCTGATTTCCACAGCCGTGGAAGGTTTCGGTACCCGTGGGCTTATGAAGCAAACTGGCGATGGCCCCAGTCGAAGGATCAATTCTGGCCCACAGGTACTCGTTCTCCAGCACCCAATCGTCGGGCCGGGCCGTGGGCCCTGGACCCTCCGCAGGCACGAGCCAGATCAGTCGGTAACCCACCGAGGGTATGGCGGGAACGTCAATCAGCAGGGACGGCGACCCATTCGAGCCTGGTTGGATCAGCAGCGGCAGGCCATCGGCATCCTGGGCCTGCCAGGGGGACTGGGCCAGGGCAGGGGAAAGGGCGATCGCCACCACCTCCCGCCGCTCCCAGCTCAGCGGGTTGAACAGCACCACGGGCACGGCGTCTGGGTGGGGGGGCGAGGGGACAGGGCAGCGCTGGGCCAGGACGGCGAGGGAAGCTTGCAGAACGCGATCGCCCGTCGCCAGCGCCGCCGCCCACTCCTCGTTGGCCTGCTCAAACACTTCAGGAATCGAGGAGCCCGGCAAAATATCGTGGAACTGGTTAAACAGCACCCGCTTCCAGGCCGCCTCTAGTTCGGCCTGGGGGTAGGGCTGCAGGCCATAGATTGCGGCGATCGCGGCAAACAGCTCGGCCTGAAACAGGATGTCTTCGCAGCGGCGGTTGTACTGTTTCTGGTCGCCGTGGGTGGTGTAGCAGCCCCGGTGGAGTTCGAGGTAGAGTTCGTCGCGCCAGAGGGGTAGAGGGGTGGGTGAGAGGGAGGGTGGGAGGGTGGGAGGGTGGATGGGGGGATGGGGGGATAGGTGGGAGGGTGGGGGGATGGGGGGGTGGGGCGATGGAGAGAGACTGATTGTGGCTTTGGGAGGCGTTGCGTCTCTGTTCGCAGAAGGGTGGGTGAGGGCGTCGAATAGGGGGGCGGCGTGGTCGAAGGTGAGGCTGGGGAAGAAGGGGGAACTGGCCCAGCGGCGGGCTTTGAGCAGCATGTCGCGGGTGGGGCCGCCGCCGTGGTCGCCGACGCCGGGCAGCCAGAGGGCGTCGGTGCAGCCAGTGTTGGACTCCCACTGGCAGGCGTACTGGGCCATGGGGACGGGGTCAATGTCGGTGCCGATGGGGGGTAGGGTAACGGCGGTGATCTCGCTGCCGTCGGGTCCCTGCCAGGTAAACAGGTCGTGGGGGAAGGGATTGGTGTCGTTCCAGCGCAGCTTTTGGGTGGCGAAGTAGCGAATGCCGCCCTGGGTCAGGAGCTGGGGCAGCTGCCAGCAAAAGCCAAAGGTATCGGGCAGCCAGGCGATCGCGCTAATAGCCCCAAATTTCTCGGCGCAGTAGCGCTGGCCGTAGAGAATCTGACGGGCGATCGCCTCTCCCCCCGGTAGATTCAGGTCGGGCTCTACCCATAGTCCGGCGTCGATCGCCCAGCGCCCCGCCTTCACCTGCTGCTGAATAGCGGCAAACAGGTCGGGGCGATGTTCCTCCAGCCAGGCAAACAGGGCGGGGGACGAGTGGGTAAAGGTCAGCTCAGGAAAGTCGTTTTGCAGCGCCAGCACCGAGCGAAAGGTGGCCTCGGCGGCGTCCCAGGTGTCAGCTACTGGCCACAGCCAGGCCAGATCGAGGTGGGCGTGGCCCAGGCAGTGCACCCTGCGCTGCTTCAGCCAGGGAGAGAACTGGGCCAGGGCTGTGCGCAGGGCGAGCAGGGACTGGTGAAAGCGATCGCGGAGCGTGTGCAGTGCACAATCGCGATCGCGGCGCGTCTCTGCAAGAGAAAGCATGTGCAGGGCACAATCGCGCGTTTCCTGGCGAACCGAATCGGCCTCAGCATCCGCATGGGTCGCAGATTTATCAATCGGGGTCCAATCAATACCGCTTAACGCCCTCGCCACGGAATCCAGCTTTTCGGGCTTAAACTGAGCCAGGTAAGTGGCCAATACCGCCAGTTCGTCGGCCACAAACCCCGGCTCCGGACAGGTGCCCTCCACCGTTTCAAACACCAGCTGTGCCTGCACCAGTGCCCCCTGGTCATGGCCAGGGCTGAGCAGCCGGAGGGAGACATCCACCCCCTCCCCTGGCACAACACAGTCAGTTAGCACAATGCGGGTCCAGCAGTTGAAAATATCCCCCGACTGCACCAGCTCACCGTTAATAAAAATATCGGCCTGGTGAGCCCACCAGCGCAGCGCCAGGCGTGCCGTCAGCCCCTCCAGGGGGTAACCATTGAGGTCGGTGGGCCAGGTCAAGCGCTGGTGCAGCCACAGGGGCACCTGACCTTTTGGCCATACGACGTAGCCGCGATCGTCAAGGGCGGCCAGGGGCCAGGTTGACCAGTGATCCGCCGAGGGGCTTGACGGTCCTGCTGAGGCCCCCAGGGAACCGTGCCAGGTCGATCGCACATCCTTTTGGCTCAGGGTACGCAGGCGATCGAGGATGGTTAAGATCGCCTGGGGAGGGGTGGGGCAAACGGTGGCGGGGGGCATGGCTCCGGTATGATCAAAAGCAGTCCCCCCAGTTTAGGCAGAAGTGCAGGCAGAGTTATGGCCACTTCGTCCCGCCCATTCCAAAGCCAGACTGTCGCTCGCCTGGTTGCAGGCTATCGGCAGGCCACCCACGGGGCTGAACGGTGGCTGCGGTGGGGGCGCACGGCGGCGGTGTGGGGGCTGCAGGTGGCCCTGTACCCCCTCTACCTGGGCATACAGGGGATCCGATTGGGCCATCGCCGACTGCGGGCGGCACGGCCCTGGCAGCCGCTGTGGGCCAAACTCGGCGGCACACAAACCCTAGAACTGGTAGAGGCAGACACCCCAATTCGGGCGCTGCTCTCCATCCTTCAGCCGCCAGTCGCCCAGCCCCCAAGCGATACTCCCAAGGGGCTGAGTCTGGTCAACCGATACGGTCAGTGGCTCCGGCAGTCGCGGGCTGGGGCGGTGCTGACCCCAGAGCGGTGGCACCTGATCCCGTTTCAAGCCCCCATTCGCGGAATTGCCACCGATTTGACAACGCGACAGGTGGTGCTGGTCACCGTCGATAACGACATTTTTACGGGCCTGAACAACGATCAACAGCAGCGGTTGCAGAGGGCTATGGTCCTCATGCTGGCGGAGTACAGTCGCCTCCGCCGTCGCCATACCCTGGACCACACGCTGCAACAGCCCTGGCTACCCCTACCCAAATCCAACGCCGCGACTCTGCCGCCCCTGCGCTGGCTGCCATCGGCCCTGCGCTGGCTGCAAACTAGCCCCCTGGCTGCCGCCACCAGCCTGTTTGGCGAAGTTCAACAGACTCAGGCGGTTCCGGAACGAACACTCGTTCCCAGTCAGGTTTTGAACGCTAGGCAAATTTACCGCCTCGGGAGCGCTACAACGTCCCCTCTCATAGCTGAGGCGAAGAGAATAGAGCTCAGGGCTAACTGGGGCTACAGGCCGCCTCAATTCAACGGCAAACTCGCAATTAAGCGCCTTGCCGCCACCCTGCCGGAGGCTGAGTCTAGCGCCCTGACCGTGGCTCCTGCTCGGGCAGTGGCACAGCACCTGTCATCCCCATTGGGCATGGCTGAGGTGCAGGGGGGGCGGCAGACGGCGCTGCGAACAGCTATCGCCCCAGGGAGCATCACCGCTGTAGCAGAGCATTCCACCGCCCTAGATATATCCGCTACAGTCCAGCACCAGCTTTTTCCAGCCAACGCTATAGAAGCCCATATCACCCAGGTCGATTACATCGACGCGCCGCTGGTAGCTGTGCTGCGCGGTTTAGATTGGGTGCTCTACGTGATTGAAACTTGGCTGCGCGGCGTGTGGGCCTGGCTGCAAAAGCAGTGGTAATCTTCGGGGCCTTTAGACAGGCGAACGTTTGACGATATGATAGTTCAAGCTTAGTCCTGCACCGGGGCCGTTTCCAATATATGGAACGCTGATGCTGTTTGGGGCAGGTCTGGGGCCTACTCTGCTAGCGGTTTGGAGACCTAACTCATGCTGACCCTCAAGATTGTGGTTTACCTCGTGGTCACCTTTTTTGTGGCCCTGTTTGTGTTTGGCTTTTTGAGCGGTGACCCCTCCCGCAACCCCGGTCGGCAAGATTTGGACTAGGGTTTACCTCGCAGGCGGGGGGTGCCTGCCCCGGCTAGCCCTACTCGAGCCAGGTCCAGGCCTCGGTCTCTGAGGCAGGTCAGTGGAGGCTACCCCCCGGAACTTTAACTTGCTCTCTGGGTCTGTAAGTTGGCAACTGTTGATTGGCAATAGCCAGATGTTGCCTTCAGCCCTCCATAGGCACCTGGTTCACGCTGGTATCAGCTCATGCTGACATCGATGGTTAACCAATGCCTAGTTAAGCCCGCATGCCGGGCTTTGTTTTTGCTTTGGTAACACCAGCCCATGCCTCTGCCGATCCTTCTGCCCTCTGTGCCTCCGCCCCCGCAGCTGGCTGAAGTGGTGTTGGTGTCAGCTCCAAGCCAAACGATTCAGCCTGCAGAACCTGGATCAGCATCGATTGAACCTCTGTCCCCAGGGGCGATCGCCTCGACGCAGGCCCTACCCCCCGCTCCCAGCTACTTCACCCAGGCCGAACTGCTGCGGCCCCAGGCCCAGGCTGTGCCGGGTGAAACCGCACCGCTCAATCCAGAACCCGCCGCTCCAGCGCCTCCGGGCTCCCTGGCTCCTGCTCCGGAGTCGCCCACAGACGATCCAGACGTTCCACCCACCCCTGGCCCCGCAGCCGAGCCACCGCCACCTGCGCTCCCGGAAGAGACTGCCAGTGAGATTCTGCTGCGGGCTGACCGACAGGTCTTTGAACCCATTCGGCAAATTGTTACCGCCAGCGGCGGTGTCCTGGTACAGTTTGGCACCGGTCAGCTGGCCGCCGATCGCCTGTGGGCCAACCTGGCCAACCGACACCTGCGGGCCGAGGGCAATGTCTTTTTCAACCGCAACAACCAGATCATTGAAGGCGAAACGGTTACCTACAACCTGCTGCAGGGGGCAGGCGAAATTACTGAAAGTCGCGGAGAGCTACAGCTATCGACGTTAGAGGATGACTTTTCGACGCTACCCCCCAGACCCGTTGCCGGAGTACCCCTCGACTACCGTCTTCGCACCCAACCCTCCATCTCCCAGGTCACCAGCCCTGGCGGTGTTGCCCTGGCCACCAGCGCTGCCAATGGGCTGCTCAACGGCGAGGAGGGTTCCATTGAGCGCCTGCGGTTTGAAGCTGACCGGGTTTCCTTTGATGCCGACGGCTGGTACGCCGAGGGGGTTCGCCTCACCAACGATCCCTTTTCACCGCCCGACCTGGAGTTTAGGGCCACCACCGCCAGGCTGACTCCCCTCGACGAAAATCAGGAAGAGCTGGTATTTGAAAATCCGCGTCTGGTGTTCAACCAGGGGCTGAGCATTCCTCTATTTAGAAATCGCCTTCTGTTGACCCAGGGACAGCTGCCGGCCGATGCCTTGAACCCTCTGCCTGCCAGCATCGGTATCGATGGGCGCGATCGCGACGGTCTCTTTTTTGAAGCCCCGTTGCCCATCGGTAACCTTGGTCCCCTCAACGTCACAATCGCCCCTCAGTTTCTCGTCTCCCGCTGGCTGGGCAGCTCCAATTACAACATCGCCGATCCGGCCAACTTTGGCCTGGTCGCCAGTGTCAACGGTTCGCTTGGGCCTCGCACGGTGGCTTCCGGCAGCTTCAATCTGGCGGGCTTCGATTTCGACAACCTAAGCGATCGCCTGCGGGCTAGTTTTCGAACTCAGCGGCTGGTGGGCACCCATCGGCTCAACCTGGAGTACAGCTACCGCGATCGCCTCTTCAACGGCTCCCTGGGTTTTCAGGACGTACAAAACAGCCTGGGCCTGCTGCTCGAATCCCCCAATATTGCCCTGGGCGACACCGGCCTCAACCTCACCTATCAGGTGTCTGGGCAGTACGTCACCGCCAACACCGATCGCCCCGATCTGCTCAACCCTGGGGTACCTGTCGGACTCACCAACCTGTTTCGGTTTCAGGGTTCCGCCGACCTCAGCCGCAGCTTCCTACTGTGGCAGGGACAGCCCCTGCCCGCCACGCAAACCGAGGGGCTGCGCTATTCACCTCGTCCCCTGATACCCAACCTGGTCTTGAGCGTTGGGCTGCGCGGCGTCGCCACCTACTACACCAGCAACGACCTGCAGGAGTCCATTGAGGGCAGAGTTGGGATCGGCGGTCAGTTCGGTCGTCTGCAGCGCAACACCTTCGACTACACCCAGTTCAACATTGGCTTTAGCCGCAGCGTACTGGGCGGCGACACGTCTCCCTTCCTTTTCGATCGCTCCGTCGACCAAAGGGTTTTGAGTGGGGGCATTCTCCAACAGATCTATGGTCCCTTTCTGGCCGGCTTTCAAACTGCCATCAACCTCGATACCGGCCGCACTGTCGATTCCAACTTGATCTTTGAGTATCGGCGCCGAGCCTACGGCCTGCTCTTTACCTATAGCCCCACCCAGGAGACAGGCTTTGTCGGATTTCGCCTCAGCGGTTTTAACTGGGTTGGCCGCACGGCCCCCTTCGATGCCGACCCCGACACCCCCAGCGATGTTGTCGTACAGTAGCGGCTGTCAACGGTAATAAACCTTACGATGCTAGTCGTTGCCATAGCTTATGGTTAAGCTAAAAGATGACACTTTGCCCAAAACTGCAGCACTGTGGCCGATGGGGGTTAACGCGTAGGCATCCACCATGACTCAACCCAGCAATCTTGCCGATATTGAGGCTGTCCACCAACTGCTGACCAGCTACAGCTTTGATGCCGACAGCCTTGGGGCCAAGTCCTATTCCACCAAAGCCCTGATCGTCGACTGGCTGAATGAGTTTGGCCCTGTTTGGGTCAGTCACGCCATTACCGAGGCCCTCTACCAGGGGCGCTACAAGCTGATTTCTATCGACCAAATCCTTAGGCTCTGGCAGCGGCGAGGTCAGCCCATTCGCCACTTTAACCGCGAGTTCGAGTCCATTATTCTGGGCCAGACGCTGCTGTTCTCCACCACCTATGGCGACGGAGCCGCCTCGGCCACCACCCGCCGAGCTGGGCGACCAACCTCACCGAAGGCAGCCCCACTCCAACCCCCCACCCTTGACCAACCTGAGCCCGTCCCTGCCCCCGTTGACCTGGTGGCGGCACCGGAACAGTGGCTCGATCCTGGGGAGCCCCCCACGACCATCTCCCCGGCTGGTGCCGACGCAGCCGAGCAGAACGCTGACAGCCCAGACACCAGCGACCCTGACCGCAGTAACCTGACAGCCTCTGCGACGTCAGCCACGCCCCCGGAGCTTGAACCCCACCCCTTGACCAGCGAGACTGTCGCTGAACCGGCCCCTCATCCCACCGCTAACCCCCAAGTCGTTGCCGATTTTCGGCCTGTGGCCCTCGACGAGGGTTCCTCTGGAGCACAGGTTGAGGTCATTCAGCCCTTTGTCCCCCGCCGGGATGCTTCAGAGCTGCACGAGCGTTTGCGGGCCGTAGTGCAGGGGGGAATGCGGGAGTAGCGCCTTTTGCAGCATCCTGCTGAGCCCTGGGAAACCTTAGACGTAGCCAAAGAATGCGCTAGCTAAGGAGCAAAGGGCGATGAAATTTAGCCTGGTCATTACTACCTACAATCGGCTGGAGCTGCTGAAGCGGGCGATCGCCTGCGGACTCAACCAAACCGTTCCCTGCGAAGTCGTGGTAGCTGACGATGCCTCCACGGACGGCACCGAGGCGTACGTGCGAAGTTTAGGCGATCGCGTCGTCTACCACCGCAACGCCCAGAACCTGAACCACGCCGCCACGGTGAACCACGGGGTGGCCGCCGCCAGCGGCGACTGGGTCAAGTTTCTCGACGACGACGACTATTTGGCCCCCGACTGCATTGAGAAAATGACGGCGGCGATCGCCCAGCATCCCCAGGCCGTGCTCTGCTCCTGCCAGGCCATCCAGGTGGACGAGCACGGTAGCGAAATTCGCCGCACCCCCGCCACTGGCCCCGGCCAGGTGTTCTACATTCCCCAGAGCGCCATCCACTACGGCATGCTGATGGACCAGGTGCCCTTTGGCACCCCGGCCCAGGTGGCCTGCCGCCGCGACGCCTTTTTGCAGGCGGGCGGCTGGGATACAACGGTGATAATGAACTACGACGATATCAATGCTTGGGTGAGGCTGGCTGACTTTGGCGATGCCATCTTTATCAATGACTGTCTGGCCTACCGCATGGTCTGGGATGGCGGCTACGACCAAAAAATGTCGCTCAGCCGTCGGATGGCGCTCAACTTGACCATCAAAGAGCGCATCTACGGGCGCGTGGATGAGGGGTACCGCGATCGCATCCCAACCCTGGCCGCCATCGATCGGTACCTGCACCTGCACTGGGGGCTGGTAGCCCTGCGGCAGCGCCAGTTCGGCACCGGGCTATCTCTCCTCGCCCCAGGCCTGCTGTCACCCCAGGCCTGGCGGCTGCTGACCCAGGCCCGCCAACTGCGCTCTGCCCTGGCAGTCGATAGCTTAGTTCCGCGCACGGTCTTGGTGCCCTAGAGCGTCGGTACAGAATTTGTTTTGCAGCGAGATCGGGGCACGCGAGCCACAACTGCCGTGCTAAGCCCAAGCTGCTACTGGGGCCATGTCGCTGGCCCCAGACCCCCGTCGACCAGGGGCGTTCCGCCGCCCTGGACCCGACGGAAAGGAAGGATCGATCATCGGTTTAAACCTCTGTTCTGCCAAGAAACCGGTAGGACTCTGTAGACCCTGCGGGGGCAAATTCGAGATCGCAGCCATACTGAGCCGGTGCTCTAGAGAGTTAGATATGATAGAAGCACCCGCGCGTAGGATCAGGTGATGCAGGCCAGTGACTCGTCAGAGGGATTTCAGCAGCAGGTCCTGTCGGAGCTGCGGCAAATTAACCAGCGGCTTGACCGGGTAGAAACTGACATCGGCAATGTCAAGGCCGATCTTGGCCGGGTAGAAGTCGATGTTGAAAAGCTCAATTTCAAGTTTGACACTTACCAGAATGCCTCGGATCAGGTGATGCGGCTGGCCACCACCATTGTGATTGCCGCCGCCTCGGTGGTGATTCTGTCGCCGGTTTTGCAGGCGATTACCCCGGCCATCAGCGCTCTGGTTACCGGGGTAGCGGCGGGGAACAGCTGATACGGTTTTGGACTTTGGATTGGTGATTTTAGATTAGTGATTTTACCCGTGGGAATCCTGCATCAGGCGAAGACCACGGTGCGGTTGCCGTAGACCAGGGTGCGGTTTTGCAGGTGCAGGCGCACGGCGCGGGCCAGCACAATGCGCTCGACATCTTTGCCTTTGCGAATTAGCTCCTTTACATCGTCGCGGTGGCTGATGCGCACCACATCCTGCTCGATGATTGGGCCTTCGTCCAGGTCAGAGGTGACGTAGTGGGCGGTGGCCCCAATGATCTTCACCCCCCGCTGGAAGGCGCGGTGGTAGGGGTTGGCGCCCATGAAGGCGGGCAAAAACGAGTGGTGAATGTTGATGACGCGATCGTACTGCTCCAAAAAATTGGGGCTGAGCACCTGCATGTACTTGGCCAGCACCACCAGGTCGATGTTGTACTTCTCTAATAACTCAAGCTGCTTTTGCTCCTGCTCGGGCTTGGTGTCCTTGGTGATGGGCAGGTGCTCAAAGGCGATGCCAAACTGATCGGCAATCGGCTTGAGGTGGGGGTGGTTGCTGACAATCAGCGGAATTTCGGCCTTGAACTCCCCCGCCTTGTGCCGCCAGAGCAGGTCGAGCAGGCAGTGGTCTTGATGGCTAACCCAGATCGACAGCCGGGGCACCGCGTCGGAAAAGTGAAGCTGCCAGGTGGCCCCCAGGGGTTGCGCGATCGCCCCAAAGGCTGCTCCAATGATCTCCCTGGGCAGGTTAAACCCCTCCAGCTCCCACTCCAACCGCGACAAAAACAGCCCCGCCTCTGGGTCGCGGTGCTGGTCGGCGTGGAGAATGTTGCCGCCGTTGGCGTAGATAAAGTTGGCAATTTTGGCCACCAGCCCCTTCTGATCGGGGCAGGAGAACAGCAGAATGGCGGTGGGAGAGGCCATGGGGGAGTGGATGGGTGGGAGGGTGGATGGGTGGATAGGCAGGTAGGGTGGGCACTGCCCACCAACTCCTCTGCGCTACTCAACCATTGAATGAGGACAGCACAAACAGACGAATTGGCCTAGATTAGCACCCCTGATTGAGATCAATTGGTGGTTTCTGCGTCGTTTTCTGTGGCCTCTGGAGCAGCGGGGGTGGCGGGAGAATCGTTCGGTTCGGCTGCATCCTCTGGAGTTTGGCTACCGTTGGGAATGGCCGCATCCTCTTCCCCAGCTTCAGCATCCGGCGTCTCGACGGGCATTAGCCACTCTTCTAGAGGGCGGTTGATGCCGTTGGCCACGTCGCGGGTGACGACGAGTACTGAATATTCTGTTCCTTCCTGTGGGGGCCAGGGATCGGGGTCAATGACAGCGTAGTTGGCGTTGCCGCTGAAGTCAGGACCACCCAAAACCAGTTCGTGCTCGGTACCGTCGTTGAGGGTGACGGTGACGATGCCGACTGGGGCGTTAAAACCAAAGTCGGTGGCCTGGTCCGCTGTCATGGTCACGGTTTGCAGCGGCGAGTCGGTGTTGAGGCGGCTGAGCAGGAAAGCCACCGCCCCCGGTTCGGCCACCGCGTTTTCAGGGGCTGTCATCTGCCAGTTGCCGTCGTCGTCCTGCTCAAACACCAGGGTTTCGTCGCCGCGATCGACGGTGAGAGTAGCGACGTCGGCTTCTTCAAAGGTGAGGATGGGACCGGTGGCAGTTTGGGTGGTGGCGGTGGGAAACTGCGATCGCTGCGACTCGGCAATCAGCACCCCCGCCCCCAGCAAAAAGGCAGCCCCAACCAGAATCAATGTACTGCGCTGAAATTTCATAGCCCTCAAACCGCGACGCTCAGAATCAGCGAAATCGTGATGTGCTGATCCATCCTACGACCTGAGGGGCAGATTGTAGTGTTAGTCATCGAATGCGCTCAGCGAGGCCGAGCGCAGCCTGACAACGGCTTAAGCGGCGGATAGAGCCGGGGCGGGTGCGTTTGTGGCCGAGAGCTGGGCCAAAATGCCGTTGACGTTGGCTTTGGCGTCACCAAACAGCATCAGCGTGTTGTCGTTGAAGAAGAGGGGGTTTTCAACCCCGGCGTAGCCCGACGACAGGCTGCGCTTGAGCACAACTACGGTACCCGCCTCCCACACTTCCATCACCGGCATGCCGGCGATCGCGCTGCTGGGGTCGTATTTGGCGCTGGGGTTCACCGTGTCGTTGGCCCCAATCACCAGCACCAGGTCGGTGTGGGGAAAGTCGTCGTTGATTTCGTCCATCTCCAGCACAATGTCGTAGGGCACGTTGGCCTCAGCCAGCAGCACGTTCATGTGGCCGGGCATGCGTCCCGCCACGGGGTGAATGCCAAAGCGCACCTGCTTACCCTGGTTACGCAGCAGGCGAGTGATTTCAGCGACGGCGTGCTGGGCCTGGGCCACGGCCATCCCGTAGCCGGGCACAATGACTACGCTCTGGGCGTTGGCCAGCAGGTCGTTCACCTCACTGGTGCTGGTGCTGGTGGCGCTGCCCTGAAGGGCGGTTTTGCTGGTGCCGCTGGCGGTTTCACCAAAGCCCCCCAGCACCACATTCAAAAAGGAACGATTCATGCCTTTGCACATGATGTAGCTGAGAATGGCCCCGCTGCTGCCCACCAGTGCCCCGGTAATGATCAGCAGGTCGTTGTTGAGCATGAAGCCCGCCGCCGCCGAGGCTAGACCGGAATAGCTATTCAGCAGGGAGATCACTACGGCCATATCGGCCCCGCCGATCGCCATCACGATCACAATGCCAAAGATGCCTGCGATCGCCGTCATCGCCCCCAGCGCCAGCAAAGGACTGCTGCCCGTGGCAGTGAGGAAGGGCGCTCCGAGAACGGCGATCGCCCCCAGCATTCCCAGCGTGATCACGTGACGAGCGGGCAGCAGCACCGCCCGGCTGGGCACCCAGCCCCGCAGCTTGGCCACCGCAATCATCGACCCGGTAAAGGTGACGATGCCGATAAACACCCCCACGTAGATTTCCACTCGGTGAACGATCACATCCCCGCCGCTCAGGGCGGTGCTGGGCTGGAGATACTCGGCAAAGCCCACCAGCACGGCGGCTAAGCCCACAAAGCTATTGAGCAGAGCCACCATCTCAGGCATGTCGGTCATGGCTACGCGGGAGGCGGCCAGCACCCCCACCAGCACCCCCAGGCCAATGGAGCCAAGTTGAATTGGGTAGCCCTGGCTGATGGCGGCAGTGGCGGCAAAGGCGATCGCCATTCCAAGAATGCCCAGCAAGTTTCCTCGTTTGGCGGTTTCAGGCTGCGACAGCCCCGCCAGACTGAGAATAAACAGGGCGCTGGCGACGATGTAGGCGGTGGTTACGAGGTTATTTTCCATATCTGGGGAAATGAGGGGACGGAGGGGTGGGGAAGATGGGGGGATGGGGAATAGGGAAGATGAGGGGATGGGGAAGATGGGGGGATGGGGAGGTTGTCGTTACTTCCTTACCTTCCTCACTCCTCACCATCTCTACTTGTGAAACATGTTCAGCATCCGCTGGGAGACCATGAAGCCCCCTGCGATGTTGACGGTGCCGAGGAAGAGGGCGATCGCCCCCAGGATTGTGATCGGTGAGGCAATGTTGCCTGAGATCTGGAGCATGCCGCCGATGATGATGATGCCGCTAATGGCATTGGTGACGCTCATCAGGGGGGTATGGAGGCTGGGGGATACATCCCAGATCACCTTCCAGCCCAAAAAGCTGGCCAACACAAAGACGGTCAGGTGGGTCATAAACGAGGCTGGAGCCCAGAGGCCGATGGCGACGCAGGCCAGACCGATGAGCACGGGCCACAGCAGCTGGGTGTACCAGGGTTTGGACGTCGGGGCCGAGGCTTCGCCAGCCGGAGCGGCAGTTGGGGTGCTGGGGGCCGGGGCTGGGGCCTCGACCTTGGGCGGCGGCCAGGTCACCTGCCCGTTGTGAATCACGGTGGTGGCGCGAATCACCTGGTCGTCCATATCAACGTCGAACGCCTTGGCGCCGCCCAGGTCACTGAGCAAGTGCACCAGGTTGTTGCCATAGAGCTGGCTGGCCTGGGCGGCCATCCGGCTGGGCAGATCGGTGAGGCCGATGATGGTGACGCCATTGTGGCTGCTAATTTCGCCGGGCTGAGTGACTTCGCAGTTGCCCCCCTGCTCAGCGGCCAGGTCCACCACCACCGAGCCGGGTTTCATGCTCTCGACCATCTCCTGGGTGATCAGCAGGGGGGCAGGTTTGCCGGGGATCAGTGCCGTGGTGATGATGATATCCACGTCCCTGGCCTGCTGAGCGAACAAGGCCATCTCAGCGGCAATGAAGGCGGGGCTCATCACCTTGGCGTAGCCGCCTTCGCCGCTGCCGTCTTCATCGAAGTGCAGCTCCAAAAACTCGGCCCCGAGACTCTGCACCTGCTCTTTGACCACCAGGCGAGTGTCAAAGGCTTTGACGATCGCCCCCAGGCTCTTGGCCGCGCCGATCGCCGCCAGCCCCGCCACCCCTACCCCAATCACCATCACCTTGGCGGGGGGCATTTTGCCCGCAGCGGTAATCTGGCCGGTGAAGCAGCGGCCAAAGTGGCTGGCGGCCTCGATCACCGCCCGGTAACCGCCGATGTTGGCCATAGAGCTGAGGGCGTCAAGCTTTTGGGCGCGGGAGATGCGGGGCACCGAATCCATCGCCAGCACCGTGCCGCCCCGGTCGGCCAACTGCTCTAGCAGTTCAGGGTTTTGGGCCGGCCAGATGAAGCTAATCAGGGTTTGTTCAGGCCGCAGCAGGGTGGCCTCGTGGCGATCGAGGGTGGGGTGGTGCTGGGGCGATCGCACCTTGAGCACCACATCAGCCGTCTCCCACAGGCTGGCAGCATCCGTGACGATGGTGCAGCCAGCGGCTTCGTAGGCGCTATCAGTAAAGCTGGCCCCGGCCCCGGCCTGGGTTTCGACCAGCACCTCAAAGCCCAGCTTTTGAAGTTTTTTGGCGGTCTCCGGGGTGGCGGCTACCCGCTGTTCACCAGCAAAAATTTCCTTAGGAATACCAATCTTGAGGGCCGTCGGGATGGCATCTGCCACAGGGGCCACGGAGTTTTCTTGGGGAGCAGCAATGGTCATGGGTGATGATTAAAAGAAGTGGTCTTAAACAGCGGAAATCCAGCGGAATCAGGCGCGAGAACCGGGCGAATTGACTACTGAAGCATTTACCAAAACGTTTGAGGGGCAAGCATCACGCACCGCGTGGCTAACGGACCGTTCCCCCAACCCTACAACCTGCGGTTAAGCCCTGTGTTTAAACACCCTGTGATTAAACACTTTGTGATTAATCACTTAGCAGCGGTACGGGTAACTGTTAGGGGCTCTAAAAACCAAAGTTTTGGAAACCCAAAATTTGAAACTCTGAGTTCAACCCGACGGGACTGAACGCCGCCCTGGAGCCTACTCATAATGCTTAATTTGACTCAACTTGCCGACCTTGGCCCTGGCTAACTGATTATTACCATCCTCGCTAGCGAGCTGAACAGCTGAGATATCCAGATTGTTTTTTGATTTCAACGAAACTCAACCGGGGGATCGCAATAGAGTTTTTCAGAATGGACAAAGGGGAGCGGTGGGGACGACGGCGCAGCGTTGAAGCAGATCCGCAAGGGCCAGTTTCGACGCTAAACTGCGAAGTCCTGGCTCAAACTCTGACAGACTACCCAACGAGCGCTTTCTGGCATGTTAAGGGTGATGCCAAAGCAGAGGGGGCAAATTTTAAGAATGTTTTATAAGTTTTGCTCCCCCTCCCAGGCGAGTGTCAACGATAAAAAACAAAATATTCTTTTGTAAAGACGCAGCCTCGCGATCTTGCGCTCAATCGTTTGTCGTCAAAGCGTTGACCAACTCCAAAAATCCCTCCACTTCCTCGGCGTGGGCGATGTAAGCGGGGTGATAGGTGAGGTGCTGCCAGTAGTCTTTTACGTTGGCGACCCCCACGGACTGGGGAAAAACGCTGGGATCAAACAGGCTCACGTCGTTGGGGCTGTCGCCCAGGGTGATGACTTCGCTTGAGGCAATGGGTGCAAAGTACCGCTGCAATACCTTGAGCAGCCCGGTGGCCTTGGACTGGCCCAGTTTGAACAGGTGGCACTGCACCGTACTGTAGGTAAAACCCCAGCCCAGGGCCTGGCACAGCTTGGCCATGGCCTCCAGATCGGCGGTTGAAAACCCCTGGAGATCAAAGGTCCAGTCGGTGAGCCGGAAACGGTTGTCATCGGATTCTTGCAGCTGGGGCCAGCGCCAGCGGAGTTGCTGAAAAGCCTCACTGAGCTGCTGGCGATGGACCACCAGGTCAGGAATATCGACCAGCAGTTCTGGAGACCCATGGGGGGGAAAGTACACCCCACCGTTTTCGGCCATGGCTCCGGTAACGGGCAGGTAGTGGGCCAGACCGTTGACCCACCCCGCCGATCGGCCGGTGACCAGCAGGGTGGGAATGCCTGCCCCCTGGAGCTGCTCTAGCCCGGTGAGCAGAGCGGCGGTAAACTTGCCCTGGTGCGTCAGGGTGCCATCCACGTCGGTAGCCAGCAGCTTGACGGCCTGGGAAAACCCATGGCTGGGTAATGGTTGAACTTCGCCCATCGGGTCTACACTTTGTGGTTACGGTGAGTGGTGACTGTGAACAGGGTGGTTGTCCTGAGCATGCCGCTGTGACCAGGGCCGTGCGATCGCTGCGATCCGCACCCTGGTAACGCGAACGCCAGCCCCTACTACCAGCCAATTCTGACTTTCTGTTATGAGCACGTTAGCACCGGATCAGCGCAACTACTACTATCTTTTGGAAGGCGCGCGGGCGGGGGTGCACAAGCCCCTGCTGGCGGCGCTCTACGCGGTGCAAAATCAGCCCCAGCTGGCCGATGGCGAAACCGGTCTGGGGATTGCGCCCATCCACCAGATTGAGATGGCCGAGGTCGACAGCTTTGCGGCCCAGGTCCAGTACGGGGCCAACACCCTTCGCAGCCTCACCAACAGCCTGGTGGAGCAGGGCTGGAGCGGAGCCGACATTTGGGATGCCAGCGTGGACCGCTACAGCGATCGCTTTTTGCAGGCCGTGGCCAAGGGATTTACCCCCGCCCTTGGCGATACCGGAGCCGCCCAGCTGGAGCCCAGCGACCCGGCGGCCCTGCTCCAGGCCTATTTAGAAGACATCAGCACCGACTACAGCGGGGCTCAACTGCCTCAAAACCTGGCCAAGCTAGACCCGGCCCTGCTGGCCTTCGCCGAGCGCCTGCCGCCCAGCTACAGCCGGCTCGACTTTCAGCGCCAGGCCCTGGTGGAGGCCGTGCGCCTGTGGCGACAGCTCGATACCGCCGAGGCCGCCTACGACGCCCTGGGCGTGCCCGCGATCGATCAGGTGCCCGATGAAGCGGCCCTGGACAACGCCCTGGTCGCCTTTGTACAGTCGGCGGTGCGCTACTACTCGGGCTACCCCAACCAGCGGGAGGCCCTGATTCGCCTGGTGCAGATCTGGCGGCAGATGGATACCCGCGAAGAGGCGATCGCCTGGCTGCTCACCAACGATCCCTTTGCCCACGAAACCAACCTGGAGATTGTCGATCCAGCCCTGATCGCCTTTGTGCAAAAAATTCCGGACCTCTACAGCGGCCAGGGCGACTGGCGCTTTGCCCTGACCGAGGGCTACCGCCGCTGGTTTGGCCTCGACTCGCGCAGCACCGCCATTCAGCGGCTGGGGATCGACCCCGACGACCTGGCTCAAAATCCCGAAAACCAGGCCGCTCTGGTGGCGGTGGCCCGCACCCTGGACCGCGCCCTGATCGATTTTGCCAACCGCATTCCCACCGCCTACACCCCGACGGAGCAGCAGCGGGAGGCCCTGATTCGCCTGGTGCAGATCTGGCGGCGACTGGAGGGCCGCATCCCCACCATTCAGTCGCTGTTTGAGGATGTGCGGCGGCTGGAACGAGCCGCCCCCGCCGTCCCCGAAGCCATGCCCGCCCCCATCCCGGCCCCGGCCCCACCCCGACCGGCCCGCTGGACCCCCACCAACCTCCAGCTCGATGCCAGCATTGTGCCCAACGGCAACTTTACCTGGGCCGAGGCCACCCGAGGCGGCTCCCGCCTGCCCCCTAACCAGGCTACCGTCGATGCCATCGTGCGAATTGCCACCCTGGCCCAGCAGGCCCGCGATCGCATTGGTCGGCCCTTTCTGGTCACCAGCTGGTACCGCCCAGCGGAGATCAACCGCCGCGTTGGCGGAGCCTCCCAGAGCCGTCACATCGTCGGCGACGCGATCGACTTTTACTGCGTTGGCCTCACCGGCAACCAGGTCTACTGGGCCCTCGACCCCTGGTGGCCCGGCGGTCTGGGCCGCTATAGCCAGTTCCCAGCCCTGGTGCATATTGATGCGCGGGGGGTGAAGGCGAGGTGGAGGCATTAGGGTGGATGGGTAGGCGGGTGGATGGGTGGGTGGGTGCGGAGTGGTTTTCCGACGGTGAGGGGGTGAGGAAGGTGAGGGGGTGAGGGGTCTTTGTTGCCTGTAGACACGTTTGCAGAACAGAGGTTTAAACCGATGATCGATTACCCCTTTCCGTTGGGTCCAGGGCGGCAAAGCTTTTGTTGGCACTCCTTTGGAGTGACGGTCCCTGGTCGAGGGGGTCTGGGGGCGATCGAAAAGCCCCCAGCGGCAGGCCTGGCTTGCAACCTCAATCTCCGCACCTCACAGCCCACGCCCCTACCAATCGATCAGAGCTATGACAGACGATCGCTCAATCACCGGCCATGACCTCTGGACTTGGCGAGAAACGGCTCGCCAAGCCGCAAAGGCGGCGGGAGTCGAGGCACGGGAAGTTGACTGGCTGCTGATGGCAGTAGCCGATGTAGACGGGCTGGCGCTAAAACTCGGCACCGTACAGACGCGATCGCAGATCACCCTACGCTATCCCCTCGCCGAGCTAGAGCAGCGCTGGCAGCAGCGGCTGACCCAGCGGGTGCCGGTGCAGTACCTAGTTGGTGAAACCCCCTGGCGCGACCTCACCCTGGCCGTCTCCCCAGCGGTACTGATCCCCCGGCCCGAGACCGAACTAATTATTGACCTGGCGGCGGCAGCGATCGCCAATAGCCCGATGGGGGATCAGCTCGCCGCAGGGGTTTGGGTGGACATGGGTACCGGCAGCGGGGCGATCGCCCTGGGGCTAGCCCAAACCTTTTCTGCCGCCACCATTCTGGCCGTCGATTTCAGCGCCGAGGCCCTGGCGCTGGCCCAGCAAAACGCCGCCGCCACCGGCTTAAGCCACCGCATCACCTTCTGCCACGGATCCTGGTTTGAGCCGCTGGCGGCCTACCGGGGTCAGCTCAGCGCCCTGGTCTCCAACCCGCCCTACATTCCCTCGGCGCTACTGCCCAGCCTCGATCCAGAGGTGGTCAACCACGAACCCGCCGCCGCCCTGGACGGCGGGGACGACGGCCTGACGGCCCTGCGCCTGCTGGTTGCCCAGGCCCCCGACTACCTGGTAGCAGGGGGGCTGTGGCTGGTCGAAACCATGGCAGGCCAGGGCGAGGCGGTGAAGTCAATGCTGGAGGCCCAGGGCCACTACCGCGACATTCAGGTATGGCTCGATCTGGCTGGGCGCGATCGCTTTGTGCAGGCTACCTGGTTCCCCGATTAGACTGGTTTCCCGATTAGACTGGGCAGGGGAGGTGGTGCCCATCAACCCAAGGCATTCTCCCATCAACCTACCCAGCAGAAGCCAATGGAACAGGTTCGAGCCATCGTGTCCGGAGTCGTGCAGGGCGTTGGATTTCGCTACCACACCTGCCAAACAGCCCAACGGTTGGGCGTGAAAGGGTTTGTGCGCAACCGGCCCGATGGCACCGTTGAGATTGTGGCCGTGGGTACCAGCGAGCAGCTCAACTCCCTGCTAGATTGGGCCAGCCGGGGACCCGCAGGGGCTCAAGTGACCCAGGTAGAGGCTGAACCCTACCCTGGAGCAGCTCATTTTAATGGGTTCACCATTGAGCGCTAGGGCGTGTTATCCCTGGCGCCGCCGCGCTGGAACCGCCAGAACCGCTGCCACCAGTCAGCCGGCTCATCCTTGGGGCCGTCGTGCTCCGTGGGGCGTTGGCCTCTGGCCGGTCCTTGACCATCGCTAGGGCCATCCACCACCAGGCTGCCCACGTAGTCGGCATCGGCATAGACGCGATCGATCTGCTGGCGAATCTCGGCTATGTCGGCCTCCGAGACCACGCCATTGCTGGTGGCTTTGTAAAACTGCACCGTGACCCGGATCGGGTAATCGGGGTCGCGCTCAATGGCGAGGTTGTCAATTTCGGTGAATGGACCTTCCACAGCGCCGTGGCCAATCACGGCCGCCTCCACATCGCTGGGGGCACGACTCATCTCCATAGCCGGGGAAGGGGCCAGGGGCGCAATGCCGTCAAAGGACTGCTGCATCGGGGTCCGCTGCTTGAGCGGCACCTGAATCAGCAGCACCATGTTCAGGCCCTCGGTATGATCCTCAATCACGTCACTGCCCGGGCGCAGGCTGTTGGGATCGCCGGGCTGGGCTACCTGAAAATCGCTCAGGCGCTGGCCCGTAAAGCTGGCCCGTTCGCCGTTTTTGTTGAAGAATAACCGCTGTCCCCAGGTATGCCCCGCTTCAAACCCGTCCCGCTGGTTATCGATCACCGTTATGCTGGTGCCCTCGCGGGTGGCGAGAATAGTCAGCACCGCCGGGTCGCCGGGTCGCGACTGATAGTTAAACAGCACCGGATTGAAGGTAGCCAGTCCCGATTGGGGAATGGGCAAAAAGCAGGCCTGAGCACTGACCAGGACGTGACTGTCGCGCCGGGGGGCCAGCAAAGACTGTCGCCGCCCCGCCCAGGAGTCTGGATTGTGCAGGTAGCGGCGCAAATCGCCCAGCACCTCAGCCAGGGGTACCCGGCGCAGGCCTTCGGCCTTTTCATTGCCCACCTGCACAAAGAATTTGTCGAGGGGAATATCGGCGCTGATGTCCTCAAAGTTGGGGTGACGAATCACCGGCATCAGGTGAAGCTGGTAGCGCCCGGTGCCTGGGTCCTGCTGCTGTACCTGAATAGTCATGTCGCTGATGTTTGGCCCCACCGCCGACCCGTAAAAGCGCCCGGTATCTTCCCAGGTGACATTCAGCACGTTGAGATTGAAGGACTCGGCCAACCGACGAGCGATAGGGTCGGAGACCATTGCCTGGGTGCGTTCGATCACCTGGCGATCGCGGTTGTACTGCTGACGCTGCACAATAGGCGGCACCGGCGACAACTCAGGGATAGTTAGCTCTGCGGCCCGCAGGCTGGTAGGGATAAGCGCCAGTGGGATGGCGCTGCCCAGGGCGATCGCACCCAGGGGCAAGCAAAATCTCAGTCTGCACATCGTCCTCAGGCTCCTCCCAAATCTATGCCTCTAACCTACGGGCAAGATAGGCTGTGGCCAGGATGGTTACGAAAACTGAAACTCTCTCACCCCCAAATTGCTTTCCATCGGTCGAGCTATCGGACCTTCAAGGATTGCTACCAGCAAACAGTCCTGGCTAACCGGCGAGACACTTTCCCCAATTTGGTCAGCTACGGAGGGTTCGCAGAGCTGTTGCCCCGGAGCTTGATGGCCTTAGTGAACTTTCTGAATATCGGTTGTTTCGGCAGGGGAAAACGGCCGTGGTGCATCCCAGTTATGTCACCCTTACCCTAAGTCCCTCTCCCTCAGGGAGAGGGACTTTGAAATTCGGCTCCCCTTCTCCCTGGGGAGAAGGGGTTGGGGGATGAGGGCAGCAACCTTGCAAAAGTGAGATGCACCCAACGGCCTTTTGTCCCCACTTTTGTCCCCACTTTTGTCCCCACGAGAGTCGCGGTTTTTTTGATTCATAACCTGATTCATACCTGCATTCAGCAACGCCGATTTTGGTGCGTCGATGCCCAAGGCCGTCGCCCCACCCCCTAAAATAAGAGACTGTCCAGAAACAGTTGTCGAGAGTGCAGGAATCCCCATGACCGTTCGCGTTCGCCTTGCTCCCAGCCCCACCGGGAATCTGCACATTGGGACCGCCCGCACGGGGGTCTTTAACTGGCTGTTCGCCCGCCACGAGGGGGGCCAATTCATCCTTCGCATCGAAGACACCGACGAAGAGCGCTCCAAGCCAGAATTCACCGAAAGCATTCTCTCCGGCCTCAAGTGGTTGGGGCTCGATTGGGATGAGGGGCCATCGTTTCAGTCCCAGCGACTCGACCTCTACCGCCAGGCCATCCAGACCCTGCTGGATCAGGGCCTGGCCTACCGCGCCTATGACACCCCCGACGAACTCGAGGCCATGCGCGAAGCCCAAAAGGCCAAAAACCAGGCGCCCCGCTACGACAACCGCCATCGCGACCTCACCCTCGACCAGCAGGCCGCCTTTGAGGCCGAGGGTCGTCCCGCCGTCATTCGCTTTAAAATTGACGACAGCCGCACCATCACCTGGAACGACATGGTGCGCGGCCCCGTCACCTGGCAGGCCAGCGACCTGGGCGGCGACATGGTCGTGGCCCGCGCCTCCTCGGCAACCACCATCGGTCAACCCCTCTACAACCTGGCCGTCGTTGTCGATGACATCGATATGGCGATCAGCCACGTCATTCGCGGCGAAGACCACATCGCCAACACCGCCAAGCAAATTTTGCTTTACGAAGCCCTGGGAGCGGCGGTGCCCGAGTTTGCCCACACGCCGCTGATTCTCAACCAGAGCGGCCAAAAGCTCTCCAAGCGCGATGGCGTCACCTCCATCGGCGATTTCCAAAAAATGGGCTTTGTCGCCCCCGCCCTGGCCAACTACATGACCCTGCTGGGCTGGTCCGCCCCCGACGCTGCCGAGCAGTTCACCCTCGAGGAAGCCGCCAAACAGTTCAGCTTCGATCGCGTCAACAAAGCCGGGGCCAAGTTCGACTGGGACAAGCTCGACTGGCTCAACAGCCAGTACCTCCACAACCTGGAAGCGGCGGAATTGCTGGCCCTAGCTCAGCCTTTTTTGGAGGCGGCAGGGCATCGTCTCAGCGATGCCGACCAGCTCTGGTTACTGCCGGTGATGGGCCTGCTCGGCCCCAGCCTTACCCGACTGACAGATGTGGTGGAGCAAAGCCGCTTTTTCGTCAGCGAAACGGTGCCCTTTACTGACGACGCCAGGGCCCAGGTGCAGCTTGACGGTGTGCCAGCGGTACTGGAAAGCATCGTGGCCGGGCTGACAGAGACATCTCCCCAAACCCTAGACGACCTGAAGGCTCTGGTAAACGAGGTGACCAAGGCCCAGGGAGTTAAGAAAGGGCTGGTAATGAAATCGCTGCGGGCGGCGCTGATGGGTGCCTTGCAGGGGCCAGACCTGATGGAATCGTGGCTGATTCTGCGGCAGCGCGGGTTTGATGTCGCCCGTTTGCAGACAGCCCTGGCCTTGGTTTAGGGCAGGGCATCAAGTGTGGTCAAAAGCTCGGTATATCAAGCTTTGCCACACCCGACCCAAACGACAGGCTAGGGGCTGTAACGCTTAATTTCTGGGCGTTTAGCAGCTAATTGATGTCAGCCCCTAGGGGGCTGTCAATTGGGGCTGAGGTACGAGGTTGATGGCTTCCCTGGGATCACAGCCTGGGGAGCTAGAACGCTTGCCCTCGGTAACCCGCTAAAGTAATTAATACGGAAGGTTTGCCCGAGGCCCGCCGCTTACGTTACATTAAGTAAAGATTTATCTCATAATTCCTTGCAAATTTATGGCTTTGCTCCTTAAACCCGGAAACATCTTGTTCCAGGCATCATGGATGTAGGGCCAGGCTTGGTCAATGTTTGTTTGCTGAAGATCTGTTAACAGAAGAGTTGTTAACACTGTGCACGTTAATCAATAGAGGCCATAGGTATGAAATTTTCGTGGCGAGTAGCCTTACTGTGGACCCTGCCGCTGCTGGTGATAGGGTTTTTCTTGTGGCAAGGAGCGTTTTCCTCGGCCCCCGCTGACATGGGGCTCAATGCGGCCAACACCCGCCTTACCTATGGTCGCTTTCTAGACTACCTGGACGCGGGCCGCGTGACGGCGGTAGATCTGTACGACGGTGGCCGCACCGCCATTGTCGAAGCCGTAGACCCCGACCTGGACAACCGGGTGATGCGCTGGCGGGTAGACCTGCCGGGCAACTCCCCTGACCTGGTTAGCCGTCTTCGCACCGCCAATATCAGCCTCGACTCCCACCCGCCGCGTAACGACGGAGCGCTGGTCGGAGCCTTGGGCAACCTGCTGTTTCCGCTGCTGTTGATTGGTGGACTGTTCTTTTTGTTCCGCCGCTCCAATGGTGGGATGGGTGGCCCTGGCCAGGCAATGAACTTTGGCAAGTCCAAGGCCCGCTTCATGATGGAGGCCAAGACCGGCGTCATGTTCGACGATGTGGCTGGCATTGACGAAGCCAAGGAAGAGCTGCAAGAGGTTGTCACCTTTTTGAAGAAGCCAGAGCGCTTTACCGCCATTGGTGCCCGCATTCCCAAGGGTGTGCTGCTGGTCGGTCCTCCCGGAACGGGTAAAACTCTGCTGGCCAAGGCGATCGCCGGTGAAGCAGGTGTGCCCTTCTTCAGCATCTCTGGCTCGGAGTTTGTGGAAATGTTTGTGGGTGTAGGGGCCTCCCGCGTCCGCGACCTGTTCAAAAAGGCCAAGGAAAACGCCCCCTGTATCATCTTTATCGATGAGATTGACGCGGTGGGTCGTCAGCGGGGTGCAGGCATTGGTGGTGGTAACGACGAGCGGGAGCAGACCCTCAACCAGCTGCTCACCGAGATGGATGGCTTTGAGGGCAACACCGGCATCATCATTATTGCTGCTACCAACCGGGTGGACGTGCTCGACTCGGCCCTGCTGCGTCCCGGCCGCTTCGATCGCCAGGTGATGGTCGATCCCCCCGACATCAAGGGTCGGATCGAAATTCTCGAAGTCCACGCCCGCAACAAAAAGCTCTCCGAGGATATTTCCCTCGAGGCGATCGCCCGCCGCACCCCCGGCTTTACTGGGGCTGACCTGGCCAACCTGCTGAATGAGGCCGCCATTCTCACCGCCCGCCGCCGCAAGGACGCCATGACTATGGCCGAAGTGGACGACGCCGTAGACCGCGTGATCGCGGGGATGGAGGGCACCCCCCTGGTGGACAGCAAGAGCAAGCGGCTGATTGCCTACCACGAAATCGGCCACGCCATCATTGGCACCCTGGTCAAAGACCACGACCCGGTGCAAAAGGTGACGCTGATTCCTCGCGGGCAGGCCCAGGGCCTCACCTGGTTTACCCCCAGCGAAGAGCAGATGCTGATCTCCCGCGCTCAAATCCTGGCCCGCATTACCGGTGCCCTGGGCGGACGCGCCGCTGAAGATGTCATTTTTGGCGACGCGGAAGTGACCACGGGGGCTGGCAACGACCTCCAGCAGGTGAGCAACATGGCCCGCCAGATGGTGACCCGGTTTGGCATGTCCGACCTGGGTCCATTGTCCCTGGAAAGCTCCCAGGGCGAAGTGTTCCTGGGCCGCGACTGGCTCTCGCGCTCGGAGTATTCCGAAGAGGTGTCGTCGCGCATTGATGGTCAGGTGCGCAGCATTGTCGATCACTGCTACGCCAACGCCAAGCGCATCATGGAGGAAAACCGCGCCCTGATCGATCGCTTAGTCGATCTGCTGGTGGAGCGCGAAACCATCGACGGCGATGAGTTCCGCCAGATCGTGTCGGAATACACCTCAGTGCCCGATAAGCAGCAGTTTGTACCCCAGCTGTAGGGTTTTGCCCTGACCGCAGCGAAGGCTCGTCTCCTCCCGAGGCGGGCCTTTTTAAGTTGAGAGAGGTCTGTGATGTCCCGTCCCACCCTGTACCTGTCTGTGACCAACCACGGTTTTGGCCACGCGACCCGATCGGCGGCCGTAGCAGCTGCGGTGAAGGCCCTGTGGCCCGAGGTGGATCTGGTGATGGCCACCACCGCCCCCCAGTGGCTGCTGGATGAGTACCTGGCGGTCGAATACGAGTATCGCCCGGTCGCCCTCGATATCGGTATTGTCCAACCCGACAGCTTGAGGATGGATTTGCCCGCCACCCTGGCCAAGCTGGAGGAAATTCAGGCTCAGCAGCAGACGACTGTGGCCGCCGAGGCCACCTATCTGAGGCAGCGCGGTGTGGATCTGGTACTGGCCGACATTCCGCCTCTGGCCACGGCGATCGCCCAGGCCGCCGATATCCCCTGCTGGATGATGAGCAACTTCGGCTGGGATTTCATTTACCGCCGCCTGGGCCCTGAGTTCGACACTGTTGCCGACTGGATTGGCGACTGCTTCCGCCAGTGCGATCGCCTGTTTCGGCTGCCCTTCCACGAGGCAATGGCCGCTTTCCCGGTGGTCGAAGACGTGGGTCTCCCTGGCGGTACGCCCCGCTACCGGCCAGAGGCGCTCAGCAGCCAGTGGAACCTCCAGGTCCCTCAAGGGCAGACGGTGCTGCTAACGTTTGGCGGGCTGGGCTTGCAGAGCATTCCCTACCACCACCTGGCTCGGTTCCCAGACTGGCAGTTTCTCACCTTTGACCACGGTGCGCCTGAGTTGCCCAACCTGTTTAAAGTGCCCCGGCAGGGGTTTCGCCCGGTGGATGTCATGCCCCTGTGTAGCCGGGTGGTGTCAAAACCGGGGTTTAGCACCTTTGCCGAGGCCTGCCGCCTGGAGGTGCCGATCATTACAATTACCCGCGATGACTTTGCCGAAGGCCCGGTGCTGGTCAACGGCCTGCAGAACCACAGCTGGCATCGGGTGTTGACCCCAGAGGAGTTTTTCCACGGCGAATGGGAGTTTATGACCCAGCCGCTGCACCCGCCCCGCACCACCGAGGCGATCGCCAAAGACGGCAACGAACAGATTGCGAACGCGATCGTGGATTATTTGGCCCGCGATACGTAGAACCGGCGTTGGTGAATTGAGTAATGAATCTGTAAACTAAACATCCTTTCATCGCCCCCTAAATCTCCCAATGCTGGGGGACTTTGAGATTTCGCCTCCCCCCAGAATTGATACCGCTGGCGAAATATGTCGCAATCCAATTTCCCGATGATGGCCCTCTAAATCCCCCCATCCGGGGGGACTTTGAAGCTCTTACTCCCCCAGAATTGGGGGTTGGGGGGCCTTCGCAAGCAACTTCCCCGCAAGTTTGTTAACGAATGTGGATTTCGCCATTGGTATCAGAATTGGGGGGCTGGGGGGGCGTTTCATACCTGCATTCAGCAACGCCATCACCTCAGCCCGCTCGCCCCTTACTCACCGGCAGCGACGGCGGATTTTGGTACGGCAGCGGAATGTACTGCACGGTGGGCCGTCCCATCATCGGCTGGGGGTAGAGATCCATCAAGCTGTAGATCTCGAGCGGTAGGCCCACCGTCACCGGCAGACCCATATCCGTGGCTTCTTCCACGGCGATCGGGTAGTCGTGGGTGACCTGGCCGGTGGTGAGGCGATCGATAATTTTGTCGATGTTGGCCGGGTCCACCTTTTGCTGGGGAACGGCATCCTCCAGCAGGGTGCGCACAAACCGCTGCACCTGGCTGATGGCTTTGCGGGCCAGGTCGGCGGTCACCAGGGTCTGGTCGTCGATTTTGTCGGGCGGCTTGTCTTCCAGCACCCTGAGAATGCTGGCGGCGGCCACATTGCCCAGCTGCGGATCCACTGGCCCCAGCACAGCATTTTCGTCCATGACAATCTCGTCGGCGGCCATCGCCAGCATGGTGCCACCGCTCATGGCGTAGTGGGGTACAAATACCGTCACTTTAGCGCTGTGGCGAATCAGCGCTCGGGCAATCTGCTCGGTGGCCAGCACCAGACCGCCAGGGGTGTGCAGGATCAGGTCGATGGGCACGTTAGCTGGGGTGAGGCGAATGGCCCGCAAGATTTGCTCAGAATCTTCGATATTGATAAATCGAGAGATGGGAATCCCCAGCAGACTGATCGACTCCTGGCGATGAATTAGCAAAATCACCCGACTGCCCCGCTGCTGTTCCAAACTGCGAATGGCGTTGATGCGTCGTGACTCCACCAGCCGCCGCTGAATAGCAGGCTGCAGGGAGGAGACAATTAGAAATATAAAAAACAGGCTGATGATGTTCATGGACTGGAGAATAGATACAACATCGTTGCCAACCTCCCGGCGTAGCCTTGGCCTGCCGCCTCAGGGCTAGAGACTTGGTTACTCGAGGGTCTGCTTCTAGCATCCCAGAAACCGGATAGCTGTGAACAGTGGGCTGATTAACCCGATGGCTCAATCGTTAGCCATAGCGGCGCTAACCCTGGCTATGATCACCCAATAGAATGCTCAAGGATATAGGAACTGTGATGCGACCCTCCGTGGCGGTGTTTACCACTGGGCTAATGGCCTTTAGCCTGACGACAGCCCAGGCGGCCGATCTGTCGTTTGTCACCCCCGAGGGGCTGTTTCGCCTGGGAACGGAAGGGGGCGATCGCCAAACTCTGCTGCCCGAGGGCGATCGCCTGGTCAATGCCCTGGCCTGGTCGCGGGATGGGGAGCGGCTGGCGGTGGTGCAAAACTATGGCGACGTCTATCGCCTGGAGCCGGGGGGCGATGCCCCGCAACTGGTCTTTACCAGCGATTGCCAGCGGCCGCCCACCCTCGATCTGGCCTGGCAAAGCGGTGGTGATCTAGTCATTCTTCAGCGTTGCCCTTCCCCGATCGCTGGAGAACTGGGCCAGGTCAAGCTTTTCCTCAGCCCGGCCAGCGGAGGGCTCACCCCCTTGGATGTCGCCCCTGCAACCCTGGAGTCCGATATGTACCTAGCCCCCGATGGGCGTCAGGTGGCCTACGTGGCCGGACAACATATCTTTGTTGCGGCCCTGGACGGCAGCCGACCACGCCGGATTACCCAAACCCCCGGCACCTACGGCGCGGCGGGCAGCCCCCTGGCCTGGTCGCCGGATGGGACTCGGCTAGCCTTTTACGAGGGCAACTACCCCTTCCAGCGGCTCAATGTGGTACGGATAGACGGGAGCGATCGCCGGGTGCTGACCCCTGCGCCCAACTTTCAAATCTATCGCAGTCGGGTGCTGTGGTCGCCCGATGGCCGCTACATCGCCTTTTTCCAACCGGTTAATCCGCCCTTTAGCAACCAGGAAGTGGTCGCCCTGGTCAATGTCAACACCGCCGAAACCCAGGTGCTGACCCGGCCTGGTTTTTACGATGCCCTCAGCTGGGCCCCCAACAGTCAGCAGCTGGTGCTGGCCTCCGGGGCGCAGACCGGAGCGCAGATCTTGTTTCGCCTCGATCTAGTCGATCAGGAGTTTACCCCCCTCACTACCCAGCCCTTGCAGAACATTCTGGACAGCCAGTGGTCGTCGACTGGGGACTGGATTGCGTTTACCGCTACCCCGCCCGACGATGCCCTCGGTACCCTGGTGCTGCACCAGGTGCGCCCCGACGGCACCGACCTCCGGTCCCTCACCCGCATCGATGAATACGTCTACCCCTTTGCCTGGGTTCCTGTGTCCCTAGCCCCAGGAACCCAAGGGCTGAGTGAGGCTCCCTAGCTGAGTTTGAATCTCGCCCTGCCGCTGTACCGCCGCCAGGGCCCGCTGCACCACCTCCACCCCGGCCCCCGGCTTACAGGACTGCTCGGTTAAAATCTGCTTCCACAGGCGGCTGCCGGGCTGTCCGGCAAACAACATCAGCAGGTGGCGAGTAATTTTGTTCAGCTTGAGGCCCCGGCCCACCCAGTGGTCGATGTAGGGCAGTAGGGCTTCCACCACCTGCTGACGGCTCAGGGGAGGCTCGCCAGCGGCAAAAAAGCGCTGATCAACCGCTGCAAACAGGTAGGGATGGTCGTAGGCGGCTCGCCCAACCATGACGCCATCCACCGAACCCAACTGGGCAGCCACCTGGTCAAGGGTGGTGAAACCGCCGTTAATTTCAACCCACAGGTGAGGAAACGCCTGCTTCAGGCGGTGGACATCGCCATAGCGCAGGGGGGGCACGGTGCGGTTGTCCTTGGGGCTGAGCCCTTGGAGCCATGCCTTACGGGCGTGAACCGTGAAGTGCCGACAGCCGGTCTGAGCCACGACATCGACGAAGTGCACCATGTCCTCGTAGCGATCGCGATCGTCTATCCCAATTCGGTGCTTGACGCTGACCGGCAGGGGGCTAGCCGCCATCATCGCCGCCACCCCGTCGGCCACCCGCTCCGGTTGAGCCATCAAGCAGGCCCCAAAGTTGCCGCTGCGGACGCGATCGCTGGGGCAGCCCACATTCAAATTGATGGCGTCGTAGCCAAAGTCGGCGGCCGCCCGGGCGCAGGTGGCTAGCATCTGCGGGTCGTCGCCACCCACCTGCAGCACCAGCGGTTTTTCGGCGGAGGTAAAGCCCAGCAGGTGGTCGCGATCGCCGTGCACAATGGCCTGGGCCGTCACCATCTCCGTGTAGAGCAGGGTGTGCCGGGTGATCTGCCGCATCGCGTAGCGGTAGTGGCGATCGGTGCGATCCATCATCGGCGCAATACTGATGGGCACCTCGATCGCCGCTGCCGCTTCAGATTGGCCTGGGTTAAGTTTCATCGATGCGATATCGGTGCGGTGAAAGAACCGGGGGTGCGGTTCGCTGCGGTCATCTCTGCCCCCGCAGTTTAGCATTTTGGCCCTTGCGGTAGATTGAAGACAGTCTGGCCCCGTTCCCAAAGGATTTCCCCGATGACGACCGCCACCAATGTCCTGGGCACCGCCCTGGCTCCCTGCTGCACCGCACCCATGACCGGCTTCTACCGCGACGGCTACTGCAGTACCGGCGCCGGGGACATGGGGGTTCACGTGGTGTGCGCCGAGATGACAGCAGAATTTCTAGCCTTCACCAAAGCCCAGGGCAATGACCTGTCTACCCCTGTACCGGCCTTTCAGTTCCCGGGGCTCAAACCGGGCGATCGCTGGTGTCTGTGCGCCGCCCGCTGGCAGGAGGCCCTGGAAGCGGGCGTTGCTCCCCCGGTGATTCTGGAGGCCACCCACGCCGCCGCCGTCGAGCATGTCTCTCTGACCGATCTCAAACACCATGCGATCGCCAAAAATTAAGCAAACAGTCAAACCACCGCTCAGCCAGGCCTTAACCTGGCGTGAACCATCCAAGCTAGCCCTGGCCTTGGACATCATCGGGCTGAAACCCAGCACAAAGTCTCTGGCCCCTTGCCTAGACAGCGGATTGTTTGTAGAGTTGCCCTAAGTTTTGGACTGTTCAGGCCCGTTCTCCTAGGCCGCGCCCCTGCCTCCTACCCTGGCAAGCTCATGACTCAGCCTGGCGATCTGCCCCCCATTCAGGACGAGGGGTACCACTGGCCGCTAGCCCTAAAGGTGGGGATCGGTCTAGGTGGCCTGGTCTTGGTCGGCGGCGCGGCCACCGCGATCTGGGGCCGAGCTGTGGTCAATCAGCAGGTGATTCCGCGCCTGGAGGCGGGACTTGAAGAAACCTTTGAGCGCCCGGTTCAAATTGGTCAGTTAGAGCGCTTTACCTTCAACGGTTTTCGCATTGGCCCGTCTTACCTGCCGCCTACGGCGGCGGTGCAAACCGAGGCCACCGTGGAGGCCATTGATGTCACCATCAGCTGGCGCGACCTGGTATTTCAGCGCATTGTGCGCCCCTCCCTCACCCTGATCGATGCCAATCTGATCGTGGTGCAGGCCGCCGATGGCCGCTGGGTCGACCTCACCCTGCCGGAGCCCGACGACGAGGACGAGGGCTTTATTTCCTTCAAGCTGGGCGAGCTGCGGGTCGAAAATGCCCAGGTGTCGGTGACTAGCCTGGTGCCGCGCCCCGATGCGATCGTGGTGGCTGAGACGATTTTGATTCAGGCGGTCAACGGCGAAGTCTACCTCACGGCCCTAGAAGAACCCGACGTTGAGCATGTGGTCTTTGATGTGGCGGGTACCCTCGGCGAGGGCCAGTTTCGGGCTCGGGGCAACGGCCTGCTAGAGCAGGAGCAGCTCAACGTCAGCGTACAGACCAACAATTTGCCCACGGTGGGGGTAAACATGTTTCTGCCGCCCGAGCTGGGTCTCCGGGGCGGCACCCTGGACAGCAATTTCACCGCCGAGCTGCGCCGGCAGGACGAGGTGCAGCCGGTCTCGGCTCGGGGCACGGCCCATTTCCGCGATGGGGAGGTGCTGCTCAGCCAGCTACCTGAGCCGATTCGCGACCTGAATACGACCCTGCGGCTCCAGGGCGATCGCGTTTTGCTCGAAGAAACTGCCCTCTCCCTGGGGACTATTCCCCTGACGGCGGCGGGCACCGTTAACTTTCAGACCGGCTACGACCTGACGACCGCAGTTCCCGCCGTCAGCCTGGCCCACGTGACGGCGCTGCTCGATGTCGATCTGCCCGTCCAGGCCGCTGGCCTCTTTCAGTTTGAGGGGGTGGTGTCTGGCCCCCTGGGGCAGCCTACCCTGGTGGGCAGCATTGCCAATCTAGGCCCGGTGCAGGCCGACCAGGTGACGGTAGAGTCTCTATCGGCCAACGTTGCCGCCAGCCTAGAGCAGCTCACCCTCCAGGCGCTGCGGGTGATTCCCGCCACGGGTGGGTTCATCAATGGCCGGGGCCAGGTTGCCTTGGTCGACCTGGCCAACCTCAGCTTTACCCTGGACCTAGAGGCCGACCTGCCCGGCGATGCCCTGGCCGCCCTCTACGGGGTGGCGCTGCCCAACCAGGCGGTGATTGGTTCGGTGCAGGCGGTGGGCCAGATGGGGGGCAGCCTGACCAATCCTGAGGGGGTGGTGCAGTTTCAGCTGCCCGAGTCGACCTATCGGGGGGGTGGTCGGGCCACTCTGCGCGACAATGTGCTGGTAGTCGACCAAACCCAGTTTCAGGTCGAAGGGGGCCAGGTCGACGCCACCGCCCTGGCCCGCCTTGATCAAGGCGACTGGTCAGCGGAGGTGACCACCGCCGATGTGCCCCTAGAGCGCTTCACCGACCAGGCGCAGGGGCGGCTCAGTGCCGTGGTCAATGCCTCAGGAAATTTGCAGACCCTGAATCTGGCGGCGATTGAGGCCAGCGGCACCGCCCTGATTGCCGAGGCCGAGGTCGCCCTAACCCCCGGCTCCCCCTCGCTGCTCGAGCGCGGCGACTGGACTACCGCCCTTCGCTGGGCGGGCAGCGGGGTCGAGGTGGAACGGTTTAACGCGCCGGGGGTGACCGCGGCGGGCTTTATCGCCACCAATTTTGCCAACCATGTAGTCGGCAGACTGCCGATCGATAGCGTGGATTTAGACGTACAGCTCCGCGCCTACAACCTGGAACGGCTGGCTCCGCTGATCCCCGAGCCAGTTCGTTCAGAAGTCGCCCTGGCGGGGCTGACCAGCTTCGAGGGGCAAATCACCGGGCCGCTGGCCAACCTGCGGCTGCAGGGCAATGCCCAACTCGACAACCTGGCGGTCAACGCCCTGGCCTTTGAGCCGCGCCTGGCAGGGCCGGTGAATCTGGCCCTGGCCGAGGGGGGCGAGGTAGATCTGCGGGGTGGGGGCGATCGCATCACCGCCACCCTCGACCGCGATCTGTTGCCCAGCCAGTTTGCCCTGCGTCGGGGTGCCACCACCGCCGCGGGCCAGATGGTCAATCGCCAGCTCACCGCCACCCTGCAAAACTTTCCGGTCGAGGCGCTCAACCTAGCCCCCGCCCCCGACCTGGGCCGCCTGGCGGGCACCCTCGACGCCACCCTCAGCGCCGACCTGAGGGATTTGGCCAACCCCGCCGCCCAGGGTTTCGCCGCGATCGCCAATCCGGCCCTGGGCAATATCGTGGCTGAAAGCTTTGTGGGCCGGTACAGCTACGGCGATGGCGTAGTCGCCCTGGCCGACGGCGAGCTGCGCTTTGCCAACAGCCAGTATCGCCTCACCGGCCAGGCGGAGCTAGCCACCCTCGCCTACAGCGGCCAGATCGACATCATCGCTGGCAATTTTGAAGACCTGCTGGACACCCTGGGCTGGGCTGACTTTGCCGACATTGGCTTTAGCCCGCCGGCAGAGGTCACCGGCACCGCCGCCGATGTAGCTACCGTCCCGGCCAGCCTGCCCGCCGCTCCGTTTTTGGAGCAGGTACAGGCCTTTGCCAATTTCCTGGCCCTCTACGAGCCGCGGAGCAACGGTACTCAATTGGCCCTGCCCCCCCTAAATGCCCTGCAGGGCGAGTTTAGCGGCGTCATCACCGTGCAGGGAGAAGGGCTGACTGCCGACACCGTGCAGGCCACCGCCGAGGTGCGAGGCCAAGACTGGAGCTGGGGTCGGCTGCTGCCCTGCGGCCCTAGGGAGAGGGCTGAGTCTTTAGACTTCAATCGCCCAGCGATCGCCCCCCCAGCGATCGCCCCCGGTGCCTGCAACCAGTTTCAGCTGACCGCCCGCTACGACCAGGGCGAGTTTGTGGTCAGCCCCCTAGACTTTCGCTCCCCCGATACCCAGGTCAGCTTTGTGGGCAGCGGCACCCTCAACGATCTCGACGGGCAGCTCACCGCCAGCGGCATTCCGGCGGAGCTGGCCGAGCTGTTTGTCACTCTCCCGGCAAAGGTCGAGGGCGATATTGCCACCACCGCCCAGCTGGGGGGCAGCCTCAGCAATCCGCTGGTGGTGGGGCAGGTGGTGGTGGTCGATCCTCGCCTCAACCAGCAGCCGCTGGACTCGGTAGCCATCGATTTCACCTACGACAACGCCCTGCTGCGGTTTGACGGAGCGGCAGTAGTGACCGACCCGGCCCAGATCACCCTCCAGGGCACGGTGCCCTATGCCCTGCCATTTATGGCGGTGCAGCCCCCCAGCGACCAAATCGATGTGCTGGTCAGCCTGCAAAACGAGAGTTTAGAATTGCTCAACCTGCTGACCGAAGAACAGCTGCGCTGGGACGGGGGCCAGGGCGACATTACCGTGCGGGTGGGGGGCACCCTGGCCGAGCCGCTCGTGGCCGGTCGGGCTCAGTTCCGAGAGGCGCAGCTGTCGAGCAGCGCCCTAGCTGCACCGATGACAAATCTGAACGGCACGGTGTTGTTCGACCTGGAGCAGGTGCAGGTCAACCAGCTCCAGGCGGTCTACGGCGGCGGCACCCTGGCGGCCAATGGTCGGCTGCCCCTGCAAGCCGAGCCGGTGGCCGCGCTGGCCCAGACCAAGCAGGCTCCAGCGCCCACCGGCGCTACCGAAAACCCAGAGAGCCCAGCGGGCATTGCGATCGCCCTCACTGAGATCAACGTCGACTACGCTAACCTGATGGCGGCCCAGGTCGATGGCCAGGTACTGGTCGGCGGGGCCGTGCTCAATCCGGTTGTATCAGGGGTGGTGCAGGTGAGCCGGGGGCTGATTAGAGCCAACAACCTGCTGGGGCAGATCGGGGCACTGCCCGCTGACGACCTGGCCAGTGTTGATGCTGACCCCAACATTCCCTCGCCCCTGCCCGACTACGTGGCGGCCTACCGGGCCGAACGGGGCGGGTTTGCCCCGCCCCAAACCCCACCCCAAACCCTGCCCAACCAGCTGATGGAGCGGGTCAGCCTCAGCAATTTGAATCTGGTCCTGGCCGATCAGCTGCTGATTGCCGGACAGCCGTTTTACAATCTGGCGGCTTCGGGCAACCTTGCGGTCAACGGCACCGTGGCCGACCTCCAGCCCGAGGGCGTGATCACCCTCGAAACCGGGTGGATCAATATTTTCTCCACCCAGTTTCGCCTGATTCCGGGCGAGACCAACACCGCCACCTTTACCCCAGCCCACGGGCTCGATCCCTTCTTGAATGTGCGCATGCGGGCTCGGCTGCAAGATCAGCAGGTCCGGCAGGCCGCTGCCACGCCCTTTTTCAGCGCCGAGGTAGCCGATACCTCCGGCCTGACCCAGGGCCAGGTGGAGTTTATTAGCGTGTTTGCCACCGCCTTCGGCTTCGCCAGCGAACTTCAGAATGCCGACTCGCCGGGGCAGGCCACCGAGCTAATTGCCCTCACCAGTCGCCCGGCCCGCAGCCAAGAAGATTTGGTTGGCCTGCTGGGGCGTAGCGTGCTGACAAATGTCGCCGGGGCTTCGCTGGGGCAGGTGGCTGGTTTCTTTGGCTCCGGTGTCCTGGCGGGGTTTGGCGATCGCATCGCCGACACCATCGGCCTGCGATCCTTCAGCGTCTTTCCGACCACCGACACCGCCGCCGACAGCGCCGTGGGTATCGGCATTGGGGTCGAGGCCGCCTTTGATATTGGCGATCGCATCAGCGTTGATGCCCTAGAGATCCTCAACAGCGGCAACCCACCGGAGGTGGGGGTGTCTTACCGGTTCAGCAATCAGCTGCGCGCCCGAGGCTCCACCAATTTTTCGGGCAATGAAACCGTCACCGTTGAGTACGAGGTCAGGTTCTAGTACTTTGTCAAACCTAAGTTTGTAGGTTGGATAGCGCGCTAGCAGAACCCAACCAGGCTGACTGCCGTTGGGTTTCACTTCGTTTCACCCAACCTACGGGAACTTGATTTAGGAGGCTGGTAGGAATAGCGGTGGTCATAGCTGTAGCTAGGCCAGCCGCACCGCCGTACCGCTGGCCGCCACCATCAACATGTTGCCGCCGTTGTTGATTTCAATCGACTCGTAGTCGATGTCCACGGCGATGATGGCATCGGCCCCCAGCTCCTTGGCGGCCTGCATCATTTCTTTGATCGCAGTGTTGCGGGCCTGGCGCAGCGAGTGCTCGTAGGCCCCCGATCGCCCGCCCACCACATCCCGAATCCCGGCAAAGAAGTCCTTGAAAATATTGGCCCCCAAAATAGCCTCGCCATTCACAATGCCGCAGTACTGAATCACCTGGCGCCCGTCAACGTTAGGGCCTGTGGTTACGATCATAGGGATTGCCTCAGGAAACAGCGTGAGCGTTCAAAACCTGCATACTGATATCTAGCCACGGCGATCGGGTAATGGGGGCGCTGCTGGAGATAAAATCTACCCCCGTTGCGGCAATGGGGCCCAGGGTCTCCAGGGAAACGTTACCAGAGGCCTCGATTTTAACCGCTGGTTTTGCGGCCCGGATCCGCTCCACCGCGACCTGCATGATCGCTGGCGGCATGTTGTCGAGCATAATGATGTCCACCGCGCAGGCGATCGCCTCATCCACCTGCTCCAGAGAACTGGTTTCGACCTCGATGGTGATGGGGTATGGAACGGCGGGTCGAATCTGAGCCACCGCTGCCCGAATGCCCCCAGCGGCAGCAATGTGGTTGTCCTTAATCATCACCGCGTCGTCGAGACCCATGCGGTGGTTGATGGCACCGCCAACCCGACTGGCATACTTTTCGAGCTGACGTAGGCCTGGGGTGGTCTTGCGGGTATCGACAAACTGGGTAGGGCTGTTGGCCAGTTGGTCCACGTACTGGCGAGTGGCGGTGGCAATGCCGCTCAGTCGCATGACCAGGTTGAGCGCCACCCGTTCGCCAGTCAGCAGGGCGGCCAGAGAGCCACTGATTTTGGCCAGGGTGGTGTTCGGGGTACAGGCTTCCCCCTCGCTGACCAAGGGCTCAAAGCTGAGGTCAGCATCCAGCTGCTGAAACAGGTGTTGGGCCAGGGGTAGCCCCGCCACCACCCCTCCGGCACGGGTAACCCAGATGGCTTCACCCGAGCGCTGGGCCAGGGCTCCTAAACCATTGGTGGTCCAGTCGCCACGGCCTACGTCTTCTTGCAGCCAGGCCCGCAACTGGTCATCGAGAGCAAAGTCGAGTAGGGAAAAAGCAGTATCTGAGGACATAGGGAATGACGCTAGAAGGGCACTGGAGGGCTAGCGCACCCGGCATAGACCCCGATAAAGCTGGCAAGTTCTGCCACAGCCATTGGCTATTGTGTTACCTTACGATTAATGCCGCTGTTACGGCAGCTAGCTCCAAAGATTTTACCGTTTAGCACTCAGGAGGTGATGCCCATGCAAGAGAGTAGTAAACGTATGGGTCTTCAGGTTGAGATCAGCCGGCTGTGCGCCGGGGCTGTACTCTAGCTTCAGTGTTGGTTGCCCTTGGCAACTAGCTAAGCTCTCGAAGCTGGCTGAGTAGGGTTCCTCCCGGCAGTCAGGTTCAGCCTAAGATCCCACTAGACCGCCCCTGCTTCGGAAGCTTGTCTTCCCCTGGCAGGGGCGGATAGCTTTTAAATAGTTCTTTTAAATAGTTTTTAAGGGGGGATACGCATAGAAGGGGCTTACGCAGAGCTTAAATGCGGTTGAGTGTTTTCGTCGTCGCTCTTACCATGAAGCAGTAGCCTACCGGTAAAATCCATGGCCACTCTACTCAGCGATCGCGACATCCAGACTCAGCTCAGCCAACTCCCCGACTGGAACCTGGACGGCAAAGCCATTACCTGCACGCGCACCTTCAAAGACTTCGTGACCGCCATTGACTTTGTTAACCAGCTGGTGGAACCCGCAGAGACCGCCGGGCATCACCCTGACCTACAAATTTCCTACAACCGTGTGGTGATCAACCTCTCCACCCACGATGCTGGCGGGCTCACCGAAAAAGATTTTGCCATGGCCAAGACCATCTCCGCTTTAGGCTAGCCCAACCTTTTGCCCCAGCGCCCAATATCTATACCAATAGAATTTTATCTATCTCTACCCTGGGGTAGATGCAGCCCCTACAAGCCCTATCATCAAAGGATCATAGCCGCCTTAATGGGGGATTAACTTGGTTAATCAAAGTTTGGTCAGAATACTATTCACGCTTAAATAGGCTCTCATTTTAGGGCCAGCAAGATCCCATACCGTTTAAAGGCCAGGTGTTTTGAAGCAGAAGCAGCGAAACCCTGGCTTGCTCAATTGGTGTGAGGAGACATTTCGTATGACTAAGCTAGTCTGGCAATCTTTGCTAGCTGTACCCGTTGCTCTGGGCGCTACCGCCGTCTCTGGCGCTGCGATCGCGGCTGAATCCGCTGTTACCTCCCAGGTCAGCAACTTCGACCAAAATTCTGTTCAACTCGCTCAAATCACCAGCGTCTCGGAACTGACCGATGTGCTGCCCTCCGACTGGGCTTTCCAGGCGCTGCAAAGTCTGGTTGAGAACTATGGCTGTATTCAGGGTTACCCCGATCGCACCTTCCGCGGTCAGCGCAGCCTCACCCGCTTCGAGTTCGCTGCTGGTCTAAATGCCTGTCTGGACGTGATCGCTACCCTGATTGCCCAGTCCGGCATCAACCCCGACGACCTGGCCGCCATCCGCCGTCTGCAGCAAGAGTTCCAGGCTGAATTGGCTACCCTGCGCGGTCGCGTCGACGCCCTGGAAGCTGAGACTGCTACCCTGCGGGCTCAACAGTTCTCCACTACCACCAAACTGCGGGGTCAGGCTGACTTCCACCTGGTGACCCCCTTCGACACCATCCCTGGCCAAACCAGCACCAGCGTGGCCAGCCGCGCCCGCCTGAACTTCGACTCCAGCTTCACGGGCCGCGATCGCCTGCGCATTCGTTTGCAGTCTGCCGATGGCAACGCCATTCAACCCCTGAGCGGTTTGTCCAATGCCAGCAGCCCCGCCGGGTTTAACGTCACCGTGGACGACTTCTACTACAGCTTCCCCTTGGGTAACCGCATCACCGTTACCGCCGCTGCTCGGGGCCTGTCCGGCGATGACTGGGTAACCAGCACCATCGTGCCCTTCGACGGTCCCTCCGTACTGGATGCGGGCGGTCCCCAGTTCTACGGCAGTGGCGGCAGCAGCTCCAACGGCGCTGGTCTCGGCATCAGCTTTGCCCTGACCGACAGCATAGTGCTGGATGCGGGCTACACCGCTGGCAATGCCGGGGCTACCAACCCTGCCGTGGGTCTTTTTGCCGCTGCCAACCAGAGCTACATCGCCCAGCTCAGCTTCATTCCCGACGGTTTCTTTAATGCCGCCGTCACCTACATGCACAACGATCGCTCCTCGATCTTTGCCCTCAACAACACTGGCGTTGCCGCTCCCGCCGGAGCCACCGATACCTTTGCTGGCCTGCTGAAGCTTGACTTCGGCGGGTTCTTCATTGCTGGTCATGGGGCTTTCCAGAGCTTTAACGGCGGTGACGACTTCAGCTGGAACGCCGGGGTCGGCTTCAACAACTTCCTGGTCGAAGGGTCGCAGTTTGGCGTCTATGGCGGTCAGCTGCCCCAGCTGGCTACCTATACCGACAATCCCTTCGTCGTGGAAGGCTACTGGGATGTCCCGGTTAGCCGCTTCCTGCGGGTCACTCCGTCGCTGATCTACGGCGATGCCAAGCTGGCTGGCGTTACCGACAACACTGGCTTCTGGGGCGCGATTCGAGCCACCTTCCGGTTCTAGGACCGATTCCAACCCAGTTCTAGGGACTGGGTTTTGACCATTTACGGGGGCTGGAGCTCAAACAGCCCCAGCCCCCGATTTAAGGATTGGCCCATAAGGATTGGCCCAGGGGTTGACCTAGTTCATTAATTTACGGAGTCCATAGCCCACGGAAAATTTCAATTTTCTCCTCAATGCAGCCCTCCAGCGCAGGTGTTGAGCCCTCGTAAATCTTGGGAACCTTAGGACAGCAGTGCTCGTCTTTGTGCCGGTGAGTCAACATTGGCGACTTTAGCCAAAACTCATCTAGCCGGCACAGAGCATATCTGCTACTATCGGTTTTGGATGTACGTGAGGCTCATCTACTTTGACCTATTCATGGGTCGAGTCTGTGCCGTATTCATAGGAATGGCTTCGGCCAAACCGCTGGCAGGTACACATTAAGCCTTATATAAGGTGTGAGGAGAAAATATCGAATGGCTAAACTATTTTGGCAATCTCTGCTAGCTGTGCCCGCTGCTCTGGGCGCGGCTGTCGCCGTCTCTGGCTCTGCGATCGCGGCTGAATCCGCTGTCACCACCCAGGTCAGCAACTTCGATCAAGAGCCCATCCAGCTGGCTCAAATCACCAGCGTTTCAGAACTGACCGACGTACTGCCCTCCGACTGGGCCTTCCAGGCGCTGCAAAGTCTGGTTGAGAACTACGGCTGTATTCAGGGTTACCCCGACCGCACCTTCCGCGGTCAGCGCAGCCTCACCCGCTTCGAGTTCGCCGCCGGTTTGAATGCTTGCTTGGACGTGATCGCCACCCTGATCGCCCAGTCCGGCATCAACCCCGACGACCTGGCCACCATTCGTCGTCTGCAAGAAGAGTTCCAGGCTGAGCTAGCTACCCTGCGCGGTCGCGTTGACGCCCTGGAAGCTGAGACCGCTACCCTGCGTGCCCAGCAGTTCTCCACCACCACCAAACTGCGTGGTCAGGCTGACTTCCACTTGGTGACCCCTTTTGACACTCTGCCCACCGACACCAGCACCAGCGTTGCTGCTCGGGCTCGCCTGAACTTTGACTCCAGCTTCACCGGCAACGACCGCCTGCGGATTCGTCTGCAGTCTGGCCAGGGCGATGCTGCTACCGGCTTTGGTCTTGCCAATGCTGGTGGTGCTGACTATAACGTCACCGTCGATGACTTCTACTACAGCTTCCCCCTCGGCAACCGCGTCACTGTGACCGCTGCTGCTCGCGGATTGGCAGCCGATGACTGGGTTACCAGCACAATCCTGCCCTACGATGGTCCTGGTGTGTTTGATCCCAGTGGTCCTCTCTTCTACGACTTCGGCGGCAGCTCTTCCAACGGCGCTGGTCTGGGCGTCAGCATTGCCTTCACCGACAGCCTGATTCTGGACGCTGGCTACACCGCTGGCAACGCCGGTGCGACCAGTCCTGGTGTGGGTCTCTTCGCTGCGGCTAACCAGAGCTACATCGCTCAGCTCAACCTGCTGACCGATGGCTTCTTCAATGCCGCTGCTACCTACCTGCACAGTGATGGCGTTGCCATCGGTGTTCCCGGTTCTACCGATACCTTTGCTGGTCTGGTTAACCTTGACTTCGGTGGGTTCTTCCTGGCTGGCCACGGGGCATTCACCAGCTTCGAAGGTGGCGACACCTTTAGCTGGAGTGCTGGTGCTGGATTCAACAACTTCCTGGCTGAAGGTACCCAACTGGGTGTCTATGTTGGTGAAGCTCCGTCTGTTGGCAACAAGCCCTTCTTCGTGGAAGGCTACTACGAGATCCCCTTCAACCAGTTCCTGACCGTGACCCCCTCGCTGTTCTACGGCGACACCCGCGATGCTGCTGGTGGCGACACCACCGGCTTCTGGGGTGCTCTCCGGGCCACCTTCCGGTTCTAGGTTGATTCTGGCAACTCTCTAGCTTGCTAGATTGCTAAGCGAAAAGGCTCCGTCAGGTTTGACGGAGCCTTTTCGCTTGGGATTCAGTTCATCGTGGGTTGGCGTCAGTCCAGTATCCATCGGGTAACCATTGCCCATCTAGAGCAATGACGCGATCGCGGGTCATGGTGTAAATCCAGGCGGTGCACAGGGGTTGCCGCTGCGGTGTAAACACCGGGTGGCGATCGCGCTGGTATTCGCTGGCTGCGGGGCGATCGGGGTCATAGTCTTCAAAGGCGTCAATGGGTTGCAGGCAGGCGGCGCTGGGAAACGTCAGCAGTACTCCCTGTACCCAGCCCGCTTCCCGCGTCATGGCCGGATAACCCAGGGGCAAATGGTAGAGTCGACCCATTGCCAGGGCCTGCTGGCTGGCCACCAGGTGAGGAGCACAGAACGGCTCAAATGCCCTTTCCCCAGGTTTTAGCGTGCCGTAAACAAACAAGTGGCAGGGAGTATTCATCGGTAAGAACCACCGCTGCTACAGGGGGGCAGGTCGCTGGTCAGACGCATCGCAATGCCAGTACCGGGCATAAACTTCATGAAGTATTAGGGAACTGATTAAAAGTGAGGCTGAATCTGACTGATCTCAGGCTGGCCCGGCCTGGGAAAAGTAAAGTTAGATAGGGGACTGCACCTCGTCGTCTATACGAAGTATTGCTCTGGTTAAATTACCTATGAGAATTTTAGTCACCGGTGGAGCTGGATTTATTGGCTCCCACTTAATTGACCGCCTGCTGACCGCTGGCCACGAAGTTATCTGCCTGGATAACTTCTACACCGGCCATCGGCACAATCTGCTTCACTGGCTCGACCACCCCTACTTTGAGGTCATTCGCCACGATGTTACAGAGCCCATTCGGCTTGAGGTAGACCAAATTTATCATCTGGCCTGTCCGGCTTCACCCGTGCACTACCAGTACAACCCGGTTAAGACCATCAAAACCAACGTGATGGGCACCCTCAATATGCTGGGCTTGGCGAAACGGGTTAAAGCTCGGTTTTTGCTGGCCTCAACCTCCGAGGTCTACGGCGACCCTGAGGTGCATCCCCAGACCGAAGACTACCGGGGCAATGTCAATCCCATTGGCATTCGCAGTTGCTACGACGAAGGCAAACGCGTTGCCGAAACTCTGGCCTTTGACTACCACCGCCAAAACAATGTCGATATTCGGGTAGCGCGCATTTTCAACACCTACGGTCCCCGGATGCTGGAAAACGATGGCCGCGTGGTGAGCAACTTTGTCGTGCAGGCGCTCCAGGGCAATCCCCTTACGGTTTACGGTAGCGGTGCGCAGACCCGCAGTTTTTGCTATGTCTCGGACCTGGTAGAAGGGCTGATGCGGCTGATGAATGGTGACTACATTGGCCCGGTAAACCTTGGCAATCCCGATGAGTACACGATTTTGCAGCTGGCCCAGGCGGTGCAGTCGATGGTCAACCCTGACGCTGAGCTGATTTATAAGCCGTTGCCCCAGGATGACCCCCAGCGGCGTAAGCCCGATATTACCCGGGCAAAAACTTTTCTGGACTGGAGCCCAACGGTGCCCCTGCAGGATGGACTGAAGCTGACCATCGACGATTTCCGCGATCGCTTAACCCGGCAAGGAACAACTGCGGACCTGCAATCGACCGTACATTCTATGGCGGGCTGATAGGGTAAATTGGCCACAGTTTAGCTGTGGCCTGTGACCACCTAGTTATCCCTAATGGGTTCAAGCCTGGTTCGTCTGCCAGGGAACTATTGATAGGACATAAGTTTAAGTTAAGGAGTATTTCCTATGCGGGTATGTGTGATTGGCACTGGTTATGTCGGTCTGGTGACTGGCGTGTGTCTGGCTCACGTGGGCCACGATGTTGTTTGTATTGATGTCAATGAGGAAAAAGTTAAGCTCATGCAGTCCGGGCAGTCGCCCATCTTTGAACCTGGTCTGTCTGAGCTGATGAAGTCGTCGATGGCGGCGGGCCATCTCCAGTTCTCAACCGATCTGAAGGCTGGGGTTGAGCATGGGGATGTGCTGTTTATCGCCGTGGGGACGCCAGCCCTGCCCACTGGCGAAAGCGATACTCGCTATGTAGAAGCCGTGGCTAAGGGCATTGGCACCCATCTCAACGGCGGTTACAAAGTGATTGTGAATAAGTCTACGGTGCCCATTGGCTCTGGCGACTGGGTCCGCATGATTGTGCTCGATGGGGTGGCCGAGCGCCAGCTTGTCCCAGTACCGGCCGGTGGTATTCCTGAAACCACTCACCCTGAGGTGGTGGCCGACTTTGATGTGGTCAGCAATCCTGAGTTTTTGCGGGAGGGCTCGGCGGTGTACGACACCTTCAACCCCGATCGCATTGTGCTGGGCAGCAACAGCCCCCGCGCTATTGCCCTGATGAAAGAGCTGTACACCCCCATCGTTGAGCGACAGTTTGCCGAAGATCCTGGCGCAGCCCCGGTGCCAGTGCTGGTGACCGACCTCAGCTCGGCGGAAATGGTGAAGTATGCTTCTAACGCCTTTTTGGCGACCAAGATCAGCTTTATCAACGAAGTGGCCAATATCTGCGATCGCGTCGGTGCCGATGTCACCCAGGTGGCCCAGGGCATTGGTCTGGATTCTCGGATTGGCAAAAAGTTCTTGCAGGCGGGCATTGGCTGGGGTGGTTCCTGTTTTCCTAAGGACGTGGCGGCCCTGATTCACACCGCTGACGACTACGGCTACGAGGCTCAGTTGCTCAAGGCGGCCGTTGATGTCAACAACCGCCAGCGCCAGATTACCCTGGAGAAGCTTCAGCAGGTGCTGAAAATTCTCAAGGGCAAAACCGTGGGCCTGCTGGGGCTAACCTTTAAGCCGGACACCGACGATCTGCGCGATGCGCCATCGTTGATTCTGATCGAGCAGCTCAATCGCCTGGGGGCCAAGGTCAAAGCCTACGACCCGATTGTGTCCCAGAGCGGGCTGCGCCACGGGCTAACCGGGGTTATTGTTGAAACCGATGCCACCCATCTGGCCGATCACTGCGATGCCCTGGTGCTGGTGACCGACTGGCAGCAGTTTCAGGAGCTGGACTATGCCGATATGGCCCAGCGCATGAACAGCCCAATCCTGATTGACGGCCGCAACTTCCTCGACCGGGAGACTTTGGTTCGGGCTGGCTTCCAATACCACGGCATTGGCCGTTAGGTCACTCTGACTGAGCGATAGACAAGCGACGTGAGCCCTGGGGAACCCTGTCGTTTCTCGGGGCTCACGCCATTGGAGCGATAAACTAAAGATAGTTAGCGTTCCGATCCCGCTGTCTGGTTGTCGTCTATCGGCGGACTGTTTAGCTACAGGTGGCTACCCAGCGAAGGGACTGCGCCATCCAGACTTGCGATCAACTACCCTAGCTCCATTATTCCTGGGTTTCCTGTGCTATGACCTCTTACCAGTCTTCCTCTGCGCCAGCCTACGCCCTTGAAGACGAAGCCTGGTGGGTGCAGCGCTGGGTTGAGTTGCTCAATACCTACCGGTTCAAAAAGCGGCTGGAGCGGGGACGTATCTACGCCCGCGAGGGCCATATCCTCAGCCTGGAGTACAAGGGGTCGAAGGTGACGGCCCTGGTTCAGGGGACCGCCGAAGAACCTTACAAACTCTCTATCTGGCTCGATGCCTTTAGCGACGAAGACTGGAACTACGTCATTGACTCGCTATCGGAGCAGGCGATTTATTCAGCGCAACTCCTGGCTGGTGAGATGCCGGCTGAAATCGAAGCGGTCTTTACGGCTAATGGGCTCAGCCTGTATCCCTTCAACCTGTCAGAAGTCCACTCGAAGTGCAGCTGCCCCGACCCTAAAAACCCCTGCAAACATATTGCGGCGGTGTATTACCAGCTGGGCGATTTCTTTCGGGAAGATCCCTTTGTGCTGTTTCAGCTACGGGGCCGCAGCCGCGACAGTATCCTGGACGCCCTGCGGCAGCGGCGGCAGAGCAGTACAGCCCAGGCCACCGTTCCCCTGGCCGATGAGCCTGAAACGGACATTGCCCCTAAAGCGGTGGCTAGCAGCCCTGACTTACAGCGGTTTTGGGCCTATGATCAACCCCTGGACTCAGAGCTGGTGGTGATTACCCCGACCGAGACAACGGTGCTGGATGTGCTGGGCAAAATGCCGCTACCGCCAGAGGATGCCCCGGTGGTGATGGGGCATCTAAAAGACATTTACCAGGCGGTGGCCCAACAGGCGATGATGCAGGCTTTGGGTTAGGGGCCGTCACCGATTAGCCGCTGACAGTTCTTGTAGGCTGGGTGGAGCGGAGCGAGCGTAACCCAGTCAGGCTTACTGCTGCTGGGTTTCACTACGGTTTACCCAATTCACAAGAGCCCCAATTTTTAGCCTTGACGCTGCCCTAGGCCGATCGCGTCAGCGAGAGCAGCCGTCTGAGTCCCAGCCAGCCGACGATGGAGAAGCCCGCGGCCAGCAGGAGGCTGATCACAGAAATGCGAATACCCGATCGCCAGGCTTCGACCCTAACCTGGCGCTCAGCGGCAACCCGGCGGGTGCCAATTTCGGTTTCAATTTGCTGCTGCGCCTGGTCGGCCCGCTGCTGAAGAAACTGGCTCAGCCCTTCGGGGTTGTTGCGATACTGCTGAATGTCGGGGGGCAGCTGTCCGCCTTCGATCGCCTGAGCCAGGAGATCTTCATTGTTGAGGATGGCCCCTAGCTGGGATTGCTGCTGAGTGAGTTCGGCGGACAGGCGCTGCTGAAGCTGGGCGGCGGCTTCGCCAGCTTCGGTGCTGACCTGGGCCAAGGCCTGCTGGCTGGACAGCCTCACCGCGTTGAGGTGCAGCAGAATGAGCAGCAAGTAGACGAGCCCCAGCAGGCTGGCCAGAGCACAGGCCCAAAACCGCAGATCGCTGGTCAGGCTCTTGCGCTGAGGGGTGCGGCCAACGGAGTTATCGACCCAGAGCCCCACCAGCAGCAGGGCAATCCCAATCAGGGGAACAATGCCGCGATCGACCAGCTGAGTTGTGGTTGCCAGCTGCCACTGCACATTGGTCAGGTTGGGGGGAATGAGCAGAATGAAAAAGTCTAACAGAGCTGACAAAATGGCGATCGCGCCAGCTACCTTGAGGGCGATCGCGGCTAGGGGAGATACCACCGAGCTGGGGGCTGCGGGTTCTGAAGTCATAGGATTGGTCGCTTGCTACAAGTTACCATTCTGCCCCGGCTGGCTCAGAAAACGACAAAATTGCCACAAAAGATTGGGGGGCACCTGAGAGCACGCTACCGCCCCAAAAACCCTCAGGAATCGCTGGGGAGAGGACGCCAGTCTTTGATCGCCCAGGTGCTGGCGTCCCAGGGGGTGAACTCGACATTGGTGAGGCGATCGCTGACCGCATTGGTCATGGCCCGATGCACCACTGGAATCACCGCCACATCCGCCGCCAGCAGTTCATTCATCTGCTGAAATAGCTCGGCGCGGCGATCGGGGTCGAGTTCCTGTCGGGCTTCGGCCCAGAGGCGATCGTACTCGGGATTGCAGTAGCGGGCGTTGTTGGGCTCCTGCCACTGGTTGGCCTGGGAGGCCATTTTGGCACAGGTCCACCAGCCCATATAGGTGCTGGGGTCGGGGCTCTCGTTGCCGATGGAATACACCTGCATGTCGGCAAAAAAGTGATTCAGACTGCCGGTATCCTTGGGGTCAGCGGAGAAAAATTCATCCATCCGCACCCGCGCAATTTGCACGTCTACCCCCAGCTCGGTGAGGCTCTCGCTGACAATAGCCTGGGTCTTTTGGCGCACCGGGTTCACCGCCGCCTGAAACAGGACCTCCAGGGCCATCCCATCTTTTTCGCGCAGGCCGTCACCGTTGGTGTCTACCCATCCCGCTTCATCCAGCAGGGCCTTGGCCCGCTCCAGGTCATAGGTGTAGGCGATCGCCTCAGACTGGTAGTCGAGGGGGGCTACCAGCAGCTGAGCGGTGGGTTTTCCGGCGGTGCCGTAGAGGGTTTTGGCAATGGTGTCGCGATCGATCGCCAGGTTGATGGCCTGGCGCACCCGCAGGTCGCTGAAGTAGGGGTGCGGAATTTGAGGGCTCGATCGTTCCCCCTCTTCGGTGCGGGCAAAGGGGTGAGCAAAATTCAGCATAATCCGCTCTACCTGGGAGCCAAACAGATGGCTCACATGACCACTGGCGTCGGTCTCAAGCTGGCTGAGGGCCTCGGCCTCCACCTGCAGGTTGTGGGCAAAATCGGCCTCATTGGTTTGCAGCACCTCGCGGGCGGCGGCGTAGGGGGCCAGGCCGCCCACCAGCTCTACCCGCTGAAACCCAGGCCGTCCGCCCCAGTAGCTGGGGTTGGGCTCGTAGATCACGGTGCCGCTCTCAAACCCCACGGCCTGGTAAGGGCCGGTGCCGACGGGTTGGAGATTGGCCAGGGCATCTCTGGCGTTGGGGCCGTTGTGCTCTTCAAAAATGTGGCGGGGCAAAATCAGGCCGATTTGCCCGGTGAACGGCACCGACCAGGCTGGGTTGGGGGTGGCGAAGGTGATTTTGACCGTGTAGTTGTCAATCGCCTCAACCCGCTCTACTCCTTCGTAGTACTGGGCCGTGGCCGCCGCCACCACCGGGTTGCGAATAAACTCAAAGGTAAACACCACATCGTCGGCGGTGAAGGGTTCGCCGTCAGACCAGGTGACGTCGGGGCGCAGGGTCCAGGTGACGGAGGTGCCATCGGCCGCAACGCCGCCGTTCTCCAGGGAGGGAATGTCGTCGGCCAGAAAGGGCACTAGCTCCCCCGCCTGGTTGTAGCTGGCCAGGGGCTCGTAGACAATGCGGGCCGCCTCAAAATCCTGAAAGCCGGTCGCCAGATGGGGGTTGAGGGTAACGGCAGAGCGGCTGTAGAGCAGTCGCAGGGTCTGCGGATCGCGCTCGGGGGCGGCTACGGCTGCAGGCTCGGCGGTTGGAGCGGTGGCCAGTTCGGTAGATTGACTGCAGGTAACCGTGGTGGCTAGGGCCAAACCGGCGGCGGCCACCAGAAGAACGGTACGAAACCCTGATCTGCTCATGAATTAACGCTGTTTCATCTCAAAACGACAGTGCTGCCAGCTTCACCCCCGCCCCCTATGGTAGACAATCAGTCGACGGTTTAGGTGCCTCTGACCGGGGGGACAGTGCAGGACTTGAGGCGCAGCAGGAGGGGCGATCGCGCTGGTTTAAGCCAAGGTTTCCCGCTCCCTCTATGTCTATCAAGAGCGGGCACCGGGTTCCCGGAAACTTTCTGCCAGGCTCACTCCGCCGCCAGTTGGCTATTGCCCAGGGGAGTATCCATGACCTGACCGTGAAACAGGTAGGGCCGATAGCGACTGGGATGCATGCCCGCCTTAGCCGACACCATGACAGCCATGTGGCCAGGCTGAAGCGCCGCAAAAAAATCGTCTAGCTGCTGGTTATTCAGAGACTGGGGTCGCCAGTACTCGTGGCACAGGGGCGTACAGTCGTAGAAATGCCCTGCGGCATCGCCCAGCACCTGCTCGACAAAGACTCCGTAGAGAAGGTACTCAGACAGGGTGCGCGATCGGGCCAGGGTCTCGATCCAGGGGCGGCCCCAGCGGCACTCCAGGCGATCGCGTAGGGCCTTAACATTGCCCCGTCGCCAGCTGATCAAATTGCCGATGTAGTTGGGCTGCACAGTCCCAGCTTGCCCTTCCTCCAGCCCCAGCAGATGGTAGGCGGCGGCGTAGAGTGGAGCAAAGTCGGGGATGTGGGCTGGGGGCGTTCGAAACAGCCGCAGCTGCCCCTGGCGACTGAACGCCGCCAGGTCAAAGGGGCGAACAAAGGCTACATCTGAGTCGATAAAAACAATATTGGGTGCAGGGGCAGATTCCGCAAAGCTGAGCTTCACGATCTGCTGCAAAATCCAGTTGCGAATGGGCGGTGATTTGAAGCTGAACCAGGCTTTTCCAATCAGGGAAAGGCGATGAATCCAGCCGGGGAGCAAGGACTCGACCGCCACAATCGTGGTGGTGGCATTGGCCAGCGATTGAAATTGAGCGCAGTCGCGCTGGTCCACAATCAGGTAGTGCTGCACCGGCGTTTGGCTAAAACGGCTGATGCTCTCCACCAGGAGCTGGCAGCGATCGTAGTCGGGGCCATAGCTGAGGGTGGCGATCGCAAGGGCTGATGGTTCGCAGAATGGCCCAACCGAGGTCATGGTGTTTGAGTGGGGAGACAGAGGGGTGCTTGCGGATAGATCGCCAGACAAATTGCGGGGTTGCCAGGGCTGCTGCCATGCCCTATTTCAGTGCGGCGGTCTGTCTATGACCATAGGGGGTGAAGAAAAAGAAATAGTAAAGGATAGACTAAAAGCATAAATATGCGCCCTTTGTCATTAAATCAGCGATAAAAAAGTGAATTAGTTGGCAAAATTAGCTACTCTTGGGGTCAACAGCCCCTCAGGTGGTTGAGTGTTGAGTGTGAGACTACGCGACCAGGATCAGGCACCATTATGACTGACACTACGGCTTCGAGTGCTTCCCCAGAGCCCCAAGACCTTCACTTCGTCACTGACGACGGGGCGGCGGCTGATGCCCAGCCTCTGGCTCAGGTTGGGGACCAGGCCGGTGATTGGGAAACGGTGCCCCTGCCTGGACAGCTGCCCCTGGCAGATGTGTTGGCAGCCGAGGGTCTGGGACCTGAGGGTTGGGAGCCAAGCCATCTAGAGCATTTAGAGCTAGAAAATTTAGAGAATGAAGCCACCGTCGCAACACCGCCCGAGCCCCACCGACCCTCGCTGCAAGGGAACGATCTGATGGCGGCGGCCCAGGTTGGCGCATCAGTAAACTCGGTTGAGCCTGCGCCCGAAGATCTGGTGCAGCTCATTCAAGATCTAAACCAGTGCAACGATGCCCTGTTGCTACGGGTCACCGAGCTAGAGGAGGACCTGGAGCGATCGCAGGTGGCCCTCCAGGCCGAGATTGAGCGCAATCAGGCCCAGCCCCATCGGGGCTCCCTGCCGCTGGAGGCCACCCCTGGCCCCGTACAGCAGCAGATCGCCCAGCTGCTCAGCGAGCTGGATATTGCCAACGACGGCCTCAGGCGAACCACTATTCACAATGAAACCCTCCAGGCCGAACTGGAGGTGAGTCAGCAGCGAGTGGCCCAGCTAGAGCGCGAATGTACCCTGCTACAGCAGCGCTTTAGCGAAAAAAATACCGCCCTGCACCAGGCGGAGGAAACCTGCCGCGACCTGAAGGCGCGACTGCACCGCCAGCAGCGGTATACCCTGCAGTTCAAGGCCGCCCTGGAAAAGTGCTTGAATATGGCTCCCGGAGCCGCTGCAACCAGCCCCAGCGTGGTGCAGGGGCAGCTGTTGGGTCCCTCAGCCGCCGAGGAGCCCGGAGCCCCGGTAGCCCTGCCGCGATCGCCGCAGATTCAGCCCTGGTCAGCCCGCTCTGGGTCGCTGGCCGACAACCCCAGCCTCACCCACCTGCTGCGGGGCCTGCGGGGGGTAGGCCCAACTCCGGTTCAGCCGGCCGCACCTCAGCGCGATCGGTCTGAGGCGCCGTTGCCTCTGCTAGACCTGGCTGAGACACCCAGCCCTGCGGCCCCCGTGCCGTTCCCCCCAGAACCCGAACCCATGCCCGCTCCAGCTCCGGCGGTCCCCCAGGCCTCCCGGCCCGCCCCCGATCCGTGGCTGGAGGAGCCTGTAGCCTCTGAGGCCGCAGCCTCCGACCCCTGGGAGAAGCCTGCGACCCCTGAGCCTGCGATGCCCGAACCTGCGGCCCCTGAATCTCTATTTACTGAGCCCTCCCCTTGGGGCGAACCGATCGCTCCTCCAGCCGCGCCGACCGCGCCGCCAGTCGAGCCAGAGCCCCTGCCCCCGGTGCATCAGGCCCCGGTGGTTCAAGCTCCGATCGCAGCCAGAGCCGCTGTAACAGCCCCCGCATCGGTCGCGCCTTCCCTGCCGTCCTACCTGACGGCCAGCGCCAGTGCCAAGGCCTCGCCCTCGCCGCTGGTCTACCCGCTGCGATCGCAGAAAAAGATCAAGTCCATTGCTGCGGTTGAACTCCCCAGCTTTGGCCGCACTGTACGGCGGCGATAGGTCGCTCAACCGCAGCGGGCGGGTACCGGGGCGAAGCCGGGTACCGCCATTCTCAGGGCTGACTACTTCGGGCTGACTACTTCCAGTGGTGGCCAATCACCATCTGCAGAAGCGTGGGTTCACCACCGGGCTTATGGTACCGGTCGGCCCAGGTGCGGATAACTTCGTCCAGCTCTTTGAAGGCGGCTTCCCGGTCGGCGGCGGGAATATCCAGTTCTTCTAAAACCCGCATTGTGCCAGGAATGCCGTTGGCCCACTCGCGCATCATCCGAAAATACTGCGCCGTATCGTCCACCATGGCGTACATGCGCTCCTGGCTATCCACCGGGGCGTAGGAGGCCCGCACCAGTCCGTAGTAGGAGGCTCCCCAGGAGGCATCAATGCGGGCTACGGTGCCTGAGTAGATCAGTCGTCGCCGAATGTGCTCGGCCAGAGCCTCACTCAGCGGCACGCGGTGATCCTCTGGCAGGTCATCCTGCGACTTTTCGTGCAGGATTTCGATCAGTTCCAGAAACTGAAAGGAATTGATGATCCGAGCGTCGGGACAGGGGGTGGGGAGCTTGCTTTCTAAAATGGCCTTCTCTTCGCTGGTGAGGGAGGTACCGGAAACCCTCGACTGCCCCGCCTGCCAGGGGTAGCGCCGCAGCCACATGTAGGGGAATTGAATCAGGTAGCGCGGCTCCTGGGATCCCAACATTTTCAGCAGCTTGCCCTCGGTCAGGGCCTGGCGCATTTCTTCGACAATGGCCTTAACCCGCTTGGGTTCGATGTGGTGCAGATGACCAGTCATGCGCAGGTTTTCGCCCTGCTCCAGGTAGGTCATATAGATGGCGCACTTGGCGGCGGTAGCGGCGGCATCCAGGAAGGCCCCGTGGCGATGCCCACCCGTGCGCATCGCGCTAAAGGCGATATACAGCAGTATCTGGTCGATGGCACTGGGGCTAAGGCGGCGAATGAGTGCTTCGTCTTCTGCCGCTAGGGGAGATAAGGGCGTAGAGACCATGGGTTCAGCCATCGGACTTGGAAAACTCAAAACAACAGGCGGTAGCGCGACCCACGCTGCTAAGGGCGCGAAACCGTTGAAAATCGCCGGAAATATGCAATACAGCTTAATCTAAATGCCTGGGCAGAATCTGTAAGCTTGTAAATTTGAGATAAATTCTTGCGAGTTGATAAAGCTTAGTACTGGGTTCTGGCAACTTAGCGGTAGATTGGGCCCAGTTAGGCTGGAAAACCCAGGGATAAGTTTCCAGAGAGGGTAACTTGGGCCTCTGACTTGCATTGCAAGTTTCCGCCCTCGCGCCCCAGCAAGTTACTAAATACTAGTTTTTTTAGAGTGATCGCTCTGAGGCACCAGGGCACCCGGCCAGGGCTCCCCTGGGGTTCGCCAGCAGAGCCTAGGTGGTGTGAAGGGACTGAATTCTACCGCTGCCACGGTAGACCACAGCCTCTGGTCGAGCTGAGCCTGGCGGTGGGGGCAAGGGGGTGACCCGACCACTGCCGCGAAAGCTCAGGGGACCAGGAATGGCTGGAACTCGACTGAGCCGACCGCTGCCCCGGTCGTCCTCAGCGCGGGTGGCAACCCGGGGGGAAGACGGTCGGTGAAATTGGCGGGTGGCGATCAATCCTAGGGGAGGAGATGCCACCATCAGGCCCAGGCTAACGGCATAGGCCACATGAGTCATCAAGGAACGGTTGGAGGAAGGGTGCATAGGACATGGCCTTGTTAGCGCTTCTAAGTCCTAGTTACAAACCTGGGCCCTATCAGTCAGGAAAATCTTTATCCGTAAATCTGCGGATCTCCAAAAATTAGTAGTCCCCGGTACGGCTTTATGGGTTGTCGCCAACCGCTGCCGAGTCGCCAGATGGCCCGGCCTGAGACAGGTTGAGATAGCCGAGCAACGGTGGCAGAGGCCATCGGGTGCCGCTGGGACCGGGGGGGCAGTTTACAGAATCTTTAAGGGAGGGAGGCTGATTGGCATCGTTGGGCGACCAGGGCGATCGCCTTGGCCGTGCCGTGAGTGATTGGGCAAATGTCTGCGAACGTGGAAAAACCTGGCAGTGCAATAGTCAGAACTGACCAAACGATCTAATCTATGGGGAATGTGGTTGTGTAGTTGAGCTTGGGGCTGCCAGCAGGCCTGAGCTGAGATGAGAGGCCTGGTCTCCTGACGTCCTGTTTGGGGTCAGCCTGTAGCCCATGTTCGTTGAGGTGTGGTCGTGCCCCCATTAGCTCTGGCAAATCGTGTAACCCGCGTAGCCCCTTCGATGACTCTGGCCATTTCGGCCCGAGCCAAGGCCATGAAAGCCGAGGGGCTGCCAGTCTGTAGCTTTAGCGCCGGAGAACCCGACTTCGATACTCCCGACCACATCAAAGCGGCGGCCAAAGCGGCCCTCGATGCGGGCAAAACGCGCTACGGCCCGGCGGCGGGTGAACCAGCGCTGCGGCAGGCGATCGCCCACAAGCTTCAGCAGGACAACGGCCTCTGCTATGGCACTGACAACGTGATTGTCACCAATGGCGGTAAGCATTCCCTCTACGGCCTGATGATGGCCCTAATTGAACCGGGCGACGAGGTGATTATCCCCGCCCCCTACTGGCTGAGCTATCCAGAGATGGTGACCCTGGCGGGCGGTACCCCGGTGATTGTGCCCACCACGGCGGAGCAGCACTACCGCATCACTCCCGACCAGCTGCGCCAGGCGATCACGCCCAAAACCAAGCTATTTATTCTCAACAGCCCCTCCAACCCCACGGGCATGGTCTACTCCCCGGCCGAAATTGCCGCCCTGGCGGCGGTGGTGGTGGAGGCCGATATCTGGGTGGTGTCCGACGAAATCTACGAAAAAATTCTCTACGATGGTGCTACCCACCTGAGCATTGGGGCGGTGTCGCCGGAGGCCTTTGAGCACACGATTATTAGCAACGGCTTTGCCAAGGCCTACTCGATGACGGGCTGGCGGGTGGGCTACCTGGCTGGGCCGACGGAGTTGATCAAGGCGGTCAGCACGATCCAGAGCCACAGCACCTCCAATGTCTGTACCTTTGCCCAGTACGGCGCGATCGCGGCCCTGGAAGGCCCCCAGGACTGCATTGCCACCATGGGGAAAGCCTTTGCCGAACGGCGACAGGCGATCATCGATCGCTGTCGCGCGATCAAGGGCCTTAGCTGCGGCGAACCGGAGGGGGCGTTTTATCTCTACATCGACATCGGTGCGATCGGGCTGCCCTCCCTCGACTTCTGTACCCAGCTGCTGGATGAGAAATACGTGGCGGCTATTCCCGGCATTGCCTTCGGCTCTGAGGGTACCATTCGCATTTCCTACGCAACGGGAATGGACACTATTCTGGAGGGCATGGACCGGCTGGAGTCGTTTGTGGCCGCCCGCTTGGGCTAGAGGCTGCCATCCATTAACCATTGAAGCCCTAAACCAGCGATTACAGCCCCCTAGCGATCGCTGTGACATAGAGCGCAACAAATCTATGACCGTTGTATGAATTGTCGTGTCGGAGGCTTAGTTTGCAGCCCCAGCAGGAATACTAATCAAAAGATCGTATTGCCGGCTACATGGGGTATCGCTTTTTCCTGTTCTTACATCGCAACCTGGCCAGCCGGATGTCGCTGCGGCTGCTGGTTGTCGTACCCTTTGTGCTGCAGGTGTCGGTGGCGGTAGGGCTGACCGGGTGGCTGTCCATGCGCCAGGGGCAGCTGGCCGTCAACCAGGTCGCCAGCCAACTGAGCGCCTCGGTGTCCCACCACCTTGATTACAAGCTGAGGGACCTGCTGGCGACCTCCCATCTGGTCAATCAGCTCAACTACGATGCCCTTGCCCTAGGCCAGCTCGATCCGACTAACGACGAAGAGCTTGTGCGCCACTTCAGACGGCAGTCGGAGCAGTTTGGCCACATTGACTCCATGTTTTGGGGCCAGGCCAACGGCGAATTCGTCGGCTATACGACCCTGGGCCAACGGGCCCAACAGGCCATGGTGGGCGGCCCTTCCCGAAATGATTACATTCAGTTTTGGCAGCTCGATGCCGCTACGGGGGAGCCCGTTGAGCTGGTCAACTCCACCCCCAACTGGAACACCGTGGAACGTCCCTGGTACCGGACGGCGGTGCGGGCCGGGGGACCGGTGTGGGGCGAGGTGTTTCCCTACCATGCCCTGCCTGTGCTGGCGCTTTCGAGCTCCAGGCCGGTGTATAGCGGCAGCGGTGAACTGCTAGGCGTGCTGGGCAATAACTTTTTCCTGGACCACATCAGCAACTTTTTACGGACAACGGACATTAGTGAGCACGGCCAGGCCTTTGTACTGGAGCGATCGGGCCTGCTGGTAGCCAGTTCAACCGACACGCCCGCCTACGAGGTGGTCGATGGCCGCCCCCGGCGCTCCTATGCCGTCCTTAGTCCCAATCCGCTGATTCGGGCCAGCGCCCAACTGCTGCTCAACCAGTCCAGGGGCGATTGGTCTACCGTCCAGCCGCAGCAGATTGAGTTTATGCTCAACGGCAAGCGCCAGTTTATGCAGGTGTCTACCCTGAATGAGAGCGAGGATCTCAACTGGCTGATTGTGGTAATCATGCCCGAAGATGATTTCATGTCGGCCATCAAAGCCAGTCGTCGCAATACGATTGCCCTCTGCGGGCTGGCGCTGGCGGCAGCAATTGTCTCTGGTTTGTACACCAGCCGCTGGATTACGCGACCGCTAAAGGCCTTTAGCGCGGCCACCAGGGCGATCGCCAGCGGCAACCTGAAGCAGAAAATTGGCCCCACCGGGCTGCGGGAACTCGATGGCCTGGCCCAAGCCTTTAACCAGATGGCCACCCGACTGGAGGCGTCGTTTAGCGATTTGCAACGCTCCAAGGCAGATGTCGAGCGGGCTAACGGTGAAATTCAGCAGCAGGCCGCTCTGTTTCGCCTGATGGCCGAAAATATGAGCGATTTAATCTGCCTGCACAATCTGGACGGCACCTACCGCTACGTCAGCCCCTCGGTGGAGTGGCTGCTGGGCTATCAGCCCGAGGCGCTGCTGGGCCTCCACCCCGACAGCCTGATGCACCCGGACGATGTACCCCAGGGGCATCCGCATTTTTATCCACCCTACGCAGGGCAGCCCCAGGCCCCGAAGCCCGTGGTCTGCCGCATGCGCCATCACCGGGGCTACTACATCTGGCTCGAGACCTTTACGCGACCAATTGTGGATGCGGCTGGGGCGGTGGTGCAGATTCAAACCGCTTCCCGCGATGTCACCGACCAGGTGAGAATGCGCCGCCAGCTCGAGCACGACGCCTGCCACGATAGCCTGACCGGACTGCCCAACCGCAAGCAGCTGCAAGATCGGCTGGAGGCCGCCCTGGCCCGCATCTGCCAGGATGACGGCTACCGGTTTGCCCTGCTGTTTTTAGACATCGATCACTTTAAGGTGGTCAACGACAGCCTGGGCCACCTGATTGGCGATGAGCTGCTGATGGAGGTGGCCAGTCGGCTGATGGCCGTGCTGCGTTCGAGGGACCTGGCGGTGCGGCTGGGGGGCGACGAGTTTATGGTGCTGCTGGAGGAGATCGATACCTTTGAGCAGGCTAAGGCCATAGCGGAGCAAATTGTGGATATGCTGCGCCAGCCCTTCCAGCTCAGCAGCCACCAGATGTTTGCCACGGTCAGCCTGGGGCTGGTGATGGGCAATACCCGCTACCAGTCGGCCTTGGAACTGATTCGCGACGCCGATACGGCCATGTACCGAGCTAAGGCCAGCGGGCGGGACGGCTATCGGGTGTTTGACAGCGGTATGCACGATCGCGCGATCGCCCGACTGACCCTGGAAACCGAACTGCGCCGCGCCCTGCTACACAGCCCGGAAGAGTTTGTGCTCTACTACCAGCCCATCATTGACCTACCGACGGCGGAGGTGAGAGGGTTTGAGGCGCTGGTGCGGTGGCAGCACCCGGAGCGGGGCCTGGTGATGCCGGGCGAGTTTATTTCGGTGGCGGAAGAAACCGGGCTGATTGTGCCTCTGAGTCACTGGTTGCTGGAACTGGCCTGCCGCCAAATGGCCACCTGGCAGCGCGCCTACCCACGGGCACTGGCGCTGACCGTCAGCGTTAACCTATCGGCCCTGCAGCTGCACAGCAAGGAGCTACTGGAGCGGGTGGATGAGGTGCTGCACAGGGTGGGGCTGTCGCCACGCAGCCTGGTGTTAGAAATTACCGAAAGCATGCTGATTGACAACATTGACGACACTATTGTGGTGCTCAACAGCCTGCGTCAGCGCGGTATTGCCCTCAGCATTGACGACTTTGGCACCGGCTATTCATCGCTGAGTTATCTGTACCGGTTCCCTATCAATACGCTCAAGATCGATCGCTCCTTTGTCAGCCAGATGGAAACCAGCCTCAGCCACGAACGGATTGTGCACACCATCATTAACCTGGGGCGGCAGCTGGGCTTCAGGGCGATCGCCGAGGGGATTGAAACCGCAGAGCAGGTCAACGCGCTCAAACGGATGGGCTGTGACTGTGGTCAGGGCTACTGGTTTGGCAAACCCCAGCCCGCGGCCGAAATCGAGCGCTGGCTAGCCCAGGCTACCGCTTACTATCGTCCACGTTCGCTCGCCTGAGCCGATCGTCCACCCAGCGCTTGGCTCGGTAGATGGCCTCGGTGCGGCTGACAGCGCCGGGTACGGCTACGGCACAGCCGCGATCGTGGGTCGCCCAAACCGCATACATCGGCACCCCGTGGTGGGTGCTCTGGTCAAGCTCAAGGTGAAATCCCCGGTAGGTAAACGACAGCACCACATGGGGGTAGTCTGGGTCGGTAAACAGCATAGGGGAAGGGTATGGGTTTGCAAGGAGTATGGGGCAACATTGGACCTTCGGCCTTGTACTTATAGCCATCGCCAGAACCGTTAGGACATGACCCATGCTCCTGCAGCGATGGTTATACGCCACTGCGCCGTCCCAGTTTTTTGCCTTTGGCTGAGGCCAATGTCCTCAGCGCAATGGCCATCGCTATAAATTAAAAAAGAGGTGAGCTGAGGCCCACCTCTATGAGTCGCGGAGCACGACTGTTGGTGCCGTCCGGTTAAGCCGCGGCGAGGTTGCTGGCGGCAAAATCCCAGTTCACGACATTTTTGAGGAAGGTCTCGATGTAGTCGGGACGCTTGTTCTGGTAGTCAAGGTAGTAGGCGTGCTCCCACACGTCCATGGTCAGCAGGGGCACCTGCCCGGCGGTGAGGGGGTTGTCGGCGTTGAGGGTTTTAGTCACCTTGAGGGTGCCGTTGTCGAGCACCAGCCAGGCCCAGCCGCTGCCAAACTGGGTGGCCCCAGCCGTCTTAAACGCTTCGGCAAACTTGTCAAAGCTGCCGAAGTCGGCGTCAATTTTGCTGGCCAGATCGCCAGAGGGCATGCCGCCACCGCCGGGCTTCATCGAGTTCCAGTAGAAGGTGTGGTTCCAGGCCTGGGCACCGTTATTGAACAGACCCTGCTGGGAGCTATCGCCTGCGATCGCCTTGATCACTTCCTCAATCGGTTTGCTGTCGAGGTCGGTGCCTTTGACGGCGTCGTTGTACTTGCTCACGTAGGCGGCGTGGTGCTTATCGTGGTGAAATTCCAGCGTGCTCTTGGAAATATAGGGGTCAAGAGCATCGTAGGCGTAGGGAAGGGGGGGTAATTCGTAGGCCATGGGGCTCCTGAGTAAAGGCCTTGGGCATGATAAATCTTTACCCCCTGCAAAAACCATCCCCCTGGGGTGGAGGGGGATAGGCAAAATGGCCATCGTAAAATGGGCCTTCAGATAGATATGGGCTTCAAGTCAGGGGTTTTGTGCGAACAGTTTGTCGTTCAAAACCCCTAACCTAATGCTTTAGATTGAACAGGACAACGCCGATGGAATCGGGCTTGTAGCCAAAGCCAAGGACGCTACCCTAGGCCTGAATCTCCACCAGCTCAATGTCGAAGATCAAGGTTTCTCCTGCTAAGGGATGATTGGCATCGAGGGTGACATCGGCCTCCGAGAGATCGGTCACCATCACCGGCACAATCTGGCCCTGGGGCCCCTGAATTTGCAGTTGCTGACCGACATCGAGCGGGATGTCGGCCGGAATATGGTGGCGCTCAACCACCATTACCATTTCTTCGCGGTGGGGACCGTAGGCCTTTTCCGCTGGAATTACTTCGGTTTTGGCGTCGCCGGGGGTCATGCCCACCACCGCCGCCTCAAAGCCTGGAATTACCTCGCCGTTGCCGATGGCAAACTCCAGCGGACCGCGATCGCGCGAGGAGTCAAACACGGTGCCGTCTTCAAGCCGACCGGTGTAGTGAATGGCAACGCTGTCGCCTGATTTTGCCTGGGTCATAGAACCATCCTTGCAATGCACTAGGGGTTTTCATGGAGTTGTGGACGCTGTCCCGTTCACGCTAACGGGCATTTTGTTGAACCCCAGCAATACTAGAGATTTTCCTAAGGTTTCGACGTTGAGGCAGGGGTGAAGACGCCCTCAGGCAGCCCAGTGCGATCGGCGCAGCCCTTGATATGCTGTAGGTAGAGTCCTATCCACCGGCCTGAAACCGAGATCTCCACGATGGCTGCCTCCATCGATAATTCCAGTCCCCAAGGCGAGGCCAACATCTGGCTGAGCGAATTTCAGGCCATTTTACAGGGCGCGGTGGGGGGCTTTTTGTTTGGCATTCCCCTGCTTTACACCGTAGAAGTGTGGTCCATTGGGGCCGCCACCGACCCCCACTGGCTGCTAGTGGTGCTGGCGGCCACCCTGGTTGGGGTAGGGCTGCTCACCCAGGTTGAAGGGTTTCGCCAAACCCTCCGCCTGCATCCTGTGGAAGCCCTGCTCGAAAGCATTGAGGCGGTTGCCATAGGGGTGGTGTGTGCGGCTCTGGCCCTGGGACTACTGCGCCGCATTACCCTGGCTACACCCCTGGCGGAGGTGCTGGGCAAGGTGGTGTTTGAGGCGGTGCCCTTTGCCCTGGGGGTGGCCCTGGCGCGATCGACGTTGCAGGGCAAGCGGGGGCGCGATCGCCGCACCACCACGCCCCTGTCGCGACGGCTCACCTCGCCTACCCTGGCCAACCTGCGCGATGCCCTGGTCGATTTCGACGCCGCCCTGATCGGCGCGGTGCTGATCGCCTTCAGCATTGCTCCCACCGAAGAAGTGCCCCTGCTGGCGGCCTCCCTGCCGCCCCTGTGGCTGCTGCTGATTATGGCCGCCTCCCTGGGCCTCTCCTACGCCATTGTGTTTGCCTCAGGCTTTACCGATCGCGCCGAACGGCGGCAGCGGGGGCTGCTGTTTAGCCCCGTCACGGAAACCCTGGTGGCCTACCTGGTGGCCCTGGTGGCCTCGGTGGTGATGCTGGTGCTGTTTCAGCAGCTCAACCCCAGCGACCCCTGGTCGGAATGGCTCAGCGATGTGCTAGTTTTGGGCCTGCCCGCCTCCATTGGGGGGGCCGCAGGACGTATCCTAATTTGATATGGATCTGCCCAACCCCTCCGCCCACCCCTCCGAACAATCCCCCGAGGTGACGTCCGCCGCCGGTCGCTTTACCCAGCGGTCCGCCGCCGAGTGGGTGACCTTCATGGCCGCCTCAGTGATTTTGCTGGGGCTGGTCGGACTGATTTTGTTCGACTGGCAAACCAACCAGGACCGCCCGCCCGCCTTCGCGGTGGCGGTATCCGAGGCGGTGCGGGTCACCGATGGCCGCTACTACGTGCCCTTTGCCATTACCAATACCGGTGGCCGCATTGCCCGTATGGTGCAGGTCACCGCCGAACTCAACCTGGAAGGATCTGACGACGAGACGGGCGAGCAGCAGATTGATTTTCTCTCGGGCCACGAAACCAAGGCGGGCAGCTTTGTCTTTACCCACGACCCCCAGGGGGGGGATCTGGTGGTGCGGGTGGCCAGCTATCGACTACCGTAGAATGCGTTTGAAATGGAGTGCACGACCCAGGGCCTCCCTCACATACACCAGGGGGAATCCATGCTCGGCTATGTCTTAATTTTGCTGGCGACGGTTTTCTTTGGGGCCCAAAATTTGATTACGCGGGTGTTGTTTACCCCCTCTGATCTGCTGGGTCTGGTGGAAACCGGTGGCTTTGTGGCCCCCACGCTGCCCAACTCATTTCTGCTGATGTTTATGCGGATGGCAGTGGGGGTGCCCTTGATGGCGGTGCTCCTGCCGCCGGTTTATCCTCCCCTGTGGACTGACCTGCGCCGCCTGGGCTCGGTGACCTATCGCCGCGAACTCTACCTGGCCCTGGTAGGCGGCGTGCTGATGTTTGCCTACCTGGCGCTGTTGTACGTGTCGGTGGGCCGCATTGCCGCGGGCATTGCGCTGACGCTGTTTTTCACCTTCCCAGTCTACACGGCGCTGCTGGCCTGGTACTGGTTTGGCCACCGCCCCAACCTCAGCCGCTGGGCGATTTTAGGGCTGATTTTGGTCGGTAGCGCCCTGACCATTCCCATGACCGGAGCGGCCATTGAGAGCTGGCTGGGGGTCGCCTTTGGGCTGGGCTCAGGGGTAGTGTACGCTTTCTACACCGTGGTTGCCCAGGAAGCCTTCGAAACCTTTCACCCGGTGCCGTTTACGGCCATTAGCTTTGCAGTCACCCTGGTGCTGTCGGCGGCGTGCCTGCTGCTGTGGCCGGGGGAACTGGCGGGGCTGCTGTGGCCGGCGCTGTGGGTGGGGGGGCTGCTGTCGGCGATCGCCACCCTCACCGGCCATGTGCTCAACAACCTGGGCATTCGCAGCGTGGGGGCCACCGCCGCCGCCATGATTGGGGCCGCCAACCCGGCCCTGACGGCGGTGCTGGCCTGGGGGGTGCTGCAGGAGCAGCTTTCTGTGGTGCAGGGGCTGGGGGTGCTGCTGGTGACGGTGAGCGTCGGCCTGCTCAGCCTGACCAAGCCTTCCTAGGGCAGCGATCGCCTCAGCACCGTATTCCTATCCCCTACAGGACATCTAGATCTTCGGGAAATTTGTCGCCGAAAAGCGCTTCCGGGGTAAAGGGGCACTGCTCCGGCAGGGTTTTGGGATCGAGGGGTGTTTCTCGCCCCACCAACAGCAAGCCCAGCTGGTAGCCCTTGGCAATCGCTTCGTCTTGGTAAGCTTTGAGGCTGGGGTTTTGGTCGAGCAAGTCTAAAATTTGTAGCCGCTGCTCCTGAATCATGTATTTCCAGCTTTTGCTGCGGCGATCGGCCTGGTACTGCCATTTCAATAGATGGCCAATCAACACCCCCAGCCGATTTTTTAATTCCTGCTTTTGCTGCTTGCCCAAGGACTCAATTTCCTCAATTAAATGGGCCACATCCAGATGGTCAATCTTTCCCTGGCGCAGAAAATTAGCCTGGGCTTGGGTCCAGGCGTGGAAGTCTGTTTCGTAGAGGTCAGGCATCAGACCACCTCCGCTGATTGAGGGCGACCTAAACCAGTGTTAGCACAGTGGCCCCGGTGAATGCTCACGGATGGGCCGGAGCTTCGAGCGGGGCGGCGACCGGCACCACCTTGGCCGAGGGGCAGAGATCCGCCAGATCGCACCGACTACACTGGGGGTTGCGGGCATTGCAGACGGCCCGCCCGTGGTACACCAGGCGAATTGACCAGTTTTCCCAGTCGGGCTGGGGCAGCAGCTTGATCAGGTCGCGCTCGATTTTGACTGGGTCACTGTGCTGGGTCAGCCCCAGCAGGTTGGTGATGCGCTTGACGTGGGTATCGACGGTGACCCCCCCGTTGATGCCGAAGCCGTGAGCCAGTACCACGTTGGCGGTTTTGCGGGCCACCCCTGGCAGGGTAATGAGATCATCCATGCGGGGGGGCACCTCACCGCCATACTCAGAAATGATTCGCTGGCAGGCAGCGCGAATGTTCTTGGCCTTGTTGCGATAGAACCCGGTGGATTTCACTAGCTGCTCTAGATCGGCGATGTCGGCCTCGGCAAAGGCGTAGACATCGGGATAGGCGGCAAACAAGGCTGGCGTGACCAAATTCACCCGCTCGTCGGTGCACTGGGCCGCCAGCATGGTGGCGATCATCAGTTGCAGGGGGTTTTTGAAGTCGAGGGAGCAGGGGGCTTCGGGGTAGAGCCGCTTGAGACGAATGAGGATTTCTAGCGCCCGCTGTTTTTTGGAGGCACGCCGCTGGTTGGGCATGGATGGGATGGGGGGTGGATGGGTAGGGGGTAGATGGGCGGGTTAGCGCAGGTTTTGGAAGATTTCGAGCTGGGTGGTATCGCGCACGATCAAAAACACGCCCAGGCCCAGCAGCAGCACCAGGCCGGTCTGCATGACGTTTTCTTGGATGCGATCGGGCAGGGGCTTGCCGCCGCGCAGGGCTTCAATTAGCAAAAAGGCCAACTGACCGCCATCGAGGGCAGGCAGGGGCAAAATGTTGATGATTGCCAGGTTGATGCTGATAATGGCGGTAAAGGGAAACAGCATGGCGGCGCTGGACTGGGCCAGGCCCGCCCCCTGCTCAACGATTTTGACCGGCCCGGCCACCTGGCCCGCCATTTCGCCAAAGTTGGTGATCAGCATGGCAAAGCCGCGCACCGTGCGCACCAGGGTGTCCTGGAACTGCTGGGCCGCCAGGCCAAACACTTCGATGGGGTTGCTGGGGCGGCGGTAGCCGAAGTCGCCGTTGGGCTGAAGCTGTACGCCAATCACCGCCGAACCATCGGTGCCAATTTCAGGGGTGACCGAGACCTCTAGCTCGCGATCGCCCCGCTGCACGGTGAGCCGCACCGGCTGGTTGGGGCTGTCTTTGATCAGCTGAATGAACGGAGGAATGCTCTCTTCCCCAGCTCCCAGGGGTTCGCCGTTGGCCGCCACCAGCACATCGCCGGAGCGAATGCCCGCCTGGCCCGCCGGGGAGCTGTCGGAGATCACCTGGGGCACCAGGATGCCGGGCTGGGGGTTGAAGGTTTCGGGGATGCCGACGGCGCTGAACTGGGCCACAAACACCAGGTAGGCAAACACCAGGTTGGCGATCACCCCGGCGCTGATCACAATGGCGCGATCGAGGATGGGGCGGTTTTTCAGCAGGTCGGGATCGTTGGCTGGAATCTCGCTATCGGGGTCGTCGTCGGGGAAGCCCACAAAGCCGCCCAGGGGAATGGCCCTGAGGGAGTACTCGGTTTCGGCCCCCTGGAATTTCCACAGGATGGGGCCAAAGCCGATGGCAAAGCGGTTGACGTGGATGCCCTGTAGCCGAGCGGCCATGAAGTGCCCCGCCTCGTGGACGGCTACCAGCAGGGCAATGACCGCGATCGCAGCTAAAACCGACATAGACAGAACCGATAGGTTAAGAACAGTTTCCCTATTCTAGCGCTGCTTCTGGTCTCTCAAGGCTGGACTCAGCCCCGCCACCCTATTCTCAGCCTTTCGGCTAGCTTTCGAGCTGCACTCCGCTGGAGCTAAATCGGGCAGTCCACACCCCCAGGTCGGGGGCGGGCAGGGCCGATCGCAGCCGGTCGGCCAGGGTTTCGGCCTCGGCGGCGGTCTCCACCAGGGTAAACACGGAGGGACCAGAGCCCGACATCAGCGTGCCCAGGCCCCCCAGTCCAGCCATAGTTTCCCTTAAAGCTGCGGTTTTGGGGTGGGCGGGCAGCACCACTTTTTCAAAATCGTTGCAGAGGTGACTGGCTAGGGCCTGGGTATCCCGCTGGGCCACCGCCTGCACCATCGCCCCCGATCGCACCGCCGACTGCCGCTCCTGCCAACTCTGGGTATCGCTCAGGTAGGTGTCGCCGTACTGGGCCCGGTAGGTCTGGTAGGCCCAGGGGGTAGAGACAAACTCGGACTCATACTTGGCCAGCACCAGGTGCAGACTGTCGATGCCGGGCAGCGGGTCGAGCTGTTCACCCCGGCCCGTGGCGATCACACTGCCCCCCGACACACAAAAGGGCACATCCGACCCCAGTTCGGCCCCCAGCTCTTGTAGTTCGCTCTGGGTCAGGCCCAGGTTCCACAGCAGGTCGAGCCCCACCAGCACGGCGGCGGCGTTGGATGACCCCCCGGCCAGCCCCGCCCCCACCGGGATCTGCTTTTCGATGGTGATTTCGACGCCGCCCAGCTTGGCCATCATCCCAGGGCAGCGCTGGGAAACCAGGGCCGCCGCTTTGTAGGCCAGATTGGTTTCGTCGGCGGGCACCAGGGGGTGGTCGCAGCGCACCCGAATGGCATCGACGCCAATGCTGCGAACGGTAATACGATCGCACAGACTGACGCTCTGCATCACCATGATCAGCTCGTGGAAGCCGTCGGGGCGACTGCCGACAATTTCGAGATAGAGGTTGATTTTGGCGGCAGCCAGCAGGGTGTAGAGGCGCATCGAGCGATCCTTAGTGAATAGTTGAGTAGCCGGAGGTCAGGCGTCTTGCCTAACCCATTCCCTAGGGTCCGGCGTAGGGTGGGCACCGCCCACCAGTAATCGTAGGGGAGTCGTAGGGTAGGCACTACCCACCACCCCTTTGGCTAGCGCCACAACAGACCATCTAATCCGAGGGTGACGACTGCTTCAGGATTGTATTACTCAGCGCCACCCACTGCTCAACGCTGAGGTCTTCGGCACGGGCGGTGGGTTCAATGCCCAGGTCGGTCATGATCGTTTCTAACTCGTCGCGATCGATCACCCCCTTGAGGTTGTTGCGCAACATCTTGCGCTTGCTGCCAAAGCCCAGCTTCACCAGGCGATCGAACCCGGCCAGGTCATCGGATGGCTTAGCGGGGGGACGCGGCGTGATTTTCACCACCGCCGAGTCCACCTGGGGCGGCGGCTGAAAGGCCCGCGCCGGCACCGGGCAGACCAGCTCACAGTCCGCCAGGTACTGCACCCGCACCGACAACGCCCCAAAGGCCTTCTTCCCCGGCTTGGCGTAGAGTCGCTCGGCCACTTCTTTCTGCACCAGCAGCACGATCGCGTCGTAGGGCTCCGGGTTTGGGGTGGCCAGGGTGCCCAGCAGCTTCTCTAAAATGGGTCCGGTGATGTAGTAAGGAATGTTGGCCACCACCTTGTTGGGCAGGCCGTAGTCAAAGTACTTATCCCGCGAGGCGGCAGCGATATCTAGCTCCAGAATGTCACTGGGCACCAGGCGAAAGTTGTCGTGCTTAGCGAACTGGTTGTTCAGCTTGCGAATCAGGTCGCGATCGATTTCCACCGCCACCACGGCCTTTGCCAACGGCAGCAGCCAGCGAGTCAGCGCCCCGGTGCCGGGGCCAATCTCCAGCACCGTATCCTGCCGGGTGACGGCGGCGGCCTCCAGCATGCGGTGGAGCACCTTTTCGTCGGTGAGCCAGTGCTGGCCAAAGCGCTTGCGGGTGGGTTGAGAAAACATTTTGTCACTTCAGGTCACGGCTTACCAAACAAATCTAGCTGGTCGGAGGGGGCGTAGGTGGCGGCGGCATCCTTAACCCGGCGGCGGGGCCGACTGGCCTTGGGTACTTCCCCCCGCAGGCCCACGGCAATGGTGCTGTTGCGCTCAATCTCGCGCATCACGTCGCGGGCCCGCTGGATCACCGAAGGGGGCAGCCCCGCCAGTCGCCCCGCCTCGATGCCGTAGGACTTGTCGGCCCCGCCGGGCTGCACCTGGTGCAGAAAGATGATCTGGTCGGGCAGTTCTTTGACCGTGACCTGGTAGTTGGCGACGTTGGGCACCAGAGCGGCCAGCTCGTTGAGCTCGTGGTAGTGGGTGGCAAAAATGGTGCGGGCGGCGATGTCCACCGCCAGGTGCTCGGCCACGGCCCAGGCGATCGCCAGCCCGTCGAAGGTGGCGGTGCCCCGGCCAATCTCGTCCAGCAGCACCAGGGAGCGGGGGGTGGCGTGGTTGAGGATATTCGCCGTCTCGTTCATCTCCACCATGAAGGTGGACTGGCCGCTGGCCAGGTCGTCCACGGCCCCGACGCGGGTGAAGATGCGATCGCACACCCCCAGCCGCGCCGCCTTCGCCGGTACAAAGCTGCCCATCTGGGCCATCAGCTGAATCAGCCCCACCTGGCGCAGGTAGCAGCTCTTGCCGCTGGCGTTGGGGCCAGTGAGGATGATCAAATCCTGGGGATCGGTGGCGGGGCGATCGCCCGGAGTCGTGCCCATAAACGTGGAGTTGGGCACAAAGAACCCGGCGGGCAGCAGTTGTTCTACCACAGGGTGGCGGCCCGCTTCCAGGGCGATCGCCCGACTCTCATCGATCTCCGGGCAGCAGTAGCCCTGGAAGATGGCCACCTCCGCCAGCCCGCAGAGCACATCGGCGGCAGCCACGGCGGCGGCCACCTTGCGGATCAGCTCCACCTGTTCGCCCACTTTTTCCCGCAGCTGGTTAAAGATCTCGTACTCCAGGGCGTTAATTTCAGACTCGATGTTGAACACCCGCGCCTCCCGCTCCTTCAGTTCGGGGGTGATGTAGCGCTCCTCGTTGGTGAGGGTCTGTTTGCGGATGTAGTCGTCGGGGGCCAGTTCGGCCTTGGCGCGGGAGAGGCTGATGTAGTAGCCAAAGGCTTTGTTAAAGCCCACCTTGAGCGTCGAGATGCCGGTCCGTTTCCGTTCGGCGGGCTCCAACTCCGCGATCCACTTCTGGTCGTCCTTGGCTTGCTGGCGCAGGTCGTCGAGTTGGCCGTTCACCCCATCGCGGATCAGGTGGCCCTCGGTGAGGTAGAGGGGCGGGGTTTCCACCAGGTGCGATCGCAGCAGTTGCCCCAGTTGCTCCAGCTCCGGCGGCACGTACTGCAGCGCTTGCAAGTAGGGGGATTTCGCCTGCTCCGCCAGGGCCGCCAGCTCCGGCAGCCGCAGAAACGACTCCGCCAGGGCCACCAGGTCCCGCGCGTTGGCGGTGCCCGACCCAGCTCTACCCGCCAGCCGTTCCAGGTCGTAGATCTGCTTTAGCTTGTGCTGGAGCATCTGGCGCAGGTTGCCGTCCCGCAGCAGTTCTTGAATGGTGGATTGGCGAGATTGGATCCCCTTGACATCCAGCAGCGGTTGCAGCAGCCAGCGGCGCAGGGTACGCCCGCCCATGGCAGTGACGGTGCGGTCCAGCGCCCAGAGCAAAGAGCCGTTGTAGGTGCTGTCGCGCTGGGTCTGGGTGATCTCCAGGTTGCGGCGGGTTTGGTGGTCGATCACCAGGTAGGCGGCCAGGGTGTAGGTGCAGAGGGGCTGGAGCGGGGCCTGCACGGTCTTTTGGGTTTCTTCGACGTAGTGCAGCAGGCCCCCCGCCGCCCGCACCGCCAGGGGCAGGTGGTCGCAGCCGAGGCCCTCCAGTGACCTCAGCCGAAACCGTTGCAGCAACCGCTGACGGGCCTCGCTCTGGCTATAGGGGCCTTGGGGGCGCAGGGTGTAGCAAAACTGCCGGGGCAGGCAATCGGGCAATTGGTCCGACTGGTCGCCAGGCCGCAGCATCGCCCCCAAATTAGGCGCATCCACCGGAAACAGCACCTCGGCGGGCTGGAGCCTGAGCAATTCCTGCGCGAGCTGATCCAGGTCTTCCCCCTGGGTGGTGAGGAATTCCCCGGTGGAGACATCGGCGTGGGCCAGTCCCCAGTGGTGCCCCGCCACCACCACCGAGGCCAGAAAGTTGTTCTGGCTGGCGCTGAGCATGCCCTCTTCGATCACGGTGCCGGGGGTGATCACTCGGGTGACTTCGCGCTTGACTAGGCCCTGGGCTACGGCGGGGTCTTCCACCTGGTCGCAGATGGCGATCGCATAGCCCTTTTCCACCAGCAGGGTGCAGTAGCGATCGAGGGCGTGGTGGGGAATGCCCGCCAGGGGCACCCGCCCAATGGCCTTACCGGCGTCTTTGCTGGTGAGGACGAGTTCGAGCTCGCGGGCGATCGCGATCGCATCCTGAAAAAACGTCTCAAAAAAGTCCCCCACCCGGTACAGCACCAGGGCGTGGGGATACTGCTCCTTCATCTCCACGTAGTGGCGCATCATCGGCGTCAGGTCGTCCCAGTTCACCGCGTGGTGGTCGGCGTAGCGGACGGTGTGCTTGGCCAGGCGCTCGGGGATGGGTGGCTGGGGGTCGGCGGTGGGGGAGGAACCAGACATAGGGGTATTAGCGGCTAGCGTTCAGCGTCGTCCTACGGCCTCCTCAGGCTGCGGAGCGGGGCAGTTTCGATATGGTTGCATATTTTATCGACTCGTCCCCAGTCTTCGGGGTAAATGCAAATACCTCAGTAGATGTTGGAGTGGACTGGCCAAGCACGTGCCCCCAGCACTTTGCTGAGAATTGTGTCAGGTGTTACGCACCGTTAAGCTTCGTTGCACGTTTCCATAAAGCGCCTGGAGGCTATGTTACGTTCAAAAACGTTACAAACATCACCTGTATTTATCTAGAGAAGTCCCATGGCTCTGGCAGACAAAACCGCTCCGGCTCTGACCGCAACCCGCGAAGACTTTTCCGAATACGTCGCTCACCTACAGCTTCACATGGCACTTCAGGCTCGCAACCTGGTGCCCTCCCTCAGCAATACCGGCGATAGCCGCAACAACCTGCTACATCAAACCCAGGCCGACATTGAGAAAATCATTTCTCGCCAGGGATTTTAGAGGCTGTCACTCCTAAATTTGTAGATGGGGTGAAACGAAGTTGCCCCCAACAGGGCTTACCGACGTTGGATGACCCTGCGTTTCATCCCATCTACGAGAACTCCAGAATTTTAGCCGTGACGCTGCACCAGCCTGATCTTTGGGTTGGGCGTGGCAGAGGTGGAAATAAAAGCCTTGTGGCCACAATTGATGCCATGCCCTAGAACGCCGGTACAGTACTCCTACCGTAGTGGGGCTAAGGGTCCGCAAGCAACGGCAGTCGGTGAAAGCCGGACTTACCGCCGGGGCCATTTCGCTGGCCCAAGACCCCCGTCGAGAAGGGGCGTCGCCCCTACTGGGGCGCAATGCAATCATTGGCCGCCCTTCACCCCACGGAAAGGACTGGCCGATCATCGGTTTAAACCGCTGTCCTGCAAGGGAGTGGGTAGGGATCTATAGACCCTGGGGCGGCAACTGCGAGATTTTTAGACATACCGAATCGGTACCCTAGGCCTTGGATCCGTTTAGGAGTTCTCAATTTGTCCGGCACTCACCGTCAAAATTTGCGATGACCTCATCCACTGACTGCCGAAAGCGCCAAGGTGGGTGGTGGTAATAATGGTTTGAAATCGGTCTTGAATCGCCTCTAGCAGCTGATTTTGGCGATTCAGGTCCAGCTCGGCCAGCACATCGTCGAGCAGCAGCAGGGGCGGTTCGCCGATCACCTCATCGATCAGGTGCAGTTCCGCCAGCTTGAGGGCCAGGACCAGGGTGCGCTGCTGCCCCTGGGAGCCGTACTGGCGGCTGGGGGTGTCGTTGATGGCGAACTCGATGTCGTCGCGGTGGGGGCCAACCAGGCTGGTGCGCTGGTGCTGTTCGGCCACGGTCCGCAGCTTAATCTTTTCCAAAAAGCTGGCCTGGATCGCCTGGGGGTCATCCTCCGTCATCGGCACGTTGGGCTGGTAGTGAATCTGTAAGTCTTCCCGCTGGCCGCTGATGGCCTGGTGCCACTGGTGGGCGATTGGGGCCAGTCGGGCGATCGCCCTGGCCCGTCGCCGAATTACCCGAGTGCCCAGTGCCGCCAGCTGAGCATCCCACAGGGCAAACTCGGTAGCGTCGATGGGTTCAGCTTCTCCCTCGTCGTCGGTGTAGGACTTTTTAATCAGGGCGTTGCGCTGTTTCAGCACCTGGTTGTACTGACTGAGAATGTGGGCGTAGACCGGCTCCAGCTGCACCAGCAAGGTATCGAGCCAGGTGCGCCGCTCCCCCGGCCCGCCCCGCACCAGGTCGAGGTCAAGGCTGGAGAACTGCACCGCATTGAGCGCCCCCAAAAAGTCGAGCTGTCGGCGCAGCTTTTCGCCATTGAGAATGGCCGTGCGCCGCCCCGCCTGCCGCAGCACCAGAGACAGATCGGCCATGCCCAGATCCCGACGCACCGCAGCGGTGATTTGGGCCATCGGCTGATCCTGCTGCACTAGATCGCGATCGCGCCCCGTCCGGTGCGATTTCAGCGTGGCCAGTAGCTCCACCGCCTCCAGCAGGTTCGACTTGCCCTGGGCATTTTCCCCCACCAGAATGGTCTTGGGAGCGGCAAAGTCGATCTGCTGCTCGCCATAGTTGCGAAAGTGCCTCAGCGATAGGTGAGTCAGGTACAAGGGAGTCAGGGAAGCTGGACTGGGTTTAGGATACAGGACGGCAGGAAACAATATTTAGACTAATAAGCCTAGGTACTTGACTGATGCAAGTAGGTGAGTTACCTTTTATACAAACTCGGATGTACAGGAGTTATCGCTAGTTTTCTAACTAGGTCTACATAGCCATCGCAAGTCTGCACGATGTAACAAGCGGCTCAATCCTTGACTACTTGCTATATCAGTTAACTTTTGACTTTCTGTCAGGTTGTGCTTTTGTGTGATTGCTATGTAGCTCTAGTTCCAATTCTTTGCCAGTGTCTCGTATCGTTTTCGAGCACAACTTTGAGTTTGGAGCTCAAGAGCAAGAAACTACCACTGCCCTGTTTCTCTCCGAGTGATCTGATGTTTATCTTTTGGGTAAAATATGACACTCGAAATGGTTCATCGGCCCACTGTTGCCGTATTTGCTGACGCCCAAAACGTCAATCTTTTCAAACACAGCACCGCCATTCTCGATTTCGTAAATAGTTTGGGTGATGTACCTTGTTTATACGCCTACCATCATTGGCGTTCCGTCCCTCTAAAAAAAGAGCAGAAACTTCAATCTCAATCCTGGCGATGTGTTGATATTCCTACCATTGCCAAGAATGAAGTAGACAAGAACCTGATGAAAGATTTTGTGGAACTTTGTCGGTTTCGAGAGCCTGACATTCTTGTTCTTATTACCAACGATGGTGATTTTGAAAAAATGGTTAGGCCATATCTAAAGCCGGGTCGGCAGGTCATTGTCATTGGCTATAAAAGCAACATGAGCCAAAAATTGCGACGATTGTTGCCTAAGGGAATACTCTTTGTTGAGAATCTCCGTAATGCACTCCCTGGTTTAACCTAGGTTTTCACGATTCAACTTTTTGAGGTTATGTTTAAAGGCCTTAGGCACAACTATCTAAGCATAACCTCCAGTCAGCTTTCTTGAAGCTTGATCATTAAGACGTATGCCTATTCCTGACTTTAGTAATTCTCGACTTCTGCGCCAAGCTCTTACCCATAGCAGCTACGCCTATGAGCATCCTACCGAAGGCCTTAATATGGAAAACTCTGATTATGAGCGTTTGGAATTCTTGGGCGATAGCATTATAGAACTGGTCGTTAGAGATTTGTTGTTTGCTCGTTACCCCAGCATGAGCGAAGGAGAAATGTCGAAGCGTGGCGATCGCCTGGTGAGTAAATCCTTTTTAGCCTCTTTGTCAGTTCAGTTAGGTATTCCACCACTGCTGAGGTTGGGATCTGGGGCGCAGCATGAGCGCGATAATCCTAGTGTTCAAGCCGATGCTTTTGAAGCTATGGTAGGTGCTTATCGATTGGATGCTGGCTTAGACGCAGCTTATAAGTATGTGGCAGATATCTTCAGGCCACTAGTCGATATGGCGTTAGATTTTCGAGCAACAGATCCAGTCAGCGAATTTCAGGAGTACGTACAGGCCCACATTGGTAATTCTGTGCTGCCTGAATATCGTGTTTTAGAAGCCAGTGGTCCCGATCATGCTAAGGTCTTCACCCTTGAAGTATGGGTGGAGTCTACCAAATATGGTGCTGGTCGAGGTAACAGTAAGAAAGAAGCGAAGAAAAACGCTGCTTTAGAAGCACTTAAGAGGGTTAAGCGATGAAAGCAGCAATTCTTGGCTGTGGCTATGTGGGTACAGCCGTAGCGCAACTGTGGAAATCCCAGGGTATCAGCGTAACGGCAACGACGACCAGCCCCAATCGGGTGCATGATTTGCGAGCAATAGCTGATGCTGTTCAGGTGGTCAACGGATCAGACGCCGAGGGCATCGCGACACTCCTGCAAAACCAGGACACCCTGCTGATCTGCGTGGGAGCCGGTCGCCAGGCCGACTACCGGGAGGTCTACCTCAACACCGCCAAAACCGTCGTAGGGGCGCTCGATCGCGCACCGAGCCTGAAGCAAATCATCTTTACCAGCACCTACTCGGTCTACGGCAACTACGAAGGCGCCTGGGTGCGAGAGGACGACCCTGCCAAACCCGCCACTGACAACGGCCGCACCATGGCGGAGGCAGAGCAAACCCTGCTGAATGCGGCCACGGGCGATCGGGCGGTCTGCATTTTTCGCCTCGGCGGCATCTACGGCCCCGGACGAGAGCTAGCCAAGATCTACAGCCGCGCCGCCGGTCAGACCCGCCCTGGGGCTGGACACGAGGCCAGCAACTGGGTCCACCTGGACGACATTGTGGGGGCGATCGCCTTTGCCCAGGCCCACCACCTCAGCGGCCTCTACAACCTGGTGCAGGACGAAATCCCCACCGTGCGTGAGCTGATCGATCGCGTCTGCACCGCCCACCACCTCGCCCCAGTCCAGTGGGACCCCTCCCAGCCCAGCGCCCGCCCCTACAACGTGCGGGTGTCAAACCAGAAGCTCAAGGCGGCGGGGTATAGCTTTCGGCACCCACAGTTTGAGGGCATTTAGTTGAATTGTGGATTTTTGAACCGCTATCAAGTCTTGGCTACCCCCAATCCAAAATCACCCATCTAAAAGCCAAAATCCCTCTGCCCCACCACCTCAATACTGGTCAGGTGTAGCTGGCCCTGGGGCACCTGGTCAAACACCAACTCCACGCGGGTCAACGCTGTCAGGTCTACCCCTGCAAACTGCCCCAGGGGAATCCGCAGACTGCTGGGGTACACAAGCGCAGTGTCGCCAGAACTAGGGTCGGCCTCAAACTGGCGCAGCGCAGGCACCGTGGAGGGAATTTCGACCCGGGCCGCGCCCCCCTGACCGTCGCGCAGCACCACCGCAAACGCGGGCTGCCCCTGGGGTAGTGCCCAGGCTGGATCGGGGGCAAGGCGCAGGTCCAGACTGCTAAAGCGGCTGACATCGACGGGGTCCAGAGGAACCTTTAGCCCCTCGGCAGCCGTGTCCCAGGTCAGGGTGAGCCGGGCTGGGAAATGGGGATGGGGCCGTGGCGACGACTCGCACGGCGCGATCGCCGGGCAGAAAGCAGCCCTGAGACCAGGGCTAAGGACTGGAGTTGAGGCCCCATCGGCCTCCAGCAGAGTGCGGCGCTGGCTATTGGGAGCTACCAGCGTGGTGAGCACGGCCTGGCCAAACAGCTGCGCCGGAGAGCTGCGCTGGGGGGCCAGGCCCACTGTGGCCAGGGCAGTGATCCCAGGGGGAGACCACACTGTCTGCAAGAAGGCTGCGGTGTACTGGGCCAGAAAAGTTTCCTGGGCCACCCGCGACAGGCGATCGCGCGATCGCTGCGGGTTGCACAGAGAACCGTGGTTGGCCTGCCGGTAGTAGTCGTCCTCCGCCACGGTAGCGTTGAAAAAATTGTGGTTGGCTCCCGGCAGCAGCAGCCCCAATACCGGGGTTGTGCGGGGCTGCGACCGGGCCATCTCAACGTAGTAGAGGCTGCTGAGATCGAAAATGTCGCGATCGCAGCCCCCGGCAATCACCGCCGTGGGGACATCGGGCAGCTGGTACGCATCGGGCCGCTCAGCTATGGGGAGGCTGCGGGTGGGGCTGACCAGCACCAGGGCCGAGACGGGTCCTCCCCCCGCCGCAATGCGCCCCTGGAGGGCTACCGCCGACTCGCTGCCCAGCCGTTCCAGGGCGCGGCGGGCCGCCGCGCCACCGCCCATGGAGTGTCCCACCAGCGCCAGTCGGGCCAGGTCAACCCGTCCGGCCAGGGGCAGCCCAAACCCAGGTTCTTCGCCCCGGTGGGCCAGCGCCAATCGATTCAGGTGATTGTCGATGATCTGGCCACTGCGCTGGTCGGCAAAGGCGTTGCGAGTTTCAGCGCTAGCCCCATAGGTCTCGCTGAAGGCGGCGTTCAGGTTCGGTACCAGCACACCATACCCCGCCTCGGCCAGGGCCTGGGCCAGGTAGGCAAAGCCCAGGTCAAAGCGGGGTTCCCCAGCGCAGGGCCACTGGCTGGTGGCCTCGGGCTGAAAGTGGCAGCCAGCGTGGCGACCGTGCAGCACAACCACCCAGGGAACCGGGGCGGTGCCAGGGGGAAGCGCGATCGCCCCCGTCAGGGCGATCGGCATCGCCTCCAGGGCCGGGTCTACCCCCGTCTGGTCCAGGGTAGTAGTGCCCAGGTCGTAGGACACCACCAGGGGAAAATCGGCCAGATTTGGCCCCACAGCTGAATTGGGCGGAGGCAGAGCCGCTCCCGATGGCAACAGCCCCCCCAAGCTCAGCACCAGGCCCAACCCCAGCCCAACCCAAAACTGAATCAGCCTCCTGACCCCAGGACGGTGCTGGTGCAGGCTCGCTCCTGGGGGCTGAGTGGGGTATGCTCCTGGCCTAATAGCCGTAGCTCCAGCGGGCTCGATACCCCCGCACATCGATGTGGGTAAACACAGAAGAACTGGCCAGCCCACCCCGGTTGCCCCACCAGCCGTTTAGCCGCGCGTAGACATCGGAGCAGCGCACACCGGGCACTACAAAGTCCACCGCATCGCCGGACATATGGCGAGACATGGAGGCCCCACCAACGGCGGCATTGGTGGCCGGGTCGCGGTACCAGGAGTTGATCCGGAGGGGCTTGTCGCCGTACATCTTGCGAATTTCCTCCATTGCGTCGGCCACCTTCAAAATGTTGTAGACAACCGCAGAGTTGGCCGGACGGCGGTATCTGCCGGTGCTGCGGTTGACGTGCAGCGCTTCACCCCAGGTGAAGTTACCGCGCACCCCGTAGCGGTTTTTGGGCTGAATTGGGTCGTTAGAGTAGTAAGTGCCCGTAAACCCAGGAAACGTCAGCGCTATCCCCCGATCGGCTGGATTGCTCGGGTTCCCCGGCCCCTGGTCGCCAGGGCGGTTGCCAATTTCGGTGCCCGAAATTTGGATATCGGGGATGTAGGCGTACCAGGCTGTGCGGTTCTGGGGCCCCAGAAAGGCTCCCTGGAGCGCCACCCGCACGTGGTTGTTCTCCGGTTGAGCATAGGAGTTGAGCAGGAAGACACTTCCCTTTTTGACCAGCACCTTGTCGGCGTTGGCCAGTTGGCTGGACTGCACGGGGCGAGCTTTGAAAATTGTGTCGCCGGTCACTTCAAGGGTTTGGCGGTTGCCGTCCACCTTGGTGTCTGGGCTGTAGACATACCACTTGGTATTGACTTCGGCGCCGACGATGGCATCGGCCAGTTCGATCTCGTAGTGGTCGCCCGCCGCTGGTTTAAAGGAGAGCAGGCTGAGCTGAGTGCCGTTTTTGACAAACACCTTCTGGGACTCACTCAGCTGCGACGAGATCTTGGGCTCGGTTTTAAATAACGTGTCGCTGATCACCCGCAGCCTGACGCCGGTCAGCACGTCAATATCGGGGGTGTAGACAAACCAGGTGCGGTTCGTTTTATCGCCCAGGGTGGGTTCGAGCAGCTGCACCTGCCAATGGTTTTTGCCCACGTCGAGATAGTACTGAATGTTAAAGGTGGTGCCGTTGGTAACCAGCACCTTCTCAGCCTCAGTCAGTTCGCTGGCCAGCTTGGGCTGCAGCTTAAAAAAGGTGGTGCTTTTGACACGCAGGGTCAGGTTCTTGGCCGGTTCGGGGGCAGGCTCTCCGCCAGCACCAGGCCCCTCGGGGTCACCGCCTCCCGCAGGGGGTGGGGTTTCTCCATCCGGCGGTGCCACCCCTTCCGGCGGCGGCGGGGGCGGCGGCGCGACCTCACCGCCACTTCCGGCCTGTACGGGTTCAGGGCCACCGGTTCCTACCGAAACCGTCATGGCCAGGGGCGCATCTGATCGCAGAAACCAATCTCGCATCCCTTCCACGTTGAGCACCTGCTCCCTGGGGTTGGAGGCGGAGGGGCGCTTCTGAATGCGGGAAATCCACTGGTTTCCCTGCATCAGATAAAAAGCTTCATCGGTTTCCTTAACCCAGGTACCCATGGTTTGACTCCCGTAGACACAGTGCAGCGCGGCCTATGCGGCGATCGCCACCTAGGTATGAATATTAGAATCGAATGGCCGATATGGCGCAGTTTTGTCGCTCAGGAGCGCAGGTTGGTCCATGGCTCTGGCCCTATCGGTGGCAGGCAGAGTCAGAGGGTTGCCCAGCAGGGTGCTCAGGTCAGTGCGGCCCGTTTCTAAAAAGCCTAGCCGGCTGAGGTTGAGGTCGGCTTCTGCAGGGTTGGGCGGTGCGGCAATCTGGCCCCAGCTCTGGTAGATCAGAGGGAGGGCACTACTGCCGATCAACAGCGCGATCGCCAGGCTCAGGGCCCCATCGACCCACACCCATTCAAACAGGGCCATGCACAGCGCCCCCACCACGACTGCCACCGAACTGGCCAGGTCAGCCATCACGTGCAAGAGCGCTCCCCGGCGGTTCAACGAGGTGTCGCCCTGGCCGTGGAGCAGCCATACACCAAAGCCGTTGATGCCCAGGCCCACCAGGGCTGTACCCGCCATCGGCGCGCTGACCAGGGTAGTGGTGGGCGCCACCAGATGCTGCCAGGCCTCCAGAGAGATCAGCCCCGCCATCGCTAGCAGCCCAACACCGTTGATCAGGGCGGCGATCGCCTCCAGGTGCGGCTGCCCTGGGCGCGGTCGAGCCAGGGTGAGCCGGGTCAGCCAGCTGGCCGACAGCGCCAGGGCGATCGCCCCCACGTCGGTCAGCATATGCCCCGCATCCGACTGAAGGGCCAGGCTATGGCTGGCGCTGCCCACCAGCCACTCCACCACCGCAAACCCCAGCACCAGGCTGAGGAATAGCCCCAGCCGTTTGCGATCGCTGGCGTCTAGGCCGCAGCGGCAGGGCAGGGGTGAAGCCGAATGAACCGAAAATGTCATCAATCGCAAACCACAGAGCAGGGGTATTTGCCTACGCATTCTGGCATGGTTCCAGCATTCTGGACTGGCCGGTAGACAGTTTTGGGGCTGTTTCCTATGTCTTGAGCTTGCCCATGAATCACCACGAAATCCGCTTAAACCGCTAGATCGGTTACGTTAATTAAGCTTGGGCTGGGGTCAGCCGCCTCAGCCGGTCACCCCTCATACTCTGGGATATGGGTTCCGCCTCTCGGGGCCACAGCCGTTCCTGTACCCAGCCGTTCCTGTACCGATTGTGCCACCGCCATGACTCCGCTGAAGTTGCTGCTGGTGCGTCACGGTCAGTCTGTAGGCAATGCCGCTGGCCGGATGGAAGGAATTAGCTCGACCGGGCTAACTGCCCTGGGGCGGCAGCAGTCGCAGCGGCTAGGGCAGGAACTGGCCGCCACGGGCTGGCACCCGACCCATATCTATTCCAGCCCGCTCAGGCGAGCCACGGAGACGCTGACTGCGCTGGGGCAGGGATTGGGCATCCCGACTCCGGCCCTGCACGCCAAGCCCTCGGAGGGTTCTGCTGAATCAGGGCTATTCGACTCCGTTAATCTGATTGCCAAAGCTGGGGTGGCGGTGGACATCAGCCCTGAACTCAGCGAGTACGACGCCGGCCTTTTCAATGGCTTGACCTGGGCGGAGGCCTGCGATCGCTACCCCGATCTGTGCCAGCAGCTCGAAACCAGCCTCGACTGGCAGCCCATTCCTGGGGCCGAAACCCCGGAGCAGGGGCGGGCCAGGGCGCAGCGGTTCCTGGCCCAGGTGCTGGCCCGGCACGGCAACGGCGATCGCATTCTGGTGATCAGCCACCACTGGCTGTTGCAGCAGCTGATCGCTGGGCTGCTGGGCAGCGATCGCGCCTGGGGACTGGCGATGGGGCACACCGCCCGGTTTGAATTTTGGCTGGACCGCGATCGCTGGGAGCAGCCCGGCGTCAACCGCCTCAATACCGAGCTGTGGCAAATCAAACGCTTCAACGACTGCACCCACTGCCTCGAAACTGAATTTCAAAACTGAATGCGGGCATCCAGGATAAACGCATCGGTCAGCTGCGCCACCCCCGCCGAGCTGGCCGGTTGCAGCCGTAGCCGCTGCCGAATCACACAGCCGACCAGATCGTCTACAGCACTGCTGCCGGTTCCCTGGAGCGGCCTCACCTGAGTAATTTCGCCGCTGGTCTCCACCCGAATCTGCAGCTGCACGGATGTCGCCACTATTCCGGTCAGCAGCGCCTCCAAATTGGCAAAGCCACAGGCCGAGGCCAGGGGCTGTAGCTCGATCGCCGCCGCGCCCAGCAGCTGCGGAGCTGTTTCAGGAATATCGCGGCCGCTGGGATTGAGGCGAATGCCCAGGGGTACGACCTGCCCCCCCTGCCCTTGCCCCCCTGACGGACCTGGCGCAGGGGGCGGCGGCGAGGGCGGCGACGGGTTGGGCGGCGGCGGTTCTACGGCGGGGGGAGCCGGAGGGGTCGGAGGGGTCGGGGGGGCTGGGGCCGGGGGAGCTGGAGCTGGAGCCGCTGGGGCTGGGGCCGCTGGGCGGGGTGGAGCCGGGGCAACCGCAGAGGGGACAGGGGCCACCGGGGGCGCAGCCTGGGGCTGGGTTGGGGGCAAGAAGGGGGCCAGCGGCGGGCGGGGCGGGGCGGGCGGAGTTACGGCCTCTGCGGCCCTGGGACTGGCGATCGGGGCAGCGGGTTCAGCAGGGGCGGGTTCGGCAGGGGCGGGCTCCGGTGTACCGATCGCCGCCTCGTCGGGAGCCGGTAGGTCGGGGGGCAAATCCACCAGCTGAATCGGCAGCGGGGCCGTTTCGCCCGCCGGCAGGGTTGGAGTTTGAATCGCCAGGGCGCGCACCATCACCAGGGCCACCCCGTGGGCCACGACCGAGGCCACCGCCGCTGCGGGCCACAGCAGCCGGGGATCGCGGTGGCGGACGAAGGTGGTTAGAAACGGGGAAGTCGCCATGGGCGGTGGGGCCGAGATGGGCCAATAAGCTAAAAAATGGGCGGTGGAGCAAAACTCACCCCCACGATCCTACCCGCTGACCGGGGAGAGGAGGGTATATTGACTGCTAGGGGCGACTCTCCCAGGGCCTGGGCTGACTAAAGTCGGGCGTCGTTTTTGGGAGTCTGCTGCTGGGGCCTATGGTACAAATTGACTCAAATTCACCTCCCTTGCCGACGGTGGGCGCGGGCCAGCCGCTGATTCGCCCCGCCCGGTTGCAGGACATCGATCGGCTCACTGAGGTGCTCACCTCCAGCTTCTACGACTGCTCGGGCTGGCGGTACTGGGTGTATCCCTTCATTCGTCTCGGCATTCAAGAGGACCTGAGACAGCGGCTGAAGACCCAGTCGCCCCGCTACGCCTGCCTGATGGCGATCGCGGCTACCGCAGCGGCACCGTTAGACGATACCGCGATCGCCGGGACGGTCGAGGCCTCCCTGCGCCAGCCCTGGCCCTGGCAGGGCGATCGCCACGTCTACATTTCAAACCTGGCGGTAGAAGCGGACTTTCGGCGGCAGGGTGTGGCCAGTGCCCTGCTGCAATCTTGCGAGCAGCTGGCGCAGCAGTGGCGGGTCTACGACCTGCACCTCCACGTCATGGAGGACAATGTAGCGGCTCAGGCGCTCTATCACAAAGCCGGGTTCAGTCTGTTTCAAACCGAGGATTCCCCTGCCTCCTGGGTGGGGCTCCAGGCCCGTCGGCTGCTGCTGCGCAAAACAATCCCTCCGCTTGCCCCCTGGCCTTGAACCGGACAACTTCATACAAACCTTAAACTTTTGCAGTAGAAATTCATCCCTGCTTCAGCACAGCTAAATACTTCCAAACGGGTCGGTTAGCTGTTTACCCTAGAATGAAGACCTGAGGCACTAAGGCCAATCGACAGTCCATAGGCCGCAGAAACGGGTACAGATTTTGGCCGGTCGAGCCGTTGTCGCTATGATGTGGCGGGGATGATCTCTAATTTTGAGCAGAACAGTTCAGGTTCGGGCCCCGGAAACCCCCTACGTTCTCCCGGTCTATTTGAGGTCCCTCAAACAGGCCAACATCCCCTTTTGAATTCTGTGAGCCGTCTCCCCAGTCCTTTCTTTAAGTCTGATTTGCGCCTGTCAGAAGACGATGACATTCTGGCCAGAATTCGCGGGGGCGAACTCTGGGTCGTCAACAGTCGCCGTCGCAACGGGTTGATCATTCACAAAGAGTTTTACACCGAATTTGCCGGTCCCGGAGCTGCCGTAGGAGGAGGGCTCGATACGGACTGTCGCGCGGTGATTCCGCTGGGTAGCCTGTCGCTGATTGCCCCGGAGTCGGCCGAGGCTCAGCAAAAAGCGCTTAAAATCCGCCTGCAGTGGGTGCGACTGACCCAAAACTTTACCGACAAGCCGGTGCCCATCGATCGCGCCCAGCTAATTTTGGAGCAGTTCAAGAGCTACTTCGATCAGAGCATTGTCGACCAGGTGCCCGATGAGGCCTTTGCCCTGCTGGTGGGGGTGCTACCTTACACCGTCCGTCGCGCCCGCGCCCTGGTGTAGGGGCACGGCATGCCGTGCCCCTACGGAGAAATCTACAACTGCTGCATGTGGGCCAGGGTGCGCTGATTCTCTGCCGGAGTGCCAACGGTAATTCGCAGGCCGCCCCCCGTGTGGCGCACCAGGGTTCCCTGCCGCCGCAGATGGTTGAACCAGCGTTCCAGTTCTTGCTTTTGGGGTGGTCCCGGCTGAGCGGGGGGGCGTCCGTAGAGAAAGTTGGCGTCGCTGGGCCACAGGCGCAGGGGGGTGTGCTGGGCGATCGCCGTCGCCAGTTCTCGCCGCTGCTGCTGAATTTCGGGCACCACGGCCAGCAATTCCTGACGGTGGGCCAGGGCGAGTTGGGCGGCGGCCTGGGTGAGGCTGGGCAGGTTGTAGGGCAACCGCACTTTTTCCAACGCCTGGGCCAGGGCTGGATTGGCCACCGCGTAGCCCACCCGAAAAGCGGCCAGGCGAAACGCCTTTGAGAAGGTGCGCAGGACGACCCAGTTGGAGCGATGGAGCACCTGGGCCACGGTGGTCTGCTGACTGAACTCAAAGTAAGCTTCGTCGACCACCACCAGAATGTCAGCGGGCAGGGATTCTAGCCAGACCAGTTCGGCGGCGGCAAGGGCGTTGCCGGTGGGCGAGTTGGGATGCACCATGAACACCGCGCGCACCGGGGCTCCCTGGGGCTGCACGATCGCCTGCTGCGCCGCAGCCAAATCGACCTCAAAGCTGTCCTCGCTGCGGCCTACTGTCACTACGTCAATGCCCAGGGTGCGGGCGAGAATACCGTACATAGAAAATGTGGGGTCGGCCACCAGGATTGAGCCTTCGCCACCAGCGCAGGTGGCAATCAGCAGCGATCGAATCAGCTCGTCGGAGCCGTTGCCGACGGAGATGTGGTCGGCACCAAAGGTCGATGGGGCTGCGGTTTCGCTCACGTACTGGGCGATCGCCCCCTTCAGCGCCCCGTGCCCGCCGTCCGGGTAGCGGTTGGCCGCGATGTCGTGGTGCAGGTGCCAGGCCAGCTTTTCCTTGAGTGCCTCGGGCAAATCGTAGGGGCACTCATTGGTGTCGAGAATGTCGAGGCTGGCTGGGGACGGGGCGTCTGCCGCCTCAACGTGGGGCGTATAGGCCGCCAGCTGAACCACCGCCGATCGCAAAAAGGGCAAAGACATGGAGAATGCAAGTGCAGTAACCCCCCCATTATTGCAGAGCCAGCCGGGCGGGTAGGGAAAGGGGGATTAGCGGTATACTTTTGCCAAATCCTCTTGCCCAGTTACCCCTCATCTGGCGCTTTTAACTGGGCGGAGTACACTGTATAGGGGTAAGATACTCAGCCTCTAGCCGCTGCAAAACACCAGCCCGAACCGCCGATCACCTATGCTAGACGCACTCATCGTATTTTCATTCATCCTGGCTGGGGCGGGGATTGGCTTCTACAGTATTGACCTGCTGCCGGAGCCGATTTTGCAGCAGGTGACTAATATCGAGGCCCTGGGCACTGTGACCGCTGTGTTTGGCGGCCTGATTGGCACCGGATTAGGCCTGGTGATGCAGACCAGCTACCGCCGTTTGGAGCGCCAGATCAAAGAGCTGCCCCCCGATCGCATTCTCACCCGGGCCGTGGGCCTGGTGCTGGGCCTGCTGATCGCCAACCTGATGCTGGCCCCTCTGTTTCTGCTGCCGATTCCCGCCGAGTTTGGCTTCATCAAGCCGATGACGGCGGTGCTGGGCAGCGTGCTGTTTGCGGTCTCGGGCATGAATTTGGCCGACACCCACGGGCGATCGCTGCTGCGCCTGATCAGCCCCAGCACCCTGGAGTCAACCCTGGTGGCCGAGGGCACCCTCAAGCCCAGCAAAACCAAGGTGCTCGACACCAGCTGCATCATCGATGGCCGCATTGAAGGTCTGCTGGGCACCGGCTTTTTGGAGGGGCAGCTGCTGGTGCCGCAGTTTGTGCTGCAGGAGCTTCAGCATGTGGCCGACGCCAGCAATGACCAAAAGCGCGATCGCGGCAGGCGGGGCCTGGACGTGCTCAACCGCATCCGCGAGTCCTACCCCAACCGGCTGCTGATCAACTCCGTCGACTACGACGACATTCCCACCGTTGACGCCAAGCTGGTGAAGCTGGCCCAGGAACTCAACGCCATGCTGCTCACCAACGACTACAACCTCAACAAGGTGGCCAGCTTTCAAGACGTGGAAGTGCTCAACATCAACGACCTGGCCCAGGCCATTCGCCCCGCCTACCTGCCCGGCGACGACATCGATCTAAAGATTCTCAAAGAGGGCAAAGAGCCGTCCCAGGGGGTGGGCTACCTCAACGACGGCACCATGGTAGTGGTCGAAGAAGGCCGTGACTACATCGGCGAGGAGCTGGAGGTGGTCGTCACAGGCTCGCTCCAGACCTCCGCTGGACGCATGATCTTTGCCCGGCCCAAAACCTCGATGGTGACGTCTTAACCGGCCCTGGACCGGCTGCTTTTGTAGCTTTGCTACGATGGGAGATCAGACCCACCTTCCCGGCATCCCATGGCTACCACCGCTGACGATGTTTGGCGCTTGCTCGGCGAACTGACCGAGGCTTGACTCTTTGTGCTGACCCAGTCAGGCGACAGCGTTGTCATTCTTAACGATGACCGGTTTACCCCCAACCGCTGGTAATTTTCAGGAGCTTTCAGTGCATCTTAGGTTGGGTGCAGCGCACCGTGCGCGAGGCAACCCCAGAGTAAAAACAACCCCTGTCGAAACGTTGAGTTGATTCACTCCGCTTCAACCTGTTGCTGCCACAGATCCCAGGGTTCTTCTGCGCGTCCGCCAGAATCCCTGCTTGTTCTAAAAAAGAACCCTGGGACCTTCCCTCCACCCACCCACTCCCTACCCATCCCCCCATTTGCCATGACTGACAGCTTCAACCACGTCACCTGCCCCAAGTGCGGCTACGAAGAAAACGCCATCACCGCCAAAAAGTGCGAGATCTGCGGCCAGGTGCTGAAACAGGGCAAGGGGTCGCTAGCCCCCATCCTTGCCGGGGCGGGAGCGCTGCTTTTCCTAGGCGCGTTGGGCTTTACGGGCTATAACGCCTTCTTCCGCGATCGCACCCCCCAGCCCCCGGCCCAGGGCACCACCCCCAATCCCCCCATGGATGCTACAGCCAATCCCGGCGACAACGCCGCTGTGCCCTCCACCAACGCCCCCAGCCAGCCCGGTAACGTGAGCAATGCTCTGAGCTGGGGCGATCGGGTGCTCTTTACCGACGCTCCCAACGCCGATATGCAGGCCGGGGCCACCGCCTTTGCCGGTGGTGACTACGCCACCGCCGCCGCCCGCTTCGAAGCGGCCCGCCAGGCCGTCCGCAACGACCCCGAGGCGCTGATCTATCTCAACAACGCCCGATTGGGCGCTACCCCTGCCCTGGGTATTGCCGCCGTGGTGCCCATTGGTGACAACCCCAACACCGCCCGGGAGCTGCTGCGGGGCGTGGCCCAGGCCCAGGATGAGGCGATCCAGGCGGGCAACCCGGTCAAGGTGCTGATCGCCGACGATCGCAACGATGCGGGTCAGGCGGCGGCGATCGCCACCGCCCTCGTGCAAGACCCCGCCGTGGTCGGCGTCATTGGCCACGGCACCAGCACCACTACCCTGGCCGCCGCCCCCGTCTACCAGCAGGGGGGGCTGCCGATGATTGCCCCCACCAGCACCACCACCGAGCTGGCCAGCCTGGCCCGCACCGGCAGCAACTTTGTATTTCGGGTGATTCCCAGTGACCAGTTCACCGGCACCACCCTGGCCCGCCATATGCTGGCTCAGGGGCAGAGCCGGCCCATTGTCTTCTACAACTCCCAGAGTTCCTACAGCCGATCGCTGCAGGAGGCCTTCTCCACCACCCTGGGACTGGAGGGGGGGCAGGTGGCCAAACTGGTAGACCTTTCCCAGGGCAACCCCACCGCCGAACTTCAGGGCAGCGGGGCCGATGCCGTAGTGCTGCTGCCCGACTCGGCCACCTTTGACGCCGGGATCGCCGTGGCCCAGCTCAACAATGGCCAGCTGCCGGTGCTGGCGGGCGACGCCTTCTACCGCATTGATGCCCTGCAAAAGGGCGGCGCTAGCCTGACGGGCACCGTGGTCACTGTGCCCTGGCACCCGCTGAAATCGACTCCGCCCTTCGCTCAGACCTCCTCTAGCCTCTGGGGTGGCGACGTTAACTGGCGCACGGCCCTCAGCTACGATGCCTTTCAGGCGCTCAGTTCCGCCCGCACCGCGGGCAATGTGGCCCCCGCCCAGGGGCAGCAGGGCCGTTCGGCTCTGGGGCAGGCCCTGGCAGCTCAGGGGTTTTCGGCCAATGGCTCCACGGGTGCCATTAGCTTTTTGCCCTCGGGCGATCGCAACACCACCGTGCTGCTGGTCAGCGTCCAGCCGGGCAATCGCTCGGGTACCGGCTTCGACTTTGTGCCGCTGCCGTAGGGGGTAGGGGGTGAAGGGGTGGGGGGTGAAGGGGAAAAAGTTTTTTCAAGTCCAGGCCTCCCCTACCCCCTACCCCCTACCCCTTCATCCCTCCGGCACACGCCGCGCCCGCATCCGTCCCTTCATACTTTCCACAAAGTCGCCAGCGTTCAGGCTCTGCTCGATCTCCAGTTTGGCCTCCTCCTGTTCGCGGACCAGCGCCTTTTGCAGATTGGCCACGTAAAACTCCATTTTGTGGTCATCGATGGCGTCGGGGCTGCCGGAGGTGAGGATGGCGCGAAGGACGCCAAACAGCCGGTCGGGAAAGCGCTGGAACAGGAAGGACTGCCGCCGCAGGGTGCCAAAGTCGTTGAAGTAGCGAAACTGGCCCATGTGGCCGTAGACCCGGGTGGGCACCCAGGGGACGATCTGCGGCGGAATCAGCGGCACGATGTCGTTGTTGTTGACGTAGCGGAAGATGCGTTCGCCCATGCGGCCATTCATGTAGCTGACCAGTCGCCAGTCGGCCACGCGGGGCTGCCCAAAGGTGTACAGTCCACTGACGGCATAGCCCCTGGTTTCCAGGGCCACTGTGGCCACTGCGGCCAGGGCCCCGCCCAGGCTGTGGCCGGTTACCCACAGCTGCATGGTTGCCGTTCCGGCCTCGACGGTTGCCTGGGTGGGCGCGTTCCACTCCTTAACCCAGTACATCACCTGCTTCTCGACACTCTGCCAGGCCTCCAAAAAGCCCCGGTGCAGCCGCCCCACCGGGCGCACCGACTCCTGATCAGCCCCTACTGTAAACGCCTTCAGGCGAATTTTCAGGTTGGTCTTCCAGTCGTCAAACTGCTGAGTGCCCCGAAACGACAGCACAATGTTGTTGTCCTTGCGAAATAGAAATGCCTGGGTGTTGGTCTTGCGGATGTCCAGGTAGACATAGTTGTTGCGCAGGTCGCCCAGAGTGGTCCGCTGGCCCTCCTGCTGCCAGGCTTTAAGGGTCTCTACGGCATACTTCTGGATGGGTGTGGTGGGCAACTGCCAGGCGGGCACCCGCTTGCTCAACCACAGGCGGGCAATGTCGGCAATGTAGTCGCGGTCCTCGTAGACCAGGTGGGCCGCCTTGGCCAGCCACAGGGCGCGGTAGGTGTCGTAGCGGTTGGTTTCCCGGTACTGGGCCGACCGGGGCGCGCTGAAGTCGTCGGCAGCGTAGGGGGGCGGCAGCACCTTGAAGCCATAGCGCTCGAACAGGGCTTTCACCCGCCCATAGCCCGACCAGTGGATGTAGTGGGAGAGCTGGTCGTAGAAGCCGGAGCCCCCGGTACGGCGGTAGCGGCGATCGCCAATCAGCCGAATCCAGTGGATGACGAAAGGTTTGATTTCCTCGGCCATCACCAGGCCCGACTCGATCATGATTTCAAAGTACTCCAGCCCCCCCAGAAAACTGTCGAACCAGTCCCGCAGGGTCAACTCAATGACAAACTCTTCTTTTTCGTAGCGCTGCACCAGGGCCAGGGCGGCAGGCTTGACCCGCTGCTCCTGGGCCATGCGCTTGATCTCGTTGAGCCCCCGGCGCATCCGTACCATCTCGTCGTGGGGGCGCAGGGCCCGCTGCAGGCGTTCGTCGTGGGCCTCAAAAGTCAGCAGACGGCCATCCTCGGGGTGGGAAATATAAAAGGTGCGGTACTCCTCATAGTCGAGGATGTCGAGCACGTTCCTGACCGCTGGTCGCTCGCGGAAGGCCTTCACCTCCTGGCGAGCCAGCTCGACCCGCTGCCACCGCCGCTGCTGCTGGTAGATGTGCAGCCAGGTCAGGGCAATAAATGCTCCCCCCGCCAAACTCAGGCTGGCCAGCAGCAGCGCTGGGGTCAGGCCTGCCACCAGTCTGACTGGCGCTCGCAGCAGCCGCCTGGGCAACCCCTGGGCGACGGCCGCGCTAGACCAGCCCGGTTCCTGCATTAGAGCCGAAGTCAGGGCGGCCTCAGCCTGGGGGGCCCGAAAGCCGCCCCCCAGGACCAAATACAGTGAAGCTCCCAAAACCAGACGAAAACGACGATTGGCCATAGTCTCTAGCGGTAAACTTCCATTTCTTGCCCTGATGCTACCGGAAAAACCTTCGTGGGGCTTATCCAGTGGCGTTGCGGCCCCAGAGGCTGACATCAATCAGCCTTTGAAGAACCTAAAATCAACGGCTACAGCCCCTAGCCTGTTGCTGTTGGGGAGGGGCGCGGCAGGGCTTGAAATACAAGGCCTTTGGCCTGAGTGAACGACACACCCTAGACTGAGGCTGTCCTCCAGGAGCAAAGGGGATCGAGCAGACTGGGATTGACCCAGTACAGACCGGCCAGAACCAGCAGCAGCAGCAGTGTACCGGCCAGTAGCCACAGGGGCCAGCGGGAAGGGGGTGGGGTCATGGGGTAGAAGTGCGAGGTGAAACGATTGAGCAAAAATAAACGGCGAACGACCCATCCTGCAACGACTCTACCCCGATCTACAGCTCTTTCTGCGGCAAAATTTCCTCCCTAAGGACCGGACTGAGGTTGTTACAATTTTTAAGGGCTTTTCTAATCCAGGAGTAGCCTGACGCTGAATTACGGGGTTAAACAAAAACAATGGCGGTTAACTGCGCAGTAGATTGCAAAGACGGCTGTGTTCTGGGAGATGACTGTCCCAACCTGAAGTACACCGTCGAGGCATCCAAATTTATTGCCGATACCTCCCTCGACAAGATGCTCGAAATGGCGGACGAAGCGGTGCGGCGCAAAATGATCGAGCGAGCGTCTCAACCGCCGAAATGGGTGCTGCCAGAGGATTAGGCGACATTGCTCGGGTAGTGCTGCCATCGCCCAGCCATAGCCAAAAGGTGGGCCTGTGCTATCGTGTGACAAGCAAGTTGTTAGTAGCATTACCGGCTTGGCGTCGTCCTTAGTTGAGTACATCTCCTATAACTTTCTGCTTTTTTCTCTCTCTACTTGGAGATGTGTCCATGTCGATTTACGTAGGCAACCTGGCCTTTAGCGCCACCCAAGACCAACTCACCGAGGTCTTTGCCGAATACGGTGCCGTTAGCCGGGTGAGCATGCCCACCGATCGCGAAACCGGTCGTCCTCGCGGCTTTGCCTTTGTAGAAATGGAAAGCGAAGCCGACGAAGACGCCGCTATCGAAGCCCTTGACGGGGCCGAGTGGATGGGTCGTGACCTCAAGGTCAACAAGGCGCGCCCCCGTGAATCGCGCGGTGGCGGTGGTGGCGGTGGCGGTTGGAACAACCGTCGCTAGAGTCTCTGACTCGCTCAGGGGTTTTGCGGCTACCCACCGAAGCATCTAGTTTCTGTAAGCTGGGTATCGCAAACGCGATATCCAGCGTTTTAGGCTGGCGCGGCATGCTTAGCCAGCGTTAGCGACGTTTCTTAGGAGTAATTAATGGCCCAGGTTGTATTGGGAGAAGACGAAAACATCGAGTCGGCGCTACGGCGCTTCAAGCGCAAGGTGGCCAGGGCCGGAATTTTTTCGGACATGCGCAAGAATCGCCACTTTGAAACCCCCATCGAAAAGCGCAAGCGCAAAACCATCGCCCGTCAAAAGCAGCGCCGCTGGGGTTCAAAGCGTTAGGTACGACACCAGCTTTGTAGACCATTGATAAGACAGGTCAGGTGATCGCGGCTGTGGGTGGCCATCAGGGTGATGCGCAGGCGGCTGGTAGGAACGGTGGGTGGACGGACGGCTGCAACCCACACGCCTGCGTCCTGGAGGTGCCTGCTGGCGGCGATCGCGGCAGCGGCGGACGACGTTTCTAAGCAGATAATGGGCGATTCTGAGGCGAGAAGGCGCAGCGGAGTCGTTGTGTTGCCATTCTTCAGAACCTGAGACAGGCTCTGGCGCAGGGTGCTGACGTTGTGCCAGAGGGCCGTGCGGCGCTGGGGTTCCGCTTCGATCAGGCGAACGGCCGCCAGGGCTGCTGCCGTGTCGGCAGGAGAAAGCCCCGTGGTGTAGATCCAGCTGGGGGCGCGGTTGCGCAAAAAGTCGATCAGAGATCCGGACCCGGCAACATAGCCCCCCAGGCTACCCAGGGCTTTACTCAGGGTGCCGACGGTGACCAGGGGCCGCCCGGCACAGCCGAGATGCTCGATCGCCCCTGAACCTCGGGAGCCAAATACCCCTGTCCCGTGGGCCTCATCCACCAGCACCATGGCGTCGTAGGTGGCGGCCAGGTCAAGAATCTCGGGTAGAGGGCACAGGTCACCATCCATGCTAAACACGCTATCGGTAGTAATCAGGCAGCGACGGTAGCGATCGCGGTGGTTGGCCAGCAAAGTTTCCAGGTCAGCCCCATCGCCGTGGCGATAGTCCAGGGTCGTAGCCCCGCTCACCTTGCCCCCCGCTTTCAGGCTGGAGTGGTTGTACGCATCGCCCAAAATTAGGTCTGGGGTGCCGACCAGGGCCGCGATCGCCCCCAGATTGGCCAGGTAGCCCGAGCTGAAGACGATCGCATCCTCAGTGCCCTTCAGCCTGGCGATCGCGGTTTCCAGCTCCTGGTGCAGTTCGCGGTGGCCACTGAGCAAGCGCGAGCCCGAGCTGCCGGTGCCGTAGGTGCCGATGGCGGCGATCGCGGCCTCGGCCAGCCTGGGGTCGCTGGCCAAACCCAGGTAGTCGTTGCTGGCAAAGTTCACCAGGGTCTGCCCCCGCCGCTGCACAGTTGGCCCAGCCATGCCGTCGATGATCTGCACCGAGCGGTAGCGGTGGGCGCGGTGCAGTGCCGCCAGAGACTTGTCTAGCCAGCCGTAGGGGTCTGCGGCCATGGCCTAGCCCGCAGCGGGCTGAATGCCCTGGCGAAACGGCGTTACTCCAGGGGCGTTGTTCCCCCCCCGCCGCATCCACTGAAACTGTTCCCCAATGCGATCGCTCTGGAGAATCCGCTGGTCCTGGATGGGCTGGATGGTCTGAACCATGGTCCTGTCTCTACTCGCTCAACCATTATGGCGTCACCTGCCGCGCCAGCGCCGCCATGCGCTGGTAACGACGCCGCTGCCAGGGTTTAGGTTTGTCATCCATCGTGGCCAGAAGCTTAGTGTATCAAGCCTTACCACGCCCGACCCAAACGACAGGCAAGGGGCTGTAACCCCTGGGGTTTGAGCGTTTAGCGGCTAGATGTTTCAAGTGGCCCGCTCCTCTTCTAGCTGTTGGCGTCGCCATCGGAATTGCAGGTGTCGTCGCCATCAACGGGGATCTCGCTCTCGCCATCGCAGAAATCGGGGGGGCTGGGCTCTACCTCGCTGGGATGGCGATACCCCGCTCGCAGACTCCCCAAGCCCCAATCGCTGTCTAAAAACGCGGATTCTCCGGTGCTCTTACGCTCATCGTTCGGACTCAGAACCTCTGTCCTGGTGGCAGTATGTCCACAGTGATGGCAGGTGCGGTGGATGATGGCCTCCCCTGGGCGGCTGGCGGTGGGTTTGGTGGTGGTGGTTTGTTGGGCGATCGCCAGGGTCTTATAGTGGCAGCGGGGGCACCGGATAGCCAAACGGTTGGGGGCCGCAAAGCGAAAAACTTTGCGACGGGTACATTGGGGACAAATGGCCACGCTATAGAGAACCGATTCTAGATCCACTTCTACCTGCTGGGCCGGATTCAGGTAGGGCTTAGCCTCCTTGAAGCTAAACACATCGGTCAGCACACCACAGATCTCACATTTGGGACGTTGCTGCTTCAGCCAGCGCTTCACCCCCACAAACGTCCCACCTAAGACCGCCAGGAACAGGAAGAACGGCATCAGCAAGCGAGCCATAAACCAGAGCAATTGCCCTAAAAGCCGTGGGTCTTTCAGCTCTCGAAGAATAGACCAGAGCAATTGCCCCCACAGCCTTGGGTCGTACAGCGATATCGGAGTTTCCTCCTCATCGCCGATGTCCGATCTAGCGGAGACCTGGGCTAAGCCCAGCGGCTGCGATTTGGCGTCCCGTAGCTCATCCCATCCGTCGGTTCTGCCCTCCCTCCATTGGCCTACCGCTGGTGGCGAGTTGTAACCAGCCCTACCCATCTGTTGAGTTCGCCCCTCCTGTCTTTGGGCTGGGAGGAACAGAATTGCAGCGAGACTGACCAGAGCCAGAAGTAAGACAGTCGGGGGCTGAGGGGCTAGGGAGCGACGGGGCATCGATCCTCCTAGGGCTACTGGAGCGATATCGGCTTTTGATCGGGCTTGGAGCAACGGCTGGCCAGGTGTTCCCCAGCAGTGAGCTGGCTACGGGACCAAGTCTGCCACAACGATAACCTACCTACTGCAGGGGCGAGATCTAGCGAGGCTTCCGCAGGACAAATTATTCTGCGGGCAATATTCGAATCACTGCTTTTCCAGTCACCTGCCCAGATTCCAGATGGCGAATCGCCTCAGGCACCCCGTTCAGGTCGTAGCGCTGGCCAATGTGGGGGGCAATCTTTCCCGCCACCAGCCAGTCCCGCAGGGTCAGCAGGTCGGCCTGGTTGGGCTGGGTGGCGAGGCATCGTACCCGGCGTTGGCCGTTGGCTGGGCCTTGCCCATTGCGCCGCCTCCCGAGCAATGGCCCCAGCACCATGCCCTGCAGAAATTGGGCACCGCCGCCGCCCACCAGTACGTAGGTGCCCCCCGGCGCCAGCGCCGGTAGGTAATTCCAGAGGGACCGGTAGGCGGCGGTGTCGAGGATCAGGTCGTAGCGTTGGTCGGTCTGGGTGAAATCGGTATGGGTATAGTCCAGGATGTGGTCGGGGTGGAGCGATCGCACCATCGCCAGCTTCTTTGCACTGCACACCGCCGTCACCGCCGCGCCAAACCCCTTAGCTATCTGCACCGCCAGCGACCCCACCCCGCCGCCAGCACCGTTGACCAGCACCCGCTGGCCCGGCTGAATCTGCCCCATGTCCCGCAGTCCCTGGAGCGCCGCCAGCCCCGACCCCGCCACCGCCGCCGCCATCTCAAAGGAAACGGTCTCCGGCTTGGGTACCAGGGCCAACTCCGGCACACAGACATACTCCGCAAAGGCCCCAAAGCCGCACTCCGACAGGTCGCCAAACACCGCATCCCCCGGCTGAAACTGGGTCACTGCTGCGCCGATCGCCTCCACAGTGCCCGCCACATCTGCCCCGAGAGTTCTAATCCTGGGCTTCAACACGCCGCCAAACAGGGGGCGAATGAACAGCGGCTTACCGCGCATCAGATGCCAGTCCCCGGCACCGACGGCGGCGGCATGCACCCGCAACAGCACCTCCCCAGCCCCAGGAACGGGCTTGGGCACCGTTTGCAAGCTCAGTACCTCTGGCCCACCGTACTCCTGCTGAGCGATCGCCCTCATCTGGCTACGGCGGCAAGGCTCATCATTCTGGACCGTGGGTGTATTTGAGGCAGTCATGGCCCTACTCCAAACGCAACAATTCGGGAAAAAACGCCGCGCATCGAGCGACTTACACCGTAAGTTTAGCTTACAGTGTAAGTGAAAAAGATTAAGAAAATCAGGCTAGGGGCTGTCGTCAATTAGCCGCTAAACGCATAGGAATCAAGGGTTGCAGCCCCTAGCCTGTCGTTTGGGTCGGGCATGGCAAAGCTTGATATACCGGACTTTTAGCCACCATTGATGACACGCCCAAAGGCTGAGTTTCTAGTCCAAGTAAATTCGTCAGCCCGATGAAGATCCATGTCTGAGATAAATAGCCCTGCCCCCGACAGGCCCCTCAGCCGAGAGCGGATTTTAGCTGAGGCCATGGTTCTCGCCGATCGGGGCGGCCTGGAAGCCCTCTCAATGCGCAAGCTAGCCGAGGCCCTAGGGGTCAAGGCCATGTCACTCTACAATCACATCGCTAACAAAGATGACCTGATCGACAGCTTGATCGATCGGGTGGTGAGCGAAATTGAGTTACCCCGGCTTGATAGCGACTGGCAAACGGCCATGCGGAGGCGAGCCATCTCGGCCTACGCAGTGCTGCTGCGGCATCCCTGGGCGGCCCTGGTGCTGATGTCGCGCCTTAATGTTGGTCCTGCTATGCTGCGCTATGTTGACGCCACGTTGGGTTGCCTAGTTGAGGCGGGTTTTTCCTCCGAAATGGCTGATCACGGCTGGAATGCGATCGATAGCCACATCTACGGATTTACCCTTCAGGCGCTAAATTTTCCCCTCAACCCCGCAGACTACCCGGTGGTGGCCAAGAGTTTTGTAGACCATATCCCCGCCGACCAGTACCCCTACCTCAACCAACTCACTTACCAAGTGATTGAGGGCCGCTACGATGGTCTCCACAGCTTCGAGTTCGGCCTAGATCTCATTCTCGACGGCCTCGAAAACCTAAGGGTACAAAACTGTGACGATGGCCATTGCGCTTAGCACACTGAGGCAGGCGATGAAAGCCTGATGCCGCCTCCAGACCGATCGCAAGGGCATTGCTGAGTTGAGGCATGAATGTGGGCAGGGGCAAACGGCCGTTTGCCCCTATGCCGAAGCGTTAAACCCTTGATTTCTATCGGTGTTTCGCCTGCTACCGCGACTTGTCGCTACTGAGCCGTCAGCATCTGCTGGGATGCTTTGCGATCGCACTTCAGCACGATCACCCCCAGGGGTGGCAGGGTCAAATCGAGCGAGTAGGGCCGGTTGTGGAAGGCCCAGTCATCGGACCACTTGCCCCCCAGGTTGCCCATGTTGCTGCCGCCAAAGTCGCGGGCATCACTATTGAACAGTTCCTTGTAGTAGCCCTGCTCAGGGACGCCCACCCGGTAGTGACTGTGGGGCTGAGGGGTAAAGTTGCACACCACCACCACAAAGTCGTCGCTATCCTTATCGCGGCGAATAAACGACACCACGCTGTGGCGGTTGTCGCTACAGTCAATCCACTCAAAGCCAGCCTGGTCAAAGTCCTGGGAAAACAGGGCTGGCTCACTGCGGTAAAACTCGTTGAGCTTACCCATGAAGTGTTTCAGGCTGGCATGGGGCTGGTGTTGCAGCAGGTGCCACTCCAGGTCGCCCCACACGTTCCACTCGCTCCACTGGCCAAACTCCATGCTCATGAACAGAGTCTTTTTGCCTGGGTGCATGAACATGTAGGTGTACAGGCAGCGGAGGTTGGCAAACTTCTGCCACTCATCCCCCGGCATTTTGCCCAGCATGTTGCTCTTGCCATGCACCACCTCATCGTGGGACAGCGCCAGCATAAAGTTTTCGGTGAAGGCGTACCAGATGCTAAAGGTAACGTTGTTCTGGTGAAACTGCCGGAACCACGGATCCATGTGGAAGTAGTCCAGCATGTCGTGCATCCAGCCCATGTTCCACTTCAGGTTGAACCCCAGGCCGCCTACATAGGTGGGCCAGGAGACCATGGGCCAGGCAGTAGACTCTTCTGCGATCGACAGGACCCCTGGGAAGTAGCTAAACAGCACATGGTTGACCTGGCGCAAAAAGTCGGCAGCCTCAATATGCTCGTGGCCACCGTACTCGTTAGCCACCCACTCGCCGTCCTTACGGAAGTAGTTGAGGTAGAGCATAGAGGCTACCGCATCCACCCGAATGCCGTCGATGTGGTATTTTTCGAACCAAAACACCGCGTTGGCCACCAGGAAGTTACGCACCTCGTTGCGGCCGTAGTTGAACACCAGGGTGCCCCACTCCTTGTGCTCGCCCTTGCGGGGGTCGGCATGCTCGTACAGGTGGGTGCCATCAAAGAAGGCCAGCCCGTGGCCGTCCTTGGGAAAGTGGCCCGGCACCCAGTCCACAATCACGCCAATGTCGTTCTGGTGGCACTGGTCGACGAAGTACATGAAGTCTTCGGGGGTGCCGTAGCGGGAGGTAACGGCATAGTAGCCGGTGACCTGGTAGCCCCAGGAGCCATCGAAGGGATGCTCGGCCACGGGCAAAAGCTCAATGTGGGTAAAGCCCAGCTCTTTGATGTAAGGAATCAGGCGATCGGCCAGTTCACGGTAGGTGAGGAACCGGGCACCGGGCTTGAGTTCAGCAACGGTAACGATCGGTTCTTTGGTACCGTCGGGGCGCAGGGCTGGGTTGGCTGACGACTCATGCAGCCAGGAACCCAAATGCAGTTCATAGATGGACACCGGCTGGGTGAGGGGTTCAGTCTGCCGCCGCTTTTCCATCCACGCCTGGTCTTGCCAGCCGTAGCTGTCCAGGTCGGTGACGATGGAGGCGGTTTTGGGTCGAATTTCCTGCTGAAATCCGTAGGGGTCAGACTTTTCGTAGATGTGACCGTCGTAGTTTTTAATTTCGTACTTGTAGTGGGCACCGACCTCCAGCCCGGGAATAAACAGGTCCCAAATGCCGTTGGAGAGGCGGCGCATTTGGTGTTTGCGGCCATCCCAGTAGTTGAAATCCCCCAGCACCGACACGTTACGCGCATTGGGTGCCCATACGGCAAAGTACACCCCCGTAATGCCTTCGATTTCGGTGTAGTGGGCCCCCAGCTTTTCGTAGATGCGGTGGTGGTTGCCTTCGCCAAACAGATGAATGTCAAAGTCGGTAATGGCGCGAGTTTTAAAGGCGTAGGGATCGTAGATGACGTGGACGTGGTCACCGCTGGTGTACTTGAGCTGGTAATTGGCCAGGTCCTGAACCTCCAACACACACTCAAAGAAGTGGGGGTTGTGGTTTGGCTCCATCGCCACTTCTTTGTGCTCCTCTGGCAGCACCACCCAGGCCTGGTCAGCCTGGGGTAGGTAAGCTCTTACAGCCCAGACGGTTTGTCCATCCTGTTGCTGCACCATATGAGGCCCCAGAATTTCAAAGGGGTCGTGGTGCTGGTTCCAGACAATCCGGTCAATCTGCTCAGCGTCAACAGTTGCAGGCATGTTGCTAAAGGTCCACAGGGGATATAAACGGTCTATGTGAATTTGCTATCTGCGGAATAGAGTAACAAAACTTAGCTATTTCCACAGGGAAATCTTTGGCAATTTTGGGAAATTGCAGCTAGGGCAGAAAGGGAATCACAGGTCTGAGTATGCGCCGAAACTGCAGCAGTTGGATCAGCTGAGCCAACTCGGGGTTGACAACAACATCGACATTGGGGTCACGCAGGCGCTCTTGCAGAACCGTGTAGTCGGCGGGGGAGAGCGCCCGGCCGTCGATGGGCGATCGCGCTTCGGTGATCACCTCCGTCCGCAAAACTTCCTCCGGGATGTCATCTGGGGGAGGAATCGCCAGGGCTGGGCTACCCAAAGCCGCGATCCCCAGTCCAGTCATCCCCAGTCCGGTCAACAGAAGAGGCGTGGGAGGCATAGGTTGAGTGCAGTCAGTTAGTTTCAGTATTACAATAGCCTGCTCCGCTACCCTTGGGCTCTATCGTAGGCCGGGTCCGCCTGTGCTAGGCTGCATGGCAGATTTGTGCGTTGGTTTATCCTGAAGAGGTTATATGGCTCGTTTGAGGCTGTTTTCTGTAGGCAGAGCTTTTTCGACGGGGGTCGTAGCGCCGTTAGCCCTGGCAGGGCTATTGCTGGGCTCGCCGCCCTCCTCTGCACAAACAGAGACCCTCCTGGAGGAGAGTGGCACCATTTACCCAGCCCAGTCGACCTACACCTTTGAGGGCAGTGCTGGACAGGCAATTACCATTACCCTGGAAAGCGAAGATTTTGACCCAGTCCTGTCGCTGCTAGGGCCCGACGAAACCGAAATTGCGGCTAACGACGATTTTGGCGGCACGCTAAATTCCAAAATCATTATCCAGCTACCCCAGGACGGCTCCTACACCGTGGTGGCCAGGTCATTTTCCGGCCAGGGGGGCGACTACGATCTGGTGGTGCGCCCCTCAACCGAATTTGAAATTACCTACGCTGAAGCTGAGGCGCTGGCGGCTGCCGCCGACTTCTCCGGCGCGATCGCGGCCTTCACCCGGGCGATTGAGATTGACGCCGAGCAGTCCTCGGCCTACCTGGGTCGGGCCCAGGCCGTTCTGGGCCAGGTCTACCTGGAGCAGGGCGATACCATTGAGGGGCCCGAGGACATTCCGGCTGAGGCGCGGGAGGCAGTAATTGCCGACTTTGAGCAGGCCGCCAACCTGTTTGAGGCCAGCGGGTCTACGGACTGGGCTGACTCCCTGCGGGGGCAGGTCGAAGTGCTGCGGAGCACGGATAGTTCCAATTGATCTCCAAAAAACTGGCAACCTTTCCGGACGGAGGCTCGTCTGAGTGGAAAAGGTGAATGGTAGATGCACCCTGATAAGTCCCACTGGCGATCGCCAGGGGATTTTTTTTGCCTATTCGTAGACAGCCACTACAAAAAGGGATGCAGACTGCGGTCTACATCCCCTGTGGTGTTTTAGAAAATGAGCGAATGGTCTACTGACCTAGTCCACCGACACTTTGCGGTAGGGGACAGTGGCGGCGATGTTGATCTCGCCAGTGGAGACCCGAGCGGGCGCGGCACCAGTAGCCCCAATGCTGCGGGCCATATTCAAGAACATTTGGGGATTGCCCGCGGTCGCCTTCTTCTCCTGAGGCACAAACCGCTTGACCTGAGACTGCCAAACGATCTGGGGGAAGCCCAGAATATTGCGGTGGTAGGCGTCGTAGCGGGGGTTCTTGATGTGGATAGGCCGCTCACCCTCGGGGCGCCCTGGAAGCACCCGTCGCTTCTGGTAGGGCACGGTGTTGTAGCCAAAGCTGGTGAGGTACTCTTCACTGTCGAGCAGTTCATCAACCAGGCCCTGGATGCCCTTATTGGCCACTACGATAGACCAGGCAATTTTTTCGCGATCGCTGTACACATCGCGGCCCAGAATTTTTTGGACGCAGTGCTCAACGAACTTGTAGTTGCTGTTCTTTTCGTAGAAGCTGCTGTAGAAAGTGGGCGACAGCGCCAGGCCGCGGATAAAGTCGCGCACAGTGATTTGACCATTGCGCAACTGCGACTCCAGGAAGGGCTGGCGATCGCACTTGAAGGCGTGGAAGAACATCTGCCGATAGGCCGCCTCGATCAGCGCATCCATCTCGGTGGTGTCGTACAGATCATCGGTAGAGAAAATCCTGGGCTGCTCGTCGCCACCGATCTCGTAGCTAGCAACGCGCTGGTTTTGACTGGATGGGGAATAGTTTAATAACGGAAGAGACACGTTTGAATCTCCAGAATCTTAGGAAAATTTACAAACTTTAAGGATGATCATACGGGAAGGGCTGCCTCGAACCTGAGAGAGAGCGGCAAATCAACATAGTCCTTAACATTCGCGTCAGGGATCCCGAAAGAACCGTCAGTTCTGGGTTAGAAGGTCCGCACGGTCGTACTATCCGGCACGCTTTCAGTCAAGGCCGAGTCATGCGGCGTGGGTCGATCAGGGTATCAAACTCCGCTTCAGAGACGTAGCCCAGGGCCAGGGCCGCCTGTTTGAGGGTGAGGTCGTGCTCGAAGGCGTGGTGGGCAATGCGCGAAGCCCTGTCATAGCCGATCGCTGGGCTGAGGGCGGTGACCAACATCAGCGACTGCTGCACGTACTGGTCAATTTTTTTGCGGTTGGGGGTCATGCCCACCACCAAAAACTCGGTGAAGTTGTGGCAACTGTCGGCCATCAGCCTCGCCGACTGCAGCAGGTTAAAGATCATCATCGGCTTGTAAACATTCATGTCGAGGTAGCCGCTGGCTCCGGCAAAGGCCACCGCCGCGTCATAGCCCATCACCTGCACCGCTACCATGGCCAGGGCCTCGCACTGGGTGGGGTTGACTTTCCCCGGCATAATGGACGACCCCGGCTCGTTTTCGGGCAAATGTAGCTCGGCAAACCCTGCCCTTGGCCCACAGCTCAGCAGGCGAATGTCGTTAGCAATTTTGTACAGCGACACCGCCAGGGTTTTGAGCATGCCGCTGGCCATTACCACGGCATCGTGGGCTCCCATGACGGTGAACTTGTTGGGGGCACTGACGAAGGGCAGGTCAGTGAGGCGGGCAATGTACTCGGCGGCAGCCTCGGCAAAGCCCGGCCCGGCGTTGAGGCCGGTGCCCAGAGCGGTTCCTCCCAGGGCGAGTTGGAGCAGGCCTGGCAGCACCTGCTCCAGACGGGTGAGGTTGTCGTCCAGCATGCCCACATAGCCAGAGAACTCCTGCCCCAGGGTAAGGGGAACGGCGTCTTGCAGATGGGTGCGGCCAATTTTGACGATGTCGGCCCAGGCCCGGGCTTTTTCATCGAGCGCATCTCTGAGTTCGGTCACGGCGGGGCGCAGCCGTTGGGTCAGGGCCTGGGCGGCGGCAATGTGCATGGCCGTGGGAAACACGTCGTTGGAGGACTGGGACATATTGACGTGGTCGTTGGGGTGAATGGGGGTTTTGCTACCCATCACCCCCCCGGCCAACTCGATGGCGCGGTTGGCGATCACCTCGTTGACATTCATGTTGCACTGGGTGCCGCTACCCGTCATCCACACGTGCAGCGGAAAGTGATCGTCGAGTCGCCCGGCGATAATCTCATCGGCGGCCTCCACAATCAGTCGGGCTTTGTCTGGGACCAGTTTGCCCAGGTCGGCGTTGGCCAGGGCCGAGGCTTTTTTGGCGATCGCGATGGCATACACCACCTCCAGGGGCATTTTGTCCTGACCGATGGAAAAGTAGTGGATCGATCGCTGGGTCTGCGCTCCCCAGTAGCGATCGCTGGAGACGGCGATCGCCCCTATGCTGTCGGTTTCCTGTCGCGTGGGCTGGGGAGATGTGGCCATGGTGCTGTTCCCTAGAGCGTATGCTCCGATTCAACCACAAGCTAGCGGTTCAGCGCCAAGCACCTAGTACTGGCTAGCAGAATATAGAGCAATCCTTGCTGGGGGGGCAGGTGCTAGGTGTCAGGTATCAGGAACAGTTCGTCGACTTCTGCCGCAGCCTCCCAGTGGGTCGTTGGTATGGGTATCGCCATGCTTGAAATGGCCACCCAACTTAGCCACCTTGGCTTTGACAATTCAGTAATGAAGATCAGTAGTGGTCATATTCAAGACAAACAACCCACCAGTTGAACAAAAAACCCTTGAACTAGAGACAATTGCTGTCTCCAGTTCAAGGGTTATGTTGAAATAGTTGGATGGGTAGTTACACAGGGTAAGGCACTAGCCCTGCTTTATTTGTGTTGGGCCTACGGCACTTATGCCTCCCAGCATCATGATGCCTTAGAGATTGGCACGGGCACAGTGACTTTGGGCTTTTCCGAAGTAAGACGGCTCTTGCCTACAAAGATAGAGGCGTGGGACAAATCCCTGTGATCAAATGTGGCCCAGGTGCCGCTGTTGATGGGTACCTTGCCGTCAAAGTAGTAGGCAGTGTACATATCGCCGGTTTTCAGACTGATTACAAACGGCGTTGCAATCGTTTTAGCCAGACTCCAGGTGCCAGTACCCTTACCCTTTTGAATCCAGCGAAAGCCCAGATCATTAGGTCCGGCAGAGGTTTTGCCACCTTCATATTTGCTATCAAAAACCCAGCACCCTAAGGTGTCGTTAAGGAAGGCCGTCAGGGGAGAGCTAATGCCGTCGCTGGTGACATCGTTACCAGCAGTCGGCTGTAGACAGCTGGTGTAGCTCAGGGCAGGCCCTCCGGACAGACGGGTGCTGGTGATAGAGCCGCTACCACTAATTGAAGGAGTCGCTGACTGGCTTTTGGAGCTTAACTTAGCCCAAGTGTTAGAAACCATTGAGCTAAAAAGACCAGTTAGCACCTGCGCTGAGCCTAAATCACTATATGCTTTCATGCAGTCTAAATCTCGGTTAAATCCTTCTTGAGTAGGCATTGTAGGCATTCACAAAAGATGTCGGAGAGCGTTTCGGGCAGATGGCTTCCCTGGGTCAAATATGGGTTTTCACGTGTACTTTTCTACTCAAACACTTTGCGTAAGTAATTGTGTAGGTCAAATCGCTGAGTTTAAGTCTTATTTACCGAGACTTTATGTATATAGCGCTGGTTCGACAGCTAAGGAGATGAGTTTTAATAGGGGCAGGGCATTCGCCCTACCCCATTTCTGCAGACCGTTTTAGCTTTGTGGGTAGCTGAACAGCAGAACGCTAGCCCTGCTTTTTGCGCATCAGACCCACCGCACTCAGGCCTACAAGGGCGATAGCAGCCGTAGAGGCGGGTTCGGGCACGGTGGTCTTAGGTGGTTCAGACACCACCCTGGGCTTGCCAATGAAGATGGAGGCGTGGGACAGGTCTTTGCCGTTGAAGGTGGCCCAGGTACCACTTTGGGTAGCGGAACTGCCATCAATGTAGTAAGCGGCGTAGCCGTTGCCTGATTTAAGGCTGATCACAAAGGGAGCGTTAATAGCCTGGGTTAAGCTCCAGGTTCCCTCTCCTTCCTTGCTCTGCTGCCAGCTAAAACCGTTACTGCCCACGGCTCCGCCGTTGTCAGACTTACCTCCAAAGAGCCAGTCACCGGCTCCCAGGGTGCTATCCAGAAAGGCGCTGAGGCTAGTAGCAACGGTATTGCTAACATCGTTGCCGGAGCTGGTCATGCAATTGCTGTAGCTGAGAGATGAGCCCCCCGCCAGGGGATTGCTGGTCACAGAGCCGCTGGCGCAGGTTAGGGGAGCGGCTGGCTGGCTGGGCTGACTACCGCCGCCTTTGTTGGCTTTGTTATTTGACTTAGCTAAGGCTTCGGGAGCCATTGAGCCTAAAAGCCCCGTTAGCACTAGCGCTGAGCTTAAAATTGCAAATGTTTTCATGTAGGGCAAATCCTTCGTGAGTAGGCACTGTTGGCAGTAGCCACAGACGAAAGGGGGCGTTTGCGTCTGATGGTTTCTCCGAGACAGATATTGGATTATGGGTGTACTTTTCTACTTAAACACCCTACGTAAATCGTTGTGTAGGTCAAATTACGTAGCTCTGGGACAATTTACGGAGACTTCACAAGTCTCTTCATCCGTGGTGTGGGGGTGCCCAGAGGGCACGGCGTACTCGCAAAGCTTCTGCGTCTGTCTGCCGCTGGGCGTTAGCGACGGCGCTGTTTGCTGATCATTTTGCGGGAGAGGCGCAGATTGATGGCCTCGCGGTCGGCCCAATCTTGCAGTACCCGCAGAAACAGGTGTTTATCCTGTCCCTGAAGCACAGCGGTCTGGTCGGCGGTTTCGATGCTGTAGGGGTAGCCGCCGCCAATAATGACTTCGCCCCGCACCCAGTTGAGGTATTGGGTAATGTGGCCGCTCTCCCACATCCAGCGGGGCATTTCGAGCCGTACCGGATAGCCGTCGCGGGTGGTTTTGAGGTAAGTGAAGGCAATCTGGTCGCCGTAAATGCCGTACTGATCGAGAATGCCGCCGCGATCGCACTGGAATACGGCGGTGCGATCGCCCCACTCCATCAGTCGGGCCAGCAGTTGAGCATCGTGAATGCCCTCGGTGGCCTCCAGACCGTAGGCATGGTGCAGCATACCGGTCAAATCGTGGGCGTAGGAGGTATCCACATAGCCCACCAGGGGCACGCGGCGGCGATCGCTGGCCTCCAGCAGCGATAGAATAGACTGCACGTAGGCGGTCTGACTCTCCTGGTCGAAGGCTTCGGCAAAGGTGACCACCAGCGCCCCATCAAAAAAAACCAGGGTGCGATCGGGATCCTCACAGGCGTTGATATACTCGACCAGGCGCGCCACCTCCATTTGAAAGCGGCGAATATTGACCCGGCGCTCTACGGGCTGAGCCGGGTTGGGCCCCAGTTCCGCAGGCGTCATCAGGTCAACCCGCACGTCTTTTTGATAGGATCGCGTGGCGCTGTGGGGGTTCTCAAACCAGCCAATTTGCAGCAGCGCAATGGGGATGGAAATATCTTTGCCGGGGGAAATCTGAGAACCATCAACGGCAAAGGTTGTGATATTTTCCAGGACAGTCTGCACCCACTGGGCACTTTGCTCACGGTTCGTCCAGCGATCGCCCACCGGACCCGATTCTGCAAAGAAGAAGGGCAGGATACCTTTGCTACCCCTCAATTCTTCTAGCGGTCGAGCACCCACTGGCCCACTGTGGCGCTCTAGTTGAGACCCCTGCTGCCCTAAAGGCAGCGCCGCAAACTCAATCCAGGCGTGGTTGTAGGCATGCAGCAGCTCAAACTTAGCCCGACTAAAGGCGCTAAAGGCATCGCGCTTCTGGTCAAGCAGAGCTTTGATCTGGCTAGAACTCACTGGCATAACCCATCCATTGCTTAGAACGCCTGTATTAATGGCTGATTCTAGCGGGTTTGACTGAGCTTGTCACGCCATAGTCAGTATTATCTCTGCCCTTGTCATGCCACGGAAACTTGTCATGCCATAGGGTTCAGTAGCATTCCCATAGTGGAGTGCCACGACTTTGGCAACCTGGAGAGAGTGCAAGGACACACAACATGGTTCTCCAGCTTTACCTGCTAGCCTCGCTGATGGTTTTTCTGTTGGCCCTGGGCCCGTTTTTACGCGATCCCTCCAGTCCAAAACATCGCTTCGGCAGCTGGATCTTCTTGGGCTTGGCCGTGCTTCTGAGCCCCATTACCCTGCCTAATATGCTGAGGAAGCGGATCAGCAGGCCACGCTCATCCGCTTCTATGGTCGCCTCATACTCCAGAAACTAGCTGAATGGGGTTCAACACGCCCTAGTGGTGGTGATGGCCGTGATCGTGGCTGTGGCCGTGATCGTGACTGTGACCATGCAGGTGATGATCGTGAGTATGGCCGTGGTGGCTGTGGACTGCTGCCGCTTGAGATGACGCTAGCGACGGGTTGATGGCTAGGGCATCTTCCTCTAACAGATCGGCGATATGCCTATCGGCCCAGGTGGCGGCCATAGACAGAAAGGCGGGGTCGTCGTTGACGCAGGGCATTTGCACGTAGGTGACGTGGGGATGCTTGCGGCGGAGCCCTTCGATGATGTGCTCGACATCGAGCAGGGTTTCGTGGTTTTCGGTGGCAAAGCCAATCGGCATGAACACCAGGGCTGTAGCGCCCAGGTCGATCAGGTTGCGGGCGGCCAGGTCGGCGTTGGGTTGGGTCCACTTGATCAGCGGCGTGTCGTGGTTGAGCCAACCGACGGAGATCAGCGGATATTTATAGATCAGCTTATCCCGCACTTTGTCGTAGAGCTTCTGACTTTCGTCAATGCCGGAGGTGAAGCCTTTAGCCTCGTGGGGACAGCCGTGGTTCATCAGCACGATGCCGGTTTGGGAGGGCAGGTGGGCGACGGCCAGGTAGTTTTTGATCTTGTCTTCGACCATTGAGGCCAGATAGTCGATGTAGTCGGGCGCATCAAAAAACGAGGGGATGTAGCGAATGCCCTGCACCCAGTGCTCGGTGCCGTCGGACAGTTTCGCCAAGGCCTGGTTGACCTGCTCAATCGCAATGCCGCTGGTGAAAATGGAGTCGACCACCAGCAGGGGATAGATCAGTAGTTTGTCATAGCCCTCCTGCTTGACCTGCTCAAGCACCTGTTCGGGCAGAAAGGGCTTGCAGAAGCTGAAAGCTTTGAACACCTTGACGCGATCGCCCCAGCGCTCTTTCAGGTTGGCTTCTATGCCGGCTCGCTGGGCTTCAAAAATGGCATTGTGGGGGGAGATAAAGTTGCCATGCTGGTGGCTCCACTCATGCAGATCAAACGCAGCCAGCAGCTTAGCCAGCGGAGGGTAAACCCAGGTGGGCACGGGAGCAAACTTGGCCGTAAGCAAATTGAGAGCCTGCTCGTTGTAGTTGGCGAAGTCTGCGTAGCTTTCGACTTCGCCGTAGCCCATCAGCAGCACCGCTACCCGGCTATCGCTAGAGGAGGAGTGGGAGTGAGATGCAGACGCTTGAACAACGTCGGGAGTTGCAACCATAGTGACTGTTCTGGAGAGATGTGTTACGTCCAACCTAACATCCCCCGCAGGGGGATAACATTAACAAAACCAGCAAGTTGGCCAGAAACTCGTCAGTTTGCTTAGTTAGGCAGCCCATATTGGCATAGTACTGAACCCGGGGAGGGGGATACTATCTACCACGGGACAGATCTCCCACTGAGAGTTTTAGGGAGACAACTAACCGGATCATTCACAAAGCCATCCATCAGCGGCTGGTAGTTCCGCGAATGCGTGAATCCCCATTGGGCACCTATGCGAGAGGGCGTTCCCGCATTTGCAGGAACGCCCTCTGTTCGGCAAGCAACAAACTGGCAGACGTGGAAATCCTGGCTTTTGCCGGGGTGTCAGGGTCCAGATTCCAGGGCTCAGGAATGATGGGCTGACCTACGACATTGAGAGCTAAATCTCATCGTCGAGCAGGTTGTCGGCATCCTCATCGGGTTCTTCGACGATCACGGGCGCGCCATTGATGGAGAGCTTTTCGCGCACCTGGGCCTCGACTTTGGCCGCAAAGGCGGCATCGTCGATCAGGCGCTGCACGGTGTTGTCGCGGCCCTGGCCGATGTTGTCACCGTCGTAGCTGTACCAGGCTCCCTTGCGGGTAATCACTCCGGTCTGCTCAGCCAGATCGACCAGACAGCCCATGGTGGAAATGCCCTGGCCAAAGAGAATGTCAAACTCGGCAATGCGGAAGGGCGGGGCCACTTTATTTTTGGCCACTTTGACCTTGGCTCGAATGCCGTACTCTTCGGTACCCTTTTTGAGGGTCTGAATACGGCGAATATCGAGCCGCACGGAGGCGTAGAACTTGAGCGCATTCCCGCCCGTAGTGACCTCCGGGTTGCCGTAGGAAATGCCGATCTTCTGTCGTAGCTGGTTGAGGAAAATAACCGTACAGTTGGATTTGCCAATGCTGCCGGTGATCTTTCGCAGCGCCTGGCTCATTAAACGGGCCTGCAAACCCACGTGGGCATCGCCCATTTCGCCCTCGATTTCGGCGCGGGGCACCAGGGCCGCCACTGAGTCAACGACCACCACATCGACCGCCGCCGATCGCACCAGCTGATCGACTACCTCCAGGCCCATTTCGCCCGTGTCGGGCTGCGACACCAGCAGTTCGTCGATATTGACCCCCAGAGCTTTGGCGTAGACCGGGTCGAGGGCGTGCTCAGCATCGACGAATGCGGCAACACCACCGGCCTTCTGCACCTCGGAGAGGGCGTGCAGGGCCACGGTGGTTTTACCGGAGCTTTCTGGGCCATAAATTTCGATAATGCGTCCCTTGGGCAGGCCGCCCCCCAGGGCTAGATCCAGCGTCAGCGCTCCGGTGGGAATGGTTTCAACCGTCATACGGCTGGCTTCGCCCAGGCGCATAATCGAGCCTTTACCAAAGTTGCGCTCAATCTGGTTGAGCACCATGGAGAGCGCCCTTTGCTTCTCGGTGACCTCGTTCTGTTTGGATGGCATGGCTGTCTGGGAAAGAGTACTGTGCGGTCGGTGGGTTAGGACAATTAGCTGGATCGGTTGTGAAGGAAGGGGGAACCTGGGTGGGGCAACAGCCCAACAGTCACCTTAGTAAACCCCACTTCAGCTCAGAAGTGTAGTCGGCTTGAGCAAAAGCGTCCACCCAGTGGCTGAGTGTGGAGATGGAGATGCCCTGTCGTTGCCTTCGCTCGACTAGTATAGTACACTTGAACCAAATTGAATAGTCCTGAGGTGATAGGAGATCCAATCGTTACAGGTTTATTCGCCTTGATGGTGGGGAGCGATTAGCAGTCCCGGCAAGACGTTACGGTAATTACAGGCTGAAGGGGCCAGTGCCATGGATACAGGTCGTGTAGTTTATGTTTCGGTATTTCCGGGCTGGGTGGCTGGGGTGACCTACCACCGGGGGGAGGGGTACCGCTGCTGGGTGATCAATCCCGAGATGACGGTGCTGAGCGACGGCGAGATGCACGCCAGCAGCGATGAGGCGATCGCGGCGGGGCGGCTGTTTATTCACCACTCCACCGGGGCCGAGCCCGATCGCGGCGGTAAGGGCTAGGGAGTGGGGGATAATCGGCGGGTATCTGGATTAGCCCGGACTGCTCTGCCGGAGTTTGGCCCATGGAATACGTGTTAGCCCAGGTGGGTGTGGCGGTGTTTGCCATTTCTGGGGTGTTATCCGCCACCCGCCAGCGCCTCGATATTTTCAGCATTGTGGTGGTGGGGCTGCTGACGGCGATCGGCGGGGGCACCCTGCGGGACGTGATTCTGGATGTGCCGGTGTTTTGGCTGGAGGACCTGACCGCGTTTTGGGTGGCGATCGCGGCCTCGGCCATGACCTTCGTTGGGATCCGCTTTATTCTCAAGCTGCCGCTGCGGCTGTTGTCCTACCTCGACGCCATGGGGGTGGCCCTGTTTGCGGTGCAGGCGATCGACAAGACCCTGGCTATTGGCCACCCCGCTGCCGTGGCGGTGGTTATGGGCTTGATCACCAGCATTGCCGGGGGTATCATTCGCGATGTGGTGACCCATCGCCCCACGCTGCTGCTGTCGCGAGAGCTGTACGCCACACCGATTGTGTTGGGCGGCATTCTCTACGTGGTGCTGCTGCCAGCTATGGCGTCGCCGCTATGTCGGCTGCTGGCGATGGCGATAATTTTTGGCGTCCGGGCGATCGCGATTCGCTGGCAGTTGTTTTTGCCCCTGCGGCTTACGCTCAAAATCGACTTTCATGACGATTGAGGTTAGGGGCGCGAGGGGCTGGCATCAATTAGCTGCTAAACGCTTAAAAATCGAGGTTTACAGCCCCTAGTCTGTCTTTTAGGTCGGGTGTGACAAGGCTTGATGTAGCGGGCTTTTGCCCACAATTGATAACCCGTCCTCAGGTGTTTCATCCGTGCTCACATCCCAGCTGTATTCTCTCGCAGTCCCGGGGTTAGACCGGGCAATCTGTGAGCCATAATGGGGCCAGTCTTGACGCATTCTGGCCATGTCCGCCCTAGCCCACCGCACCAATTCGCCGCTCTGGCAGATTCGCCAGGGGTGGCAAAACCTGGGGGAGTGGTTTGAGTACCAGTTTGCGCGGGTCGATGTCGACCCCCCTGGATTGCCCCAGTGGCCGTGGCTGGAGCCGCTGGCTCGGGGATTGTTCTGGCTGCTGGTGGCAGTCCTGGCCCTATGGATTGGCTGGCTGGTTTACCAGGGTATATCGGCCTACCTGAGCCAGCGCCAGCCCGGCGGACTGGGGGCAACGCGGAGAACCGTTCCCTCGGCCGCGGCGCTTAAACAGGCGGCCCACTGGTGGCACGAGGCGCAGCGGCTGGCCCAGCAGGGGGACTACGCCGCCGCCTGCCAGGCGCTCTATATGGCGGGGCTAGCCCGGCTCAACGACACCGAGACGGTGCCCTACCGCCCCAGCCGCACCGATGGCGAATATCTCACCTGTATCGCAACCCACCCCAGCCGTCCCTACGAACTGCTGATTCGCACCCACGAGCGGCTGACCTACGGAGCCGCCCAGGCCACCGAGGAAACCTACCAGCGCTGCCGCCGCGCCTACCAGGAGATCGCCCAGTCGTGACGCGATCGCTGCCCTTGACCCGCCGCCCCCTGCTGGGGGGACTGCTGGCCCTAGCGCTGCTGCTGGGGTTGCTGGTGCTGGGAGGTCCCACCGCCAGCCAACTCGAAAGCGGGTCGACCTGGCACCGCGGCCCGGCGGGCTACAGCGCCTGGTACGAGTCCCTGGAGCAGCAGGGCATTGCGGTGCAGCGGTGGCAGCGCCCCATCGAGGCTCTGATCGAACAGCTGGAGGGGGTAGAGGATGCCACCATTACCCTGGTGCAGAGTTCTCCCGCTGGTGCAGAAACCCTGGTGGCGGTGCTGCCCGACTTTGTGGACAGGGGGAGATTGCCCGATCTGCTGCCCTGGATGCCCGCCTGGGTAGAGGCCGGCCACCGGCTGGTGATCCTGGGGGTCAAAACCCCGGTCACGGCGGCTCCTTTTTCTCAAACGCTAACCAGCGAGGCCGGGGCGGTGCAGATCGACACCCGCCGCCGCTACAGCCAGGGGGCCACCCTGGGAATCGATCTGGAAGATGCCTACGGGGCCGTTGTCTGGCAACAGTCCTTTGGTGCGGGGCCGGTGACGCTGGTGGCCACGCCCCACCTGGGGGCCAACGCCTACCTCAACCAGCCCGGCAACTTTGCGCTGCTGACGGAGCTGGTGGCCGGGGGGCGCGTGTGGATAGATGAATACCTGCACGGCTATCGAGACCAGGGGGCGATCGCAGCAGACCTCGGTGGCGACAGCTGGATCAACTACCTGGCCCGTACTCCCCTGGTGATTCTGTTTGCCCAGGCCCTGGCCCTCACCCTAATTGCCCTACTGGCCTACAACCATCGACTGGGGCGGCGGCGATCGCTGGCGACGCCTTCCCTGGACAACAGCCGCGCCTACATTCAGGCCCTAGCCGGGGTGCTGCACAAGGCGAACAGCCACGACTTCGTGGTGCAGACCGTCAGCCAGGCCGAGCGTCTTCAGCTGCAAAAAGCTCTAGGCCTGGGCTCCATGCCGCTGCCCATCGAGCAGGTGCAAAGGGCCTGGGATGAGCGGCCTGACTGTCCTGCGATCGATCTGGCCGCCCTCCTCCGCCCGCCTCTGCCCAGAACCGAAAGCCAGCTACGCGATTGGCTGAAGCGGGTACAATCCCTTCATTACCCCGACGATACCACCAGAGACACCACAGGAGACACCAGCGGGCATGACTGAGCGCCAGAGTGATCAACAGCGTGACCGCCAGAGCGATCGCCAGAGGGAACTACAGGGGGCGATCGCCCGCATTGGCACCACCCTCAGCGGCGTAGTGGTGGGGCAAGAACCCCTGGTACAGGAGCTACTGGTGGCCCTGCTGGCGGGGGGGCACGTCATTCTCGAGGGGGTGCCCGGCACCGGCAAAACCCTGCTGGTACGCGCCCTGGCCCGGCTAATTCAGGCCGACTTTGGCCGTATTCAGCTCACCCCTGACATTCTGCCGTCGGATATTTCGGGTACCAATGTGTTTGACCTCACCAGCCGCACCTTCACCCTCAAGAAGGGGCCTGTCTTTACCCAGGTGCTGCTGGCCGACGAGATCAACCGCACTCCGCCCAAAACCCAGTCGGCTCTGCTGGAGGCGATGGAGGAACAGCAGGTGACGCTGGACGGCACCAGCCACGCCCTGCCCGACCTGTTTTGGGTCGTCGCTACCCAGAACCCGCTGGAGTTTGAGGGCACCTACCCCCTGCCCGAGGCCCAGCTCGATCGCTTTTTGTTCAAACTGGTGGTGGGCTACCCGGCCCCGGCGGCGGAGAAGCAGATGCTGCTCAACGCCCAGGCTGGGTTTGAGGCCAAACGCCTCGACATTGGCCAGCTCAAGCCGATCGCCGCCGCCAGCCACATCCTCGCCGCCCGTCAGGCGGTCAAGGCTGTGCCCGTGCAGGAATCGATTCTCGACTATCTGCTGGCCCTGGCTCACAAGACCCGCCAGCACCCGGATCTGGAACTGGGCACCTCGCCCCGTTCCACCGTGCAGTGGCTGGCCGCCTGCAAAGCCCACGCCTGGCTCCACGGCCAGGAGTTTGTCACCCCCGACAATGTGAAGGCCGTAGCCCTGCCCCTGCTGCGCCATCGGCTGATGCTGGGGGCTGAGGCTCAGCTGGATGGGTTGAACTGCGATCGCGTCATTCAGTCCGTGCTTGACAGCGTGGCGGTGCCTCGCTGATGGCGATCGTTCCCACCGGGCGCACCTACGGACTGCTGCTGGCAGGAGGCGTTGTCGCCACCCTGCTGACCAACTTCGTCGGCGCGCCCAATCGCCTCGCCGTTGCCCTGCTGGCCCTGCTTCTGTTCGACGGGGCCGTTCTGGCGGTGATGTGGTGGGACGGATTCCGCGTCAAATCCCGCCGCGCCAGCATCAGGCGCGATCCCTTGCACCGACTCTCGATTGGACGCGACAACCCAATCTCGCTGCACGGTGAATCCTCCAGCCCGGTGCGCCTGCGCCTGTTCGACAATTACCCCACCGAGTTCGGCGGTACCCCCATGCCCCTAGAGCTTTCCCTCAGCGCTCAGGAGCCCGAAACCATTGCCTACACCGTTCATCCTCAGCAGCGGGGAGAGTACCTCTGGGGCGATCTGCAAATTCAGCAGCGCAGCCCCCTGGGCCTGGCCTGGGCCGACTGGACGGTGCCCGCCGCCGAAACCGTCGCCATTTACCCCGACCTGATCGGACTGAATCAACTCTCTGTAAAACTGGCGCTGCAAGCCACCGGCACCCTGAAGCAAAAGCGGCGCATGGGGGTGGGCACCGAGTTTGCCGAGCTGCGCGAGTATGGTACCGGCGACGACCTGCGGTTTGTAGACTGGAAGGCCACCGCCCGCCTCAGCCAGCCCCTGGTGCGGGTGCTGGAGCCCGAGCGCGAGCAGACCCTATTGATTCTTTTGGATCGCGGTCGACTGATGACGGCTCAGGTGCAGGGGCTGACCCGCTTCGACTGGGGCCTGAATGCGGCGCTGGCGCTGGCGCTGGCAGGGGTGAGCCGGGGCGATCGCGTCGGCCTGGGTGTATTCGATCGCACCCTCCACACCTGGATTCCCCCCCGGGGCGGTCGCACCGACTTTCAGCAGATGATCGAACGCCTCACCCCCATCGAGCCGGTGCTCGAAGAATCCGACTATCTGGCCGCCGCCACCCACGCCGCCCAGCAGCAGCACCGCCGCTCCCTGGTGGTAATCATTACCGACATTGTGGATGAGACCGCCAGCGCCGAACTGCTCTCGGCCCTGGCCCGGCTGCGCCCCCGCCACCTGCCTTTTTGCATTACCCTGCGCGATCCGGCGATCGATCGCCAGGCCCATCAGCCCACCGCCGAGGTCGATGCCGCCTACCAAAGGGCCGTTGCCCTAGACTTGCTCAGCCAGCGAGAAGCCGCCTTTGCCCGCCTGAAGCGGCGCGGCGTGCTGGTGCTCGATGCCCCGGCCCACCAGATCTCAGACCCGCTGGTGGAGAGCTACCTGCGCATCAAGAGCCAGGGCAAACTGTAAAGCTTAGTAGCATCCATAGGTCATGGCTTACCATCAGAAGGGTAGCTGTAGCCAGTTTGATGGAGCCATAGATAGAAGTCCTATGATTGCCCAGCCCCAGGTCTCCCGCACCTACTCACCAGAGGAATACCTCGGCTTAGAGGTCGCTTCTGAGTTTCGCCATGAATACATTGATGGAGAGATCGTGCCCATGACTGGCGGTACGCCCAATCACAATCGCATCATCCGCAATCTCTGCACGGCGCTAACCATCGGTTTGCAAGTCCAGGATTTGGAGATTTTCGTGGCCGATCAGCGCCTCTGGATTCCCGGCGCTGGTCTGTTAAGAGGAGATACATTGAACCCCTCTCATGCAGAGGAGTTCCTGGGTGGATAGCGGGCGAGTACACAGGTCGATCGCCATTGCCGGAGTTGTCCGTTTGCCAAGTTCCCAATGGGGCCTGACCCAATTAATTATGGAGAATCCTCTGACCCTCTAAGGCCCGCTGCAATCCATCCCGAGTCTTGGCGGAGAGATTTTGACGCCGACGATAAGCGCTGCATCGCCGTCTCAGAGCAGCATTGTGAGCCTCATTATGATTCGCATGCACCTCAGCCAGTAGGCTAATAGCGGTGTAGGGATGCTCTGGCCTCACCCAGACGACCCGCCTGAGACCTTGAGACCCCCTTTGATTTTCATCGCCACTTCCAGGCCATGCCGCCAGACTTTGCGGGTACGGTACCGACTGGGACACTCCCGTAGGGCCAGATACACGCTGGCCAAGTCCCACAACGCTTTGGCATAGCGGGGTTCTCCGTCGGTAAACCAGCGAATGAACGGGCAGCCTTTGGCCCACTGCCAGGCCTGTTGGGTTCCCCGTTGAAACAGCAGTTCGTCTTTGTGCCCGGCCATCGTGGACACCCAGTAGCGGCTCTGGCGGTCAATAAAGTGAATGGTCCAGCCCTCAGAACTAGCGGGGGGGAAGGTTCTCGCCCACGCGAGTGTAGACTTCATCGCCTTCCAGCGTCACCTCTCGACCGCTTGGGGCTGGCGGCGACCAGGCATCCGCCTGACGGGCTAAGCGCTCTTCCCACCGCAGAATGGTAGAGTGCGACGCCCCAAACAGGCGGCCAGTCGCTCGTATCCCCAGGCCTTCGCGACCATTGAGGGCGGTCGCAACCACTGAACTTGGGGTGCGCAGGCGAGCCATCGGGGTGCCGGTTCGGTGATTAAAGCACTTGCTGCACCCCTTACAGCGATAGCGCTGAAGCACCGGGCCGTCCGAAAGCGACTCTCGCCCGTTTTTGACAACTTGTTGGCTCTGGCAGTGAGGACAATCCATCAGTCTGAAGTAGTTGCACTACAGCCATTTTACTTATCAACGCCTAGCAGACCAGTGCCCAATCGCCTACCCACCTAACCCTGACGAAACGCCTCCAGGTGGGCAATCTGTTCAGACTGCTGCTGAATTTGCACCGACAGCGAGTCACACACCAACTCACACAGCTCGAACACAAAGCCGCTGGCAATCTGGTAATACACGCACACGCCCTGCTGCTGGCGCTTTACAATGCCCGCCTGAGCCAGTATCTTCAGGTGCTTGGATACGTTAGCCTGCCCCAGCCCAGTGAACTCAATGATTTCGGTGACGTTTTTTTGCCCGGTTTTGAGGGCGCAGACAATTTGCAGTCTACTCGACTCCGACAACACCTTAAAAAAGTCGGCCACCAACTGTAGCGTTTCCGGCGACAGCCTCACCAGCCGACAGTCATCATCGAGGCTAGAGGCTGGCAAAACTGAGGAAGGAGGGGCCATAGGCGAACAAACCAGGGAACTGGGTCAGAGAGGAAGGCAGTATCTATTACTGATCAGTAGTATACCAACATTGGTCGGCGTTATTGGTCAGGGACCAGGGCAAATAGTGACGGGTTTCCCCACCAATCACTGCTTACGCCTTACCCCTTCACGCCGCTGCCCGTCTCGGTAGGAACGATGTATCGCTGTAGCAGAATGAAGACCGCGATCGCAGGTAGCACCGACAAAATTGACCCCGCTGCAATCAGCCGCCAGTCGAGCGAAAAGCTGCCCGCCAGCCGGGCCACCCCCAGAGGCAGGGTATAGCGCTCGGGGCGATCGAGCAAAATCAGCGGCCAGAGAAATTCGCCCCAGGTGCCGATAAACACGAAGATGCCCAGCGTCACCAGGGCCGGGCGAGTGGCGGGCAGCATCACGTTCCACCAGATGCCCAGGTCAGAGCAGCCATCCATGCGGGCGGCCTCCTCCAGTTCCTTGGGCACCCCCTGAAACGCCTGGCGCATGAGAAAAATGCCGAAGGCCGAGGCCAGGTAGGGCAGCACCAGCCCCAGGTAGGTGTTTCGCAGGCCCAGGTTGACCGCCAGAATGTACAGCGGAATCATCACCACCTGAAACGGAATCATGATCGTGGCCACGATCAGCGCCAGCAGGGTATCGCGGCCCCAAAACACCAGTCGGGCCAGGGGGTAGGCCGCCAGCGAGCACAGCAGCAGGTTGGCCGCCACCGTCAGCACCGCCACGATGGTGCTGTTGAGAAAGTACTGGCCAAAGGGGTTGGTCTGCCACACCTGGCGGTAGTTGGCCAACGTCGGCTGCTGGGGCAGTAGCTGGGGCGGAGTGGCCAGCAGGTTTTCGGTTGGCCCTTTGAAGGAGGTGCTGAGCAGCCACAGCAGGGGGAATACCATCACCAGGGCGATCGCCAGCAGCAGCGCATAGATACCCACATTGCGCCAGTGGGGCCACTGGATGATTCTTTGCAGGAGTGGAGGATACTTAGCGCCTTGCATCACGAGTATCTCCAATCAGGCAGAACTAGCTCCCGGGGTACTTGAAGAACCCTGGGAGCTGATAGGCAAGTAATCATCCTTGATGCCATTGTCTTACCCCAGTGGCAGCTCTTGCAGCAGCCAAAACCCGGCGAAGGAGTCGCTCTCGGGGCTGGCCTGGATACCGATGAAGTGCACCTGGTTGGCCTTGGCTTTAGCGGACTCGAAGGCCTGGGCTTCGGCCAGCAGGCCAGCGTTAGGTAAACCCGCCAAAATCCAGCTGTCAGCGGCCCCGGTTTCCAGCACGATCGCGGGGTTTTTGCTGGCCTCAATCCGCCAGTAGGCCAGCTCCAGACCCGACATCCAGGCGGACAGGGCCGAGGCGCGCGGGGAAAAAATCAGCAGTCCCGGAATTGGGGTGTCGGGGTTCAGGTTCGCCATATCCAGCGGGAACGACTCACCAAAGTCGATCTCCCACTCGGGCAGATCGGCAAAGGCGGCGGCTTCCAGGGTGACAAAGGCCCACTTTTGGCCCAACAGGGCGTCGGGCAGCGGCTGGGGATTCGGGGGCGGGGCCGCCACCGAAGGGGAGGGGGCGCTGTTATAGCCCTCCATCTGGGGGTAGACGGTCTGGTTGCGATCGCGCAGCCACCGCTGCAGGGCCACCGTACGCCGACTGGGCCGGGCTGGAATACCCGCCTCTTCGCAGGCCCGCAAAATCATATTTTGCATCTGGTAGCGAAAGTAGCGAATCCGGCTGGGGGGAGCAATGCCCTGGCTGGTCGCCTCGGCGATCGCCTCTTCGATCGCCCCCTTCAACGAAATCGAGTTGACCTCGCTGCTGGGCAGAAACTTGCTGTAGCGGAACAGCCGCTCGGCATCTGCGCCCGTACCCACCAGCCCTTCGCACAGCAGCACTTCCCAGAGCTTCTTTTGGTTGTCATCCAGCACGGGCCGGGAGTAAAAGTCGAGTTCCCAAACGGTGCCCATGGTGGTTAGGCCTCGCTCTCGGCCAGCACTTTGCTGACATCGCCCAGGCGGTTTTCGGCGTCGGCAAACACCGCCTCAGGCTCTTTGAGCAGTTCTCCGGGGTACTTTTCCAACACTTTGGTGGACAGGGAAATGCGGTTGCGATCGGGGTCTAGCCCCACAACCACCGCCTTGACCGACTGGCCCACCTTCAGCACCGTGGGCAGCGACTCGACGTAGTTTTTGCTGATTTGCTTGATGTGCAGCAAGCCGCTAATGCCGTCAAACTCCACAAAGGCACCAAAGGGTTTGAGGCTGGCCACGGTGCCCTCGATCAGCTGGCCCAGCTCCAGGGTGCTCATTACCTGGCTGCGGGCGGCCAGCCTGGCCGACATCACCAGCTTGTTGGCACCGGGGTTGACCTCCAAGAAGCCCACGGTGAGCCGCTGGCCCACGGCATCGGCCAAGTTTTCGTAGGAGCGGCCCAGGTGCGATCGCGGCACAAACCCGCGCAGCCCCTCCACGTCAACCGTTACGCCGCCCTTGTTGTAGCCCGTCACCTTTACCTCCAGCACCTCGCTGGCTTCGGCCTGCTGGGCCAGCTTATCCCACAGCTGCTTGAGCTGGAGCTTGCGAATCGACAGCAGCACCTGACCATCGGCATCCTGGTCGCGGATCACCTGGAAAGAATACTCAGCGCCGGGTTCGAGCACCCCCTCCAGGGAGGTAACGGCTCGCACCGCTGCCTCGCGAATGGGCAAGAAGGCCGCCGACTTACCGCCAATATCGACAGTTGCCCCGTCGGAGGCGAAGGAGATCACGGTACCCCGCACGGTGCTGCCCACCTGAAAATCGTAATCGTGGGCTTCGAGGGCTTTGGCAAAATCTTCGGCGGAAAAAGTCAAGGCTGAGGCTCCTGGACAAAAACACAGTTAGGCTAATTGTCTACTATACAATGCCATCCCTGGGCTAGCTGTGGGGCAGGGTGGCCAGACCCACTCAGGCCGCCTCTCCGCTGGTCATCCTGGTCTAGCCTCAGGGGTGTAGCTTCAGGGCGATCGTCCCCGTGGGGCAGAATTGTCATGCCACGGCTGCAGCGTTACGGCATCGAGGGGCCAGACCCTTTACAATGACTCCGAAAGGATGTGAGCCCCCGACAGCAATGGCCGACGAGCAGTTTAGTTTGTTTGAAGCAGGCGCAGAACCCAGCGGGATCGACTTCGATGCCATCCCCACCAGCGCCAAGGTGCCCATTCCCACCGGTATTTACCCCGACCTGGAGACCCT